>NZ_JADMJK010000011.1:0-46866 GCF_018780625.1 Polaromonas sp. | reverse complement strand
ATCGTGTGCCGACGACAAAGCCGGTGGCCAAGTGTTGGTGCGTGGCTTCTCCACATATGGAGGAGGGGCGGTAGTGCGTGCCCATGCCGGCCGTGAAGCGCCCGTGCCGCTCGAAATACTTCTGGAACTCCTTCGGGTCCACGCCTTTGGAATCGCCCTTGCCGTCGCCGCCTGCATCGTGCTGCGGGCGATCGCTGAACATCTTGGCCCACTCACGATCGAAGTCGATCAGTTCCTGGGCGACCACCTGGCGCTCCTCGGAATAAGTACGCAGGAGTTCAGGTCCGCACTGCCCGGACAGCACCGCGGCGAGCTTCCATCCCAGGTTGAAGGTGTCCTGCATGGAGAAATTCATGCCTTGACCCGCCTTGGGGCTGTGGGTGTGGCATGCATCGCCTGCGATGAAAACGTGGGGAAAACGGGCGCCGGTTTCGTCCTCTGGGACATCGTCATACTTGTCGCAAATGCGCTGGCCGATTTCGTACACCGACCACCAGGGGATCTCCTTGACCTCCAGTTTGTAGGGATGAAGAATGCGCTGCGCTGCTTCGATGAGCTTGTCGAGCGTGATACCGCGATTGGCAACCCGTTCCTCTTCACCCAACTTGTCCATCTCGACGTAAACGCGAACCAAATAGCCACCCTCGCGCGGAATCACCAGCAGGTTGCCATTTTCCGACTGGACGGCCACCTTGTAGCGAATGTCGGGGAAGTCGGTCACGGCAAGCATGTCCATCACGCCCCAGGCGTGGTTGGCGGAGTCGCCCACCAGCTGACGCCCGATGGACTTGCGCACGCCGCTGCGCGCGCCGTCGCAGCCGACCACGTAGCGCGCCTTCAGCGTTTCTACTGTGCCGGTATGGACCGCGTCCGTTCGCTCCAGACGCACGGTGACCGGATAGTCGTCAGCGCTCCGGTCTATCTCCAGATCAAGGAAGCGACGGGAATAGAACGGCTCCAGCCGACTTGCCGAGTTGCGCATGAAGTCCAGGTAAAAGTCATGCACCCGCGCCTGGTTCAGCACCACGTGAGGAAACTCCGACAGTCCGTCTTCCGTGTCCTGGACGCGCCCGTGGCGAACAATGCGCCCGTGCTGCTTCTCGTGCGGCTTCCAGAAAGTCACCTCGTTGATCCAGCAAGCTTCCTTGAGAACCCGCTCGCTGAAGTCGAATGCCTCGAACATCTCCATGGTCCGGCAGGCGATGCCGTCCGCTTGCCCCAACTGCAGAGGACCGTCCTTGTGCTCCACGATGCAGGTGCGGATTCCGGGAAACACGGCCAGCTGCGCCGCCAGCGTCAAGCCAGCAGGCCCGCAGCCCACGATCAGGACGTCAACCTCCTCAGGCAGTGCGTCTGTTCGTTGGGCGACGTGGACAGATGCGTCTTGAACGTGGGGATCACCAGGCTTGAAGCCGTTCAGATGAAATTGCATGTTTTTCCACTCTCGTTGGTCATCGTTGATTCTTGAAAAGAGAACATTAACGGTGGGGCTCGGCGTGGGCGGCTACCGCGATCTCAACGGCGCGTGAGGCCATTGAAGGAGGGGCGATGAGTTCTCCGCGCTCAGACACGGAGGTTGTCATGTCTCCTGACTCTTCAGCAGATCTCGACTATCACCGCTCCCCACTATTTGTTCCATGGGCAATATGTAATACTTTAAATATCGTTTTTATATATTGCTTCATGGCCAAACTTGATATTGATTGGCTCGGCGTATTCGTCGAGATTTACAAAACGCGGAGCGTCTCCCGCGCTGCGGAGCGGCTCGGGATTGCGCAAGCCAGCGCCAGCATTGCCCTGAACAAGCTGCGCCACCACTTTGACGATCGCCTGTTCAGCCGAACATCTCAAGGCATGGAGCCGACCCCGAGAGCGCAAAACATATACCCCGAAATTCAGGAAGCGCTGCTGCGCATCGAGAAAGCGCGCGGAACACAGCATGACGCGTTTTCCCCCGTTGAGGCGACGCGCGTATTTCGTATCGCCATGACAGACATCAGCGAGGTCGTACTGCTGCCGAAGTTGATCAACCACCTGCAACGGACGGCGCCAGGGCTGGTCGTCGAAGCGGAAAATATCTCGTTTGCCACGCGGCGGAGTCTTGAGTCCGGCAACGTAGATCTGGCTGTCGGGTTTACGCCTGACCTCGATGCTGGCTTTTATCAGCAGGCACTGTTCGCGCAGAGCTTTGTCTGCCTGGCCTCGCTAGCGCACCCGCGGATTCAAGGATCGGTCAGTCGGCGCGCATTCTCGAGCGAAGGGCACATCGTGGTGACCACCTCGGGGACGGGTCACTCGATTGTTGACAAGGTGCTGGCAAAGCATCGCATCGAGCGTCGCGCCGTGTTGCGAGTGCCCAGCTTCCTGGGCGTCGCCCGGATCGTGGCGCAGACCGAGCTCCTTGTCGTCGTGCCAAAATTTCTCGGCAGCGCCTTGGCGCTGCAGGAGCGTATTCAAGTGCTCGAAACCCCGGTGCCGATGCCGCAATACAAAGTCAAACAGCATTGGCACGAGCGATTCAACTCGGACCCCGGAAACTGCTGGCTTCGCAAAACGATGATGGATCTGTACGCTGGGGCGGCCATGGATGCCGAATAGAGGCTTCAGCCGCCGCCGCGACTGGGCGCTGGCACTCCATCAAGTGCGCCATCGGCGACAGAAGGGAAGGCCAAGCAAAGACGCGCCACCTGCTCGATTCATGTCGCCTGTCCCGGCATCGAACGCCATACCGTGAGCTGCCATCCTCGCGCACTGCGCAGGAGCGTCTGATTCGCAGCAAGGCCGCCAGGGCCAAAGACTTCACCAGCCAGCGCCGACACAAGGGCATCATCCATGAAGAAGTCCGGGGGGCGGTTTGACGTGCCCACGGCCCATGGTCTGCTACAAGCTGGCCGTCAACTGCGCTGCCATGCTTTTGGCCGTCGAATCAAAGGATCTGGAAAGGTAGTCAACAAAAGCCGTCACGCGGCGTGCCTTTTGGTGCCGTTGGGGATACACCGCATAAATATCGGCGGGGGGCGTGGCGTAGTTCGCCAGCACCCGGCATAGCCGGCCACTTTGCAGGTACTTGTCGATATCCCATTGCGCCCGCATCAGGATGCCGTGGCCATCCAGCGCCCAGGCCACGGCGATGTCCCCATCGTTGGTGACCATGGAGCCCGTGACCTTGATCGCTTCAGTGCGTCGCCCGGAGGTCAGCCGCCACAGTCCGTAGGCCTCGTCTCCGTGGTGAATGCTGATGCAGTTGTGCCGCGCCAGGTCTGCCGGTGCGCGCGGGGTGCCGCGTTCGGCGAGGTAGGCGGGCGACGCGCAGAGCAGTCGCTGATTTTGAGCGACCTTGCGCGCGATGACCCGCGCGTCAGGCGGCTCACCGAAACGGATGCACACATCGTAGGCATCCTCTGAAAGCGGCGGCGGCGCCACGGACAGGTGCAGTTGTACCTGGACGCCCGGGTAGGCCTTGCAAAATTTCGAGATCACCGGGGCTACGTGGCTGCGGCCGAAGCCCAGCGTCGCATTGACGCGCACCTGTCCGCGCGGCTCTGACAGGGACCGGCTTAGTTCATGCTCCATGTCCTCAATGTCTGCCAGGATGCGGCGCGCCTGGACCAGGTATTCCTCGCCCTCGGGCGTGAGGCTGATCCGCCGGGTTGTGCGGTTGAGCATCTGGACACCCAGGCGCGCCTCAAGCATCGCCAGCCGCCGGCTCACCGCCGGCGTTGACAGCCCCAGCTCGCGGGCTGCCGCGGACAGGCTGCCGCAGCGCATCAGAACCTGAAAAAACGCCATCTCGGCGGACGCATTCGTGATCTCAATCATTATTCAGTTTATTTTAACAATGGTGTAACTTCTGCGCGATTAGTTGTCGCAGGCAATGACTACATTGGAGTCTCAGTTCACCGATCGTCAGCTTCTACAACGAGGAGACCACATGAATCATCCATTGCTGCCCACCCTCTCGCGCCGCGCCGTCCTGGCCGGCCTGTCCACCCTGCCGCTTTTCGCGCACGCGCAGGCGGGCTATCCGGCCAAGCCCGTGAGCGTCATCGTCCCTTATGCCCCGGGCGGCACCACCGACATCGTTGCGCGCCTGATGGCACAGGCCCTGGCGACGTCCACCGGCAAGACCTTCCTGATCGAAAACAAGGGCGGCGGCAGCACGACGATCGCCACTGGCTATGTGGCCAAGGCTCCGGCCGATGGCTACACCCTGCTGGCCAACGAGATGACGCAAACGATCGTGCCGGCGCTGTTTCCAAAGTTGTCCTTCGACCCGATCAAGGACATCGCGCCCATCACTGTCTTCGCCGAGGCGCCTTATGTGCTGGTGGTCAACGCCGATGTGCCCGTTAAAAACCTGCGGGAGTTGGTGGAGTTGGCGAAAGCGCAACCCGGCAAGCTCAACTTTGCGTCGGGCGGCTCCGCCAGTGGTCCACATATCGCAGGGGAACTGCTCAAGTCTGTCGCCGGCATCGATATGACCCATATCGCCTACAAAGGCTCCGGGCCGGCCTTGTCCGACCTGCTGGGCGGCCAGGTGCAGGTGCTGATCACCGCCGCGCCGACGGTCATCGGCCAGTTGAGTTCGGGGCGCATGCGCCCGCTGGCGGTTGCCCACTCGAAGCGGCTGTCGTCGCTGCCGAACGTTCCCACCGCGGCTGAAAGCGGCTTTCCCGGTTTCAATATTGCGAACTGGTTCGGGCTTGCGGCACCCAAGGGCACGCCTGCGGACGTCGTGAACTACCTCCATGCGGAGATTCAGAAGGTTTTGATGCGGCCCGAGGTCAAGGAAAAGCTCGTTGCCGCCGGCGCAGAGCCGGTTTCCATGTCGCCCGCCGAGGCCGCCCGTCACATTGAGGCAGAAGCGCGCCGCTGGGGAGAGCTGGTTCAAAAAGCCCGTATCAAGTTGGACTGATTTTTCAACAACACACACTCTTTCTCTTCAGAATATGAAAATCAAAAAAGTCGAACCCCTGCACATAGGGCAGTTCATGTTTGTTCGCGTCACCACGGACGAGGGCATCGTTGGTTTTGGCGAGGCGGGCACCTGGGGCCACATCGAGGCTGCGGGCGTCTGCATCCGGCGCTTCGCTGAATACCTGGAAGGCAAGGACGCCTTTGCCATTGAGCATCACTGGAACGTGATGCACCGCTTCAGCTATTTCCAGGGCATGGCGGAAAACGCAGCCATCTCGGCGATCGACATCGCGCTGTGGGACATCAAGGGCAAGGCGCTGGGCGTTCCTATTTATGAACTCCTTGGCGGCGCCGCGCGCAAGAAGGCGCGCATCTACGGTCACATCTACGAAAACACCATCGAGAAGATGCTGGTGGAATGCCAGGCCAAGATGGAAGCGGGCTTCAACGCGTTCGGGCACCTCAACCCGTTCCTCGATGAGGGCCATGACAGCGTGTACTTCAAGACGCACATCAAGAAAATGCGCGACGCCATCGACAACACCCAGCGCATGCGCGAGGTGGTCGGCGACCGGGTTGACCTGCTGGTGGAGATTCATCGCCGCTTGACGCCCGCCGAGGCCATCGTGTTTGCCCGCGGCATCGAAGACACGCATCCGATGTTCATTGAGGATCCGATCCGTCCGGAAAACCTGGATGCGATGGCCCGCGTGGCCCAGAAAATCAACATTCCCATCGCCACCGGCGAGCGGTTCTCCACGATTTACGAGTTCCAGGCGCTGATGGCGCGCGGCGGCGTCGAGTACGCACGGGTGGATGTCTGCCTGTGCGGAGGCATCACCGGCGCGCGCAAGGTCGCCGCCATTGCCGAGGCCCATCAGATCCAGATCGTGCCGCACAACCCGCTGTCGCCCATCGGCCTGGCCGCTTGCTTGCAGATTGCCGCAGCCGTCCCCAACTTTGCGATCCAGGAATATGCCACTGGCTTTGAGGCAGGCATTTTTGAATCCCGTCCCGAGCATCTGGGAAGCAACATCGTGGACGAGGTGCCTCGGCCCTACAACGGCTTCGTGGACATTCCCACAGGGCCGGGCTTGGGTATGAACCTCCTGCCGGACGCGCAGAAGATACGGCCTCCGCTGTCCAAGCCGATCTCCATGCGGCCTCACTTTGACGGCTTTGTGGTGGATCAGTAATTCGATCAGGGGTTCGATTCCGCCCCAGCCCCCAGCCCCCAAAATATCCCGCAAGGGTAAAACCCCCCCGCTGTTCAAAAGACCGTGGGGTTTTTTCTTGCCTGGGCGACGGGACTACCTGGAAAGCACACCAATGACTGCGGCAATGCTCGATTGACAAGGGTATTCGGAGCGGCTCCAATGATTTGCCTCGTTCCAATTAAAACCACGGAGACATAGATGCCCATTCGCCCCTTGCTGACCGGCCTTTCCACCATCCCCGTCTTGGGCCTCGCGCCCAATGACCGCGTTAAAAGCAAATCCGTGATGGCCCGCCTGTTGGGCCCCATGGGCGTGCTGCTGATGGCCTGCGTGCTGACGGCATGCGCCACCCGCCCAGCCGCACCCGTTGCGGAGTTGGCGCCCAGCGGCAAACTTCGGGCTGCGATCAACTTTGGCAACCCCATCCTGGCCACAAAAGACGCCGCAACCGGCGAGCCGCGCGGGGTTTCTGTGGATCTGGCCCGCGAACTGGGCCGGCGCCTCGGCGTACCCGTGGAGTTGGTCACCTTCCCGTCCGCCGGCAAGGTGGTTGACGCGGTGACCGCTGCCCAGGTGGACATCGCCTTTGTGGCGATCGACCCGGTGCGTGGCGCCGGCATGATCCAGACGCCGCCCTACGTCGTCATCGAAGGTGCTTACCTGGTGCGGAGCGATTCGCCGATCAGGAGCAATGCCGAAGTCGACCGCGTGGGCAACCGGGTGGTCGTTGGCAATGGCAGCGCGTACGACCTGTTTCTGACCCGTGAACTGAAGGCAGCCAAGCTGGTGAAAGCGCCCACCTCGCCAACGGTGACGGACATGTTCCTGGCGCAAAAGATGGAGGTGGCCGCCGGCGTCAAGCAGCAACTGCAGGCTGATGCCAAGCGCCTGCCTGGCCTGCGCTTGCTCGATGGTCGTTTCATGGTGATCCAGCAGGCCATGGGTCTGCCCAAAGGCCGCGATGCCGGGGGGCGCTACGTGACCGCTTTCATTGAGGAAATGAAGTCGTCGGGCTTTGTCGCCGATGCGCTGGCCAGGCACAAGGTTGAAGGCGCAGCGGTGGCGCCTGCGGCGCAATAACGTTGAGATGACTGGGCGGCGCGGAGGCCGCCTTGCAGGAATGAGTGGCTTGAAACGGCGAGCAGCTGGTGGGGCCCCTCCATCAATGTTAAAAATCGTATGCTGCGCCTGGCAGCAACGAACGCACACCGTTGCCAGGCGCTGGCAACCTTCTACTTCATCGAATGAATAACAGGAAAACGCCATGAGCATGACCAATCGCTTCACCCGGATCGCATCCTTCAGCGCTATTTGCGCACTGTTGGCATTCCCCGCACTGGCCCAGACCGTGAAGGTGACGCCGCTTGGCGGCATTGCGGGCGAGTTCTGTCCGCAAGATCGCGCGCTGGTCTTCGAGGATCCCAGCGGTACCCGCGTCCTCTACGATCCGGGCCGCACCGTCGCGGGCGCGGATGATCCGCGGCTCGGCAAGATCGACATCATCCTGGTGAGCCACATGCATGGCGACCACGTGGGCAACGCGCACGGCAAGGCGCCGAACTCGGGCAGCTGCGACAAGCCGGATGTGTCGGTCTCGGCACTGCCCAACACCAGCGTCGTCAACATCGCGCTGGCCAAGAAGTCAAAGATCGTGACCGGCAGCGAGATGCCGCCCTTCTTCGCGGCGAAGCTGAAGGCCAACGGTGGCGATCCGGCGAATTCCATGCTGGCCCGCTTCGGCGGTAGCGTGACCGTGGGCGGCGTGCGGATTGCGACCGTCACGGCGATGCACAGCAATGGCGTCGATCCCGACTTCATCGGCGGCGACCTGGGCAAGGCCATGAAGGATGTGGGCATCGCCGGCGACGTGGGCCTCGCGACGGGCTATGTCCTCAGGTTCAGCAACGGGCTGGTGACGTATCTGTCCGGAGATACCGGCATCACGGCCGACCAGGACCTGGTGGTGCGCGGCCACTACGGCGCCAAGCTCGCCGTCATGAACATCGGCGATGGCTTCAGCACGGGGCCGGTAGAGGCTGCCTACGTCATCAACGACCTCGTGAAACCCGCATCCGTGATCGCCTCCCACGCCAACGAGGTCGGCACCGTTAACGGGAAGGTGCGCACAGGCAGCAAGACGGAAGCCTTCATGAAGGCGGTGAAGGTGCCCGTGCATATTCCTCTTTCAGGAAAGACGATGGCGTTCGACAGCGCGGGCAAATGCACGGACGGTTGCTGATTCGCGCCTGCCCGACCCCAGCGTGCACCGGACTGTCGGCTGTGGACTACAGCTACAAAGCGCCAGCACTGCAGGTTTGCCGGGCCAAAGCGTAGAACAATTGCGCTTGAAACCCACTTTCTTAAAGGCAGGCGATGAAGGTAATCATTTGGATCGTAGTTGGAATATTTTTGATTGGACTGGCCGTCGTCCTGGGCCTTGGCAAGCTCATTTTCTGACCGCGCGTCATCTTGCAAAAAAAGCCAACCCATGCGGTTGGCTTTTTTATTTCCGGTCCACGCACACCGGCATAAAAAAGTCCGCGTGCCGCTACAACTGCACCGAGGCGCTGCCAACGCCCGGAAACTCCACCGTGACCAGATCGCCTTTGGCCGCATGGAGAAGGCCTACCCAGGTGCCCGTGGTGACGACCGTTCCGGCCGGCACGCTGCTGCCATCCCGGGTTGCGTGCCGAAGCCAGGCCGGCAGCACGAAAACCGGGTCGGCCAGGGAATGCGTGCCTTGGCGCTCAACCGGCGGCTGCGTGCCGATCTGGACCCGACACACCTGCGCCCGCCAGTCCCGTGGCGCAAAAGAAACCCAGGGACCGAGCACGAGTGCGCCGTGCGACTGGAGGTCGGCGAGCTTGGCCAGCGCCGGCGCGTCCAGTCCTTCGGTCCAGCGCGAATCGACAATTTCAATGGACACGCACATGGCGTCGACCAGTTCCGCCGCTGCGCGCACGTCCAGCGTCTGCGCCAGCGCCGGGTCTACCGCGCGGCCCAGGCGCAAGGCGATCTCTGCCTCGATGCCGCGCAGGCGAAACGGCCAGGTCTGGGCCTCGGCCGGACTGGTCCACACGCCAGCCGGCGGCAGTGCTGCGTGCGTCAGCACGGCGTCCCGTGACGGGCCGCCGGATTTCCAGTGGCCTGCTGGCGCCTCGCGGAACCAGCCGCAGGCGCTGGCCACGGCGTCTTGCGCGGCATAGGCCGCCTTCGCATCGGGCGTGCCGCAACTTGCCGCAGAAATGGCGCGGTGGGTGCGCCGCGCCTCAATCAGATGGTGCGCTGTTTCGTCAATCATGGGGTTGGCTTTCTTTCGTCAAAGTGTGGGCCAGCGCCGGCAGCCCCGCCGCGTTGGCCCGGTCAGTGTAGACGGCGTGGCCGCGCGGGCCACCGCCAGCGCGCGCTCCTCTGAAGCAGGTTGGGACACTACTATGTGGAAGTGATATACACGTCTACATCTGCGCGGGCGGATGGGGAAAAAGCGCGTGGCTTGGCACCGGCCCGGTAACTTGAACAACCTGAAGGAACAGCATGACGAAAATTGGCATGGTCGGCATTGGCATGATGGGGCATGGCATTGCCAGCAACATCCTCAAACATGGTTATCCCATGGTGCTTCTGGACCACCCTGGAAATCAGCCGCTGGAGGCGCTGATTGCGGCCGGCGCCACCACGACACCCAGTGCGGCAGCCCTGGCCGCAGAAGTTGACATCATTATCCTGTGCGTTACCGGAACGCCGCAGGTCGAGGATGTGCTGTTGCGCAGCGGCGGCCTGCTGGAAGGGCTCAAGCCAGGCGCCATCGTCATCGACTGCTCGACCGCCATCCCTTCCTCCACGATCCGCATCGCCGAATCGGTCAAAAAGGCGGGCGGCGGTTTTCTTGATGCACCGATGACGCGCACGCCCAAAGAGGCGGCGCAAGGGCGTCTCAACCTGATTGTTGGCGGCGATCCGGCCTTGTTCGAACGCTGCAAGCCGGTTCTTGAATGTTTTGCCGAGAACATCACGCTGGCCGGTCCGGTTGGCGCCGGTCACAGGCTCAAGCTGCTGCACAACTTTGTGTCCCTCGGCTTTTCGGCCGTCCTCGCCGAAGCCGCCGCCTGCGCCGAGCGCAGCGAGGTCGATCCGAAGGTATTCCTGGAAATCCTGACCAAGGGCGGTGGCGACGGCGTGGTGCTCAATCGCCTTCGTCCCTACATTGAATCGCGCGACGGTTCCGGATTTCGCTTCACCATCGCCAATGCCCTGAAGGACATGACGTACTACACGACCATGGCGCAAGAATCGGGGGCCATGCACGAGACGGCGGAAAGTATCCGGCGGACCTATGCCCAGGCGCTTCAAGACGGCCCGGCGCAGTCCACGGTGCCTGAGCTGATCACGCTCCTGGCGAAGGCGCAACCGGCCGCAACTGGTGGGGATTCAGGTGTGGGCGCCTGATACAGAATTCATTCCTCACGCGCTCCCGGCACGGCTGCCTGGGAGCACGTGCGCAGGCGTTCAGAACGTGTGCCTGACGCCCACCATGGTCCCGGTCTGCGATCCACCCATTGCGGGGTTGCTGCCCGGCGCACCGGAGCTGACCGACACGTTCGTCCGGCTGCCATTGCGAATCGTGCCAATCTGGGCGTACACCGCAGTACGTTTGGACAGGTTGTACATGGCCTTCACCGTCACGATGGTGGAGTCAAAGTTGTCCGCGTCCTTGTAGACCAGCTTTGCGACATGCCCATCAAGGGTCAGCGCCGGCGTCACGGGGTAGGACGCGCCCAGGTACCAGAGGTCGCTCTTGGGCGGGGTAGGCAAGATGCCTGCGGTTTTGCGGTGAATGACACCGCCGCCAATCTTGACGGCGGCAATGTTCACATAGCCGTTGACCATCAATCGTGCGTCGGACAATGAACTGTTGGTCAGGCCACCAAATACCCTATCAGTCCCGACGACGGTGCGTCCATTGATCCTGTCGTAGGCGACCGCTGCGCCCCAGACCTTGGTGTCGTACTTCACCATGGCCGACCACTCGCGGCACGCCTTGGCGTCGGCGCCGTTTTCGCCGGCACAATTGGTTCCGGCAGACGATGGCCCTGCATTCACGGCATCACGGCCGAAGCTGTAGGTGGCGCCTACAGTCAGGTCGCTGAATTTTCCTTTGTAGGCAATTGAATTGTCAGCGCGTGCGTTCGGAATGTAGGAGTCCAACGCGCCCAGGCCGTAGACGGTGGGGCCCACAATATCCGAGTCAAGGAGAGACCAGAACGTCATGGTGTATTGGCGGCCCAGCGTGACCGCGCCCCAATTTCCGGCAAGACCCACCAGCGCCTGCCGGCCAAACAAGCGGCCTCCTTGCCCTGAAGCGCCTGTGTCTGGCGCCAAGCCCATTTCCAGCGTGAAAATAGCGCCCTGCCCACCGCCGAGATCTTCCCGGCCGCGCATCCCGACGCGTGAAGGAATGGTGGCGGTATTGGAGGGCATTCGCGTGAGGCGTCCGACGGACTGCACATTGCTCACAGACTCAATTCCGGCGTCGAGGAGGCCGTAAAGGTTGACACTGCTTTGCGCGTGGGCAGCACCTGCTGCAGCCAGCCCGCTCACAGTGAGGGCCACGAGGGATGAGGTCTTCATTTTTTTCCTTGGAAAGAGAAGGGGTCAGGGGATACAAAAAAGGCCCGCATTCAAAGGTGCGGGCAAGGGAGGGGCAGGGCAGGGCAGGACTGGCGCCGTGCGGGAAAACGCTAGCGGGCCAATTGGCCGTGCGGGTCAATCACGAATTTGACGGGTGCTCCCGCATCAAACTGTGCGTAGCCGCTTGGCGCTTCGTCCAGGGAAATGACCTTGACGCCCACAATGTCGGCGATCTTGATGCGGTCCCACAAAATGGCTTGCATCAGCGCGCGGTTGTACTGCATCACTGGCGTCTGGCCCGTCATGAAACTGTGGGATTTGGCCCAGCCCAGGCCGAGACGAATGCTCAGTGAGCCGGACTTCGCGGCCTTGTCCACGCCGCCCGGGTCGTCCGTCACATAGAGTCCGGGGATGCCGATCTTGCCTGCTGCGCGGGTGATCTCCATCAGTGAATTGAGCACCGTGGCAGGCGCTTCATGCTGCGCACCTTCATGCCCGTGGCCGCGCGCTTCGAAGCCCACCGCGTCGATGGCGCTGTCCACTTCCGGGACACCCAGTATCTGCGCGATCTGGTCAGCCAGGGGCACGTCCGTCGACAAATCTGCAATCTCAAAGCCAACGCTCCTGGCATGCTGGAGGCGCACGGGGTTCACGTCACCCACAATCACCACCGCCGCACCCAGCAGCCGGGCGGAAGCCGCTGCGGCCAGTCCCACAGGGCCAGCGCCTGCCACATACACGGTGCTGCCGGGACCAACGCCCGCAGTCACGGCGCCGTGGTAGCCGGTGGGCAAAATGTCCGACAGGCAGGTCAGGTCGCGAATTTTCTCAATGGCCTGGGCACGGTCAGGAAATTTCAGCAAATTGAAGTCGGCATAGGGCACCATGACGTACTCCGCCTGCCCGCCCACCCAGCCGCCCATGTCGACGTAACCATAGGCGCCGCCTGGACGGGACTCGTTCACCGTCAGGCACACGCCGGTCTGGCGCTCCTTGCACAATCGGCAACGCCCGCACGCCACGTTAAACGGCACCGATACGATGTCGCCGACCTGCAGCATTTCCACATCCTTGCCTGCCTCGATGACTTCACCCGTGATCTCGTGGCCCAGTACCAGCCCGGCCGGCGCGGTGGTGCGTCCGCGCACCATGTGCTGGTCGGAGCCGCAGATGTTGGTGGTCAGCACCTTGAGAATCACGCCGTGGTTGGCGGTTCGTCCCTGGGGGTTGATCAGCTTGGGAAACGCAATCGACTGAACCTCCACCTGGCCTTGCTGTATGTAGACAACACCGCGGTTTGATGACATGGCTATCTCCTGGAGTGATCCTGCTTGTGCAAAAAAGGGTGCCGGGTTTCTCAGTCGGCGGCGATCGCGTTGCGCTTGATGACCGAACCCCAGCGCTGGTAATCCTTGCCGACAACAGCCGTCAGCTCGGCTGGCGTCGATGACGACGCATCCAGCCCGGCCTTGCTCAGCACCGACTGGATTTCCGGCAGTTTCAGGACGGCTGCGATTTCGGTATGGAGGCGGCCGACGACCGGCGAGGGCGTCTTGCTGGGCACGAAAAAGGCGTACCACATGTCCACGTTGACGCCCTTGACGCCGAGTTCCTGGATCGTCGGGACGGTGGGCGCCACCGGATGGCGCTCGTTTCCGCCGACGGCAAGTGCCGTCAGCTTGCCTGCGCTGACAAAGCCCTGCGCCACATGCACCGGCAAAAATCCAGCCATCAACTCGCCGCCCAGCAGGTCCTGCACATAGCCTGCCGTGCCCTTGTAGGGAACATGGAGCATGAAGGTCTGGGTTTCAGCCTTGAACAATTCCATGGCCATGTGGTGCGGGGTGCCAATGCCGGGTGAGCCGTAGCTGATGAAGCCGGGCTTGGACTTGGCCAGCGTGACCAGGTCCTTCATGGACTTGATGCCGGTTTTGGGGTTGGCCACCAGCATCAAGGTGCCATAGGCCGCCATCGAAACCGGTGAAAAATCCTGGGTGGGATTGAATGAAACATTCTTGTAGATCTGTGACGTGATCAGCATGGTGTTGGCGCCCATCAACACGGTATAGCCATCGGGCGTTGCCCTGGCCACATTGTCGGCCCCGATATTCCCGCTGGCGCCCGGGATGTTCTGCACGACCACCGGCTGGCCGAGGCGCTCGGCGAGCTTGGGTGAGACGGTGCGGGCAATCGTGTCCATGCCGGTGCCGGGCGTGAAAGGCACCACGATCTTGATGGTCTGGCCGGGCCAGGCCTGTGCCTGGGACGCGACGGAAAACGCCACCATCAAGCTGCCCAGCATGACGCGAATGGTCATTTTTTTCATGGTTGTCTCCTGCTTTCTGCTTTTATAAAATCTTTACCCGGCCGGCACTCAGCCAATCTTGAACACCGTTTCGGCATTGGTCTGAAAGAACTTCTTTTTGTCTTCGGCGCTCATCGTCATGTTGTCCATGGCGATGACTTCATCGCGCTGGTACTGGTAGGGGTAATCCATTGCATACATCACGCGGTCCACGCCCAGTGTCTGCTGCGAAAACTTGATGGCCGGCTCCCAGGCGACGCCGCTGTTGGTGATGTAGAAGTTCTCGCGCAGGTAGTCGCTCGGTTTTTTCTTGAGCGGCTGCATGCTGTCATAGCGCTTGGACAGCACCGTGGCCCGGTGCATGTAGTCCAGCCGATAGAGCCAGAACGGCAAGGCTTCACCCATGTGGCCAATGATCATTTTGAGCTTCGGGAAGCGGTCAAACACGCCCGAGGTAATGATGCGCAGCGCATGCAGGCCGGTCTCTACGCCAAAGCCGTAAATCGCGCCATCCAGTCCGCACTCCTGGAAGGGCTGGATCATGTTGGCCGGGAGTGAATTGGGATGCAGGTAGATCGGCACGTCGTGCGCCTCGGCGGCTGCAAAGATGTCCCAGAACTTGGGGTCGGACAAATACTCGCCCTGCGTGTGCGAGTTGATGATGACCGAATTCATGCCCAGTTTGCTCACGCCGCGCTCGATTTCCTTGGCTGCAGCCGTGGGGTCTTGCGGTGCGACGGCGATCATGCCGACAAATCGGGTCGGGTGCCGGTGTACGGCCTCGGCCAACTGGTCGTTGGCAATCTGGCTGAACGACACCGCCGTGGCCTTGTCCATGACCTGCACGCCCGGCGCGGTCAGTGCAATCACCTGCTTGTCAATGCCGCACTCGTCCATGTGCTGCAGGCGCAACTGGTCCAGGTCCTGCAGGCAGCGCATGATGTGCTGGGCACGGTCGCTGGGGCTGCTCATGTAAAACCCCATCAGGCCCTTGAACCCGGGGTCGGCATCGCCCTTTTCAATGATCTTGCGGTAGATCGCCAGCATCTCGGGCGGCGCGAAGGCCTCTTCGGTCGCAATGCGCTGGTAGGCGCTTGACTTGGGGTGGTCGGCTGTCGCCGCTGCGGGTGCGTTCATGTGTGTCATCTCTTTTCTGGATAACGTGCATGGTAATTAAGTTTAAACTAGATGACAATGTGGAATTTTTCTCGTAATCCTTTCGCGATTCGCGATAAATCATGGACACACTCGCCAACCTCAAAGCTTTCGTTGCCAGTGCGGAAGCAGGAAGCTTTTCCGGCGCGGCCCGCCAATTGGGCATCGTTCCGTCGGTGGTTTCCAAGCGCATCGATCAGCTGGAATGGCGCATCAAGGCGCCCCTTTTCATACGCACCACGCGCAAGCTCACACTCACAGACGTTGGCGACCGCTATCTGCGCACGGTAAGGGATGCGATACGCCAGGTGGATGACGCGCTGTCCGGCATGGCGCGGGCCAGCGGCGGGCTGGAGGGGCATATCCGGGTCAAGGTGCCGACCACGCTGGGCGTTCTGTACCTGAGCGAGATCCTCAACGGCTTCTTGCGCAGCCAGCCCATGATCAGCATGGATATTGTGCTGGCAGACCGCTCCGTCAACCCGGTCGAGGAAGGGTTTGACATTGCCATCGGCGCGCGGCCCGAGCTTTACGGGCATGTGCAGGACCGGCCGCTGTGCCTGCTGAAAAGACGCGTGTGCGCCTCGCCCGCTTACCTGCAGCGCCGGGGCATGCCCCTGCACCCGGGCGAACTGGTGGATCACGAGTGTCTGGTCTTCACCACCTCCGGCACCCGGTGGGAATTCGAGAGCCCGCAGGGCCCGGTGGGCATTGAGGTGCGTGCCAAACTGCAAACAAACGACGGCGCCGCCATCTGCCAGGCGGTGATCGCGGGTGACGGCATTGCGGTCATGGGTGACTATCTGGTTGACGAGGCGCTGCGATCCGGCCAGCTGATGGAGATCCTGCAGCCGTTTAACATTCCGGCCCTCTGGCTCAAGGCGCTGGTGCCAAGCAACCGAATCGAGTTGCCGCGTGTGCGCATGCTCCTGGACTGGCTGGAACGCCACCTTCAACCCATCACGCCCTGGGAGCAAGTGGCCCTGCGCCAGCATCCGGCACACACTGCGTCCACCGCCCCTTGATTCTTGTTGCGGCGGTCGGCCAAACACACTAAAGGACGTGCGATGAGATTTTTATTTTTTGCCGCGATGCGCAGCGCCGCATGTTTGCCGGGCACCCCTGCCAGCACGCTGATTTCCGGCCCGCAACAGCGCTATGCGCGCCAGCCATGAAGCCAGACACGGTGCCTGGCGCGCGCTCGGCATCACGCTGGGCCTCGGTGCGGCATGCCGCACGCGGCGTGAAGCGGCTTTTGGCAACCCAGATGAATGCCCGGATTCATGCCGGTGCGGTGCTGGCCGTCACCGCCATGGGGTACTGGCTGGACATCAGTTCGCTGGAATGGGGCTTGTTGATTCTCGCGATGGGCCTGGTCCTGTGTGCCGAAGGGCTCAACACCGCCGTCGAGTTCGTGGTGGACCTGGCTTCCCCGCAATGGAGTGCGCTGGCGCGCGATGCCAAGGATGTCGCCGCCGGTGCCGTCCTGATCGCCAGCGTGGCTGCGTGCGGGGTTGGGTTGGCGGTTTTTCTGCCAAAGCTGCTCGAAAGGCTGTGAGCGCAGTGCCGGCCTCCACCCCTCCAGCCGCGACGCGCTCAGTCCAGGCGCCGCCGTGCAGCCTTGCGCGCCTCGTAGCGACGCATCAGCGGCGTCACTGAAATGCCGTGGGCAATCACCGACGCCACGATCACGGCCAGCGTGATCGACAGCAGTCGCTTGGCTAGCGCCGGTTCTATGTCGTGGCTGATGGCGTAGAGCAGGTAATAGAGCGATCCGATGCCGCGAATGCCGAACCAGGCCATCATGCGGCGGTGGGTGTTTTCGACGGGCGCGCCCAGCAGGCCGATGTAAACCGCGGCCGGGCGAATCACCAGGAACAGCACCGGGATGAACCACAGCAGCTCGGCCTGAAACTTGACGGTGGCCAGCAGCACGCCCACGGCCAGCACAATGCCGACCTCCACGAAGCTCTCAAGCTGAATGTTAAAGCCCTGTACCTCGTTCATCATGTGGGTGGTCGCGTGGGCACCCGAGGCTTCCTGGTGCGCCGTGCTCAGGGCTGGAAAAGGCTGGGCGGCAGGGCCGTTTTTGTGCTCGTGCACACGGCGCAGCGCCAGCCCGGCGGCAAACACCGCCAAAAATCCGTAGGTCAGGCTCAGCAGGGCCAGGCCGTAAGTCAGCGCAATCAGGCCCAGTGCAATGAATTCGTTGGAACCCAGTGCTTCGCGGTGGCGCATGCGCAGGTAAATGATGGCGCGGCCGACCAGCGTGCCCATCAGGTAGCCCAGGCCCAAGCCGCCCGCCACTGCCCACAGCACATCCACGGTCCACCAGCGCCAGCCGCCGTCGCCCAGATCATGCAGGCCGAGCAGGCCCAGGCCCAGCATGACAAACGGAAAGGCGGTGCCGTCGTTCAGGCCGCCTTCGCCGGTCAGGCCAAAGCGCAGGCGGTCACGGTCGCCGGGGTCGCCGACCTGCACGTCAGAGGCCAGCACCGGGTCGGTCGGGGCCAGAATCGCTCCCAGCAGCACCGAGGCGCCCAGGGACAAGCCCAAGCCATACACGCCCAGCGCCGTCACGGCCCCCACCGTGACCAGCATGGACAGCGTGGCCAGTTGCACCGGAATGCGCCAGCGCCGGTTGGTCAGCGGCAGTTCCAGCTTCATGCCCGCGGTGAACAGCGAGATCAGCACTGCCACTTCGGTCAGCCGCTCCAGCATCACCACGTTGGTCAATGCGTTGAGCTTGATCAGCCCCAGGCCCATCGGGCCAATTGCCACACCCGCGCCCAGGTAGAGCATGGCGGCACTCAGCGGCAAGCGCGCAATGAAGGAGCCGGCCAGCGTCATGGCGATCAGCAGCAGGCCAGCGATGATGCTGCCCACGACGAAATCGGAGGGGTCAAGCATGGGGCGGGGCGCTGGAAATCATGCGTCTAGCTTAAGGCCAAGCGGCAGCGGCCGCACAGCCAGGACCTGCCACCTGCCATCTACCAGTCCACCAGGCTCATTCCAACACTCAGCACCTGGCGCTTTCGGTTGTAGTCGAGCAGGCTGTCGCCATAGCCGCTGAACAACTGCAGGTGGTAGCGCAGGCCGGTGTAGTTGGGTGACGATGCGGGCGCCATCAGCCAGTCAAGCTGCGTGGAGCCTCGGGCCTCGCTGCGCAGCGAATGCCGCAGCGTCACGCCCACGGTGTTGGATTTGTTGATTTGCCAGTTGCCGGTCAGCTCGGCCCGGCCCACGTAGTTTTCGATGCCGGGGTTGTCGTCATTGCCCGAGGACTCGCGCAGGCGGCGCCAGACCCGGCCCTGCAGCATCAGGCTGGACTCCTGGCCCAGCACTTTCTCGGCCGCGCCCATCAGGTAGGTGCGGTTCCAGCTGCGCGACAGCGGTAGCGCCTGCCCGTTGGACTGGTGCACCAGCCCCGCGCCCGAAAGCCGGTAGCTCCAGCCCCCGCCCAGCGGGATCTGATGCGGGTAGATATAGATGACCTCGGGTTCGTGGTCTGTGACGCGAAACGGCCGTGACAGGCCCGCGCTGAACAGCTGCCAGTAGCTCTTCTGGGTGTAGCCAAACCATAGCGAGTCGTGGTCGCTGCCTTCGCCGTCGCTGCTTTTGAGCATGCCTTTGGCAACCTTGAAGCGCACAGAGAGCTGGATTTTATTTTCGGTGCGCTTGTAGGGCAGGGCGGTCAGGGCCGTGTGGTCGGCCGCCGGCGACGAGGGTTGCACGTTGACGCTATTGGAACCGACCACGGCCAGCGAAATGGGCCGGTAGCCGCGCAGCGAAAAGGTGTCGCAGTCGGTGCCGCGCTGCAGTTCCCAGAATTTGGAGAGTTCGGAGTAGCGGCTGTTTTTGCAGCCTATCGGTTTGCCATCCGGCGACTCGGTGTTCAGTGTGGGCAGCAGCAATATCTGCGTCTCCGGCTGGCCGGTGGCGGTATCGGCGGGCACCGTGGTGAGTGAGGGCGCGGGCCGGTCGGTGCGCGACTGCGAATCGGCCCATTGCTGAAAGCAAGCCAGTTGCGCCGTGGCGTCGGCCTTCAGGATCTGGCAGGCTTGCCAGCCGGTGTTGGACGCGCTGGCGGGCGAATCGGCGGGGGCGGGTGCGCTTTGGGCCTGCGCCAGTCCGCCCGCCAGCAAGCCGGCGGCCATCAGGTGGGTGCATAGCTGGCGCGGGGCCAGCGTCGGTCGTTTCAGGGTCATCAGGGTAGCCGTTGGTCAGGGGAGTTTGGTGAGGGTAAAAGGCACGTCGGGTGCGTTGTCGGCAGCGCTGCGGCTGGTGTCTTTCCAGCTGCCCTGAAACTGCTTGCCGCACGAACCCTCGATGAGTTCCCCGTTCCAGGTGCCGGTAATGCTGATCCGGTCAGAAGACTCGTCCAGCAGCAGTAGCCGGCCATCTTCGAGGTCGCCGGCCAGCGCGGCCTGGTTGGCATGGCTGGCGATGGCCGGTGAGCCCGCCGCGGCCCCGAGGTCGCGGGTGACCAGGCCGGCCAGGCTTTCGGTGAATTCGGCATGCTGCTGCAGCCGCAAGGTGGCCTGGGTGGGCAGGCCGGCGGGCGGGTTGCTAAAGCGCACGGCCCACATGCCGTATAGCTGGGCGGCTTTCAGTTCATGCTGGTCAGTGCATGCTGGTGCTTGATTGTTTTGTGCTGTAGCCCACAATGGAGTTGAGTTTATTGCTATAAAAAAAATAGCAATTCGGAGATCGTTGAACGTCATTGATGAGTGTCTGTCTTGGCAGTTCCAGGCAGGGTCAGCCCGGTAGTTTGCTGGTGGACGATGCGCCGCATCAGCATGCTGGGGTGCCAGGGCGATAAAAAACGCCAAGTTGGCGATAAGGTGCACTATCGCATAAATGCGCGTTTCCCGCCGGGCCTGCCTGAGTGACAAACCACTGGCGGCTTCCTGGCTGCATCAACAGCCTCAGGGTGCCCTCTGCAACTGCCCTGGGTCGAGCAGCAGAAAACGGGCAAATTGCCCCTCTTTTCGGTTGCCGTCGTCGCTCACGATGACGATATGCGGCGCGCCATTGATGACCGCCGGACTGACGCCTTCGGCGTGCTCCAGGCCCAGCAAGCCTGGCACCGTGACGCGGTGCGCCGACGCGCCGGGCTGGCCGCTCCAGAACCAGAGCGAGAACGCATTGCGCGCGCGGGATGCGGGGCCGCTGATCAGCAGGTAGCCGCCCAGCGCGGCGATGAACGACATGCCGCGAATCCCGTGCCCGTCCAGGTCCAGGGCCTGCAAAATGGGCGAAATCTGTGGCGCCTCGTCTGCGTCAAACATCGCGGCGGGATTTTCAACGCTGGCGATCAGGGCGCAACCGTCCTGCAACGGACTGCGAAATCCGATCAGCAGTCGCTGCCCGTCAGGGGTGATCTCCAGCGCCTCGATGTTGAGCCCCCCGCCAGACTTGACGTCCTGAGCCTTCGCCGCAGCCGCCAGAACGGGGTGTACAGCCACCAACGCGCGCTTCAAGCCACCCACCACGGCAGGCGCGACCACGCGGTCTGCGTCAATTCGAAAGCGCACCAGTTTGTCGCGCGACTTCTTTTCAGCGCCGTCGTCGTTGCGTGAATGCGAGGTGACCGCGTAGATAAAACCCGAGGTATCGAGCGCCAGCCCCTCCAGGTCGTCCAGCTTCCAGAAGGCGTCACCCGATTCAAACCATCCCGGGCGCAGCGCCGTGCGCTTGACCACCCCGCTCGCGCCAAGGCTGACCAAGCTGAAAGCATGCGCCTTTTCATCCTCAACCACCAGGAAGCGCCCGTCTGGAAGCTGCTGGATGGCAGAGGGCTCATACAGACCCGTCAGCGGCAAAAATGTGGGAAGAGCGTTGTGCGTCATGACAGGCATTGTCACTTGCGGGGAGGCATTGAGGCCGCCAGGCGCCAGGCAAGCCCCGCCTCCACCGCACGCGCCCAACGGCCTGTTGGCGGGCAAACACCGATTCGCTCAACCCCGCTCAGCCGGTTTGGGGTCATCGCGGTTGCGGAATCGGCCTTGCCGGCTGCCTGCTACAGGGCTTTGAGTTGATCCCGGGTTTGCGCCCGAGTCTGCTGCTGCGTCTGATCCTTGCTTTGGGTCATAGTGCCACCGCCTGCGCCACCACCCGCGCTAGCGTCTCCAGAGCCTCCAGAACCACCTGCACCTCCAGCGCCACCCGCGGCATACGCAACCCCGCCAAAACCAGGGCGCAGTCATGTTCCAACACGTTCGTGTTGAAGTGCTAGCGATGCTTGAAAGCCGCCGCTGCAGCGAGGCTGTCGGCTGATTTTTTGGCGAACTCGGCGCGCAGGGCCTTGATCTTTTCGCGCGGATCTTCCTTGATGGTGGTTTTGTCCAGCGCCATTTCGGCAATGAAGCGGCTGGGCACGCCGGGGATCATGTCGCGGCCCTTTTTGCGCCGGCGCAGCCAGTTCACGGCCAGCGTGCGCTGGGCGCGGGTGATGCCCACGTACATCAGGCGGCGCTCTTCCTGCAGGCGCAGCGCAATGCTGTCGCTGTTGGCGCCGTCGTCGTCTTCGAGCTTGAAGGGCAGCAGGCCTTCGTTGCAGCCGGCCAGCACCACATGCGGCCACTCCAGCCCCTTGGAGGCGTGCAGCGTCGACAGCGTGACCACGTTCTGCTCGCCTTCGCGCTCGCTGATGGTCGACAGCAGTGCGATCGTCTGCACCACTTCCAGCATGGTCTTGGTTTCCTTTTCCACCACCGCGCCCGACGCGTCGGCAATTTGCCCGCCGCAGCGCTGCGCCATCCAGTCGCAAAAATCCATCACGTTGCTCCAGCGCGCCGCCGCGACTTTTTCGCTTTCCTCGCCGGCGTACAGGTGCTTTTCGTAGTCGATTTCCTTGAGCCAGTCGGCCAGAAACACGCGCGCTTCTTCGGCGCCCACGGTTTTTTTGGCGCGCTGCTCCAGCTCGTTCAGGTAGCGGCCAAACTCGTGCAGCGAGCCCACGGCCTTGGCCGGCAGCACGGAGTTCAGCGAATTGCTGAACAGCGACTCGAACAGGCTGAGCTTGTAGGTGTCGGCAAAGAGACTCAGCGCGCCCAGCGTGGTGTGGCCAATGCCGCGCTTGGGCGTCTTGATCGAGCGGATGAAGGCCGGGTTGTTGTCGTTGTTGACCAGCAGCACCATCCAGCTGCACAGGTCCTTGATCTCGGCGCGGTCAAAAAAGCTTTGCCCGCCCGACACCTTGTACGGGATGTTCGCCTTGCGAAAGGCCTTTTCAAACGGCTTGGCCATGTGGTTGGCGCGGTACAGCACGCAAAAGTCCTTCCACTCGCGGTACTGGCCGCCTTCTGCCAGCAGGCTGCCCTCGGCGCGCAGGCTCTGGATGCGCGCCACGACGCGCTCGGCCTCGTGCTCTTCGCTGTCGCAGTCGAGCACGCGCACCGGCTCGCCTTCGCCCAGTTCGCTGAACAGCGTTTTGGGGTAGAGCTTGGGGTTGGGGCCGATCACGTTGTTGGCGGCGCGCAAGATCGCGCTGGTCGAGCGGTAGTTCTGCTCCAGCTTGACCACCTTCAGCTTCGGAAAATCCTGCGGCAGTTTTTTCAGGTTGTCCAGCGTGGCGCCGCGCCAGCCGTAGATCGACTGGTCGTCGTCGCCCACCGCCGTGAAGCGGCCGCGTTCGCCGACCAGCAACTTCAGCACTTCATACTGCGTGGCGTTGGTGTCCTGGTATTCGTCGACCAGCACATGGCCGAGCGCCGCCTGCCACTTGCTGCGCACGGCTTCATGCTCCTGCAGCAGTTTCAGCGGCAGGCCGATCAGGTCGTCAAAGTCCACGCTCTGGTAGGCGCTCAGGCGTTCCTCGTACTGCGCCATGATGCGGGCAATCACCCGCTCTTCGTCGCCATTGACCTGGCCCTCGGCCTGGGCGGCGTTCAGGCCCATGCCTTTCCAGCGGCTGATGGTCCACTGCCAGTTGCGCACCGTGGCCGCGTCGGTGC
The DNA here is from genome assembly GCF_018780625.1 of Polaromonas sp. Taxonomy (GTDB): domain Bacteria; phylum Pseudomonadota; class Gammaproteobacteria; order Burkholderiales; family Burkholderiaceae_C; genus Polaromonas. The sequence continues at coordinate 23,686 of NZ_JADMJK010000011.1, read as the reverse complement.
TGCCGCCCGCGTCTTTCAAAATGCTGGTCACGTCGTCGCTGTCCAGAATCGAAAACTGCGGTTTCAGCCCCAGCGCCGCGCCGTCTTGCCGCAGCATGCGCACGCCCAGCGCGTGAAAGGTGCAAATCAGCACGCCGCGCGCCTGCTTGCCGATCAGGCTCTTGGCGCGCTCGCGCATCTCGGCGGCGGCCTTGTTGGTAAAGGTGATGGCGGCGATCTGCTCGGGTTTGAGGCCGGTCTGGATCAGCCGGCCAATCTTGTGCGTGATCACCCGTGTTTTGCCCGAACCGGCACCTGCCAGCACCAGGCAGGGGCCGTGCAGGTAGTTGACGGCTTCCTGCTGGGCCAGGTTCAGGCCGGCAGCGGCAGCAGAGGAAACGGGGGGGGAGGACGACATGCGGGGGAGACGCTGAAAAGTTTAAAAGAGCCAGACGGCATCATAGCCAGTCAAGCCCGCCCCGGAATTGCCGGTGACAATACCCCCCGTGCTAAGCATTTTCCTGGTCACCTTTCCCTTTTTTTCGCTCGTGCTGGCCGGCTATGTCGCAGCCCGTCGGCGCATGCTGCCCCTTGACGCTATTCCCGGGCTCAACGGCTTTGTGCTTTATTTCGCGCTGCCCTGCATGCTCTACCGTTTTGGCGCCAACACGCCGATCGAGCAATTGCTCAATGGCAGTCTGGTGGCGGTCTACCTGCTGTGCGCGATGCTGGTGGTGGGCTTGACGATCTGGCTGACGCGCAAAGGCCGGATGGACTGGAACGACGCGTCGTTTGGCGCGCTGGTGGCGGCCTTTCCCAATACCGGCTTCATGGGCGTGCCGCTGCTGGTGGCCTTGCTGGGTGCCCAGGCTGCGGGCCCGGCCATTGTGACCATCATGGTGGACATGGTGATCACCTCGTCGCTCTGCATTGCGCTGTCGCAGCTCGATGGCGCCGACGAGCACGGCGCAGCCAGGGCGGCGCGCATGGCGCTCAAGGGCGTGGTGCTCAACCCGCTGCCCTGGGCCATTGCGCTGGGCACGCTGGCTTCAGGGGTGGGCTTTGCGCTGCCCACGCCCCTCATGGCCACCGTCAGCCTGCTCGCTGATGCGGCGTCGCCGGTGGCGCTGTTCACCATTGGTGCGGTGCTGGCGCGATCACAAATGAATAGCGACTCGCGCACGCCCATGGCCGACTATGTGCCTGTTGTGCTTATAAAGCTGGTGCTTCACCCGGTGCTGGTCGGCAGCTTGGGCCTGGCCGCCATCGCGCTCGGCCTGCCGCTGGACCGCTTCACGCTGACCGTGGCGGTGCTGCTGGCCGCGCTGCCCAGCGCCAGCAATGTCGCCCTGCTGGCCGAGCGCTTTGGCGCCGACAACGGGCGCATCGCGCGGATTATTTTGCTGTCGACGGTGCTGGCATTTTTCAGCTTTCCGGCGGCGGTGGCGCTGCTGAAATAGCGCCCCACGCTATTGCACAAACCCGATCCTGCCCTTGCTGGCTGCGCCGCGTGGCAGGTCGTCGACCTGCAGCAGGCCCCGGCTGGCCAGCCGTGCGTTGCCAAACGCCGCCATCAGGGCCCGGCGCATTTCGCGGGGCACCAGCGTGGCCAGCTTGTCGAGCAAGTCATCGCTGGGCGCTTCATCAAACCGCGAGCCCCAGTCGTGGCTGGAGCGGATGGCCTGGTAGAGCCGCAGGGCGATGTGTCGCGCCTGGGCGGGCGTGAGCGGCTGGATCTCGAACACATTCATCCGGTTCAGGATCGGGTTGGGAATGCCGCGCGCATCGTTGGCCGTCGTGATCCACAGCACCTGGCTCGCGTCGATGGGCACCTCCGCAAACTCGTCCACAAACGAGCAGGCCGTGTCGTGCTCAAGCAGGCTGTACAGGGCGCCCAGCGGGTCGTACTGGGCGTCGCTGGCGGCCTTGTCAATCTCGTCAATCACGATCACCGGGTTGGCGTATTGGCCGTCCACCAGCGACTCGAACACCTTGCCTGGCTTGGCCCCTTTCCACTGGGACGCCGAGCCCGACAGCAGCCAGCCAGCCGTGAGCGAGCCCATCGACACCAGGTTCATCCCGGTGCCGATCAGGTCGGCCATCTGCCGGGCGAAGTGCGTCTTGCCGATGCCGGGCGCGCCCAGCAGCAGCATGGGCGTGACCTCCAGGCCGTCGGTGCTGTCGTGGCTCAGCGCCACATGGCGCCGCACGTCGTCGAGAACGTCGGTGAAGTTGGGCAGCGCGTCATACAGGGGCGCCATCTCGGGGATGCCGCTTGGCTTCATCTGAAAGCGCTCGGGGCCGCGCTCCAGCATGCGCTCGTAGGTGTTGCGCAAGCTGTCGTGCTCGCGTGCGTCGCTGTGTTGCAGCTTGCCCAGCTTGCTTTCAACGTCGGCGAGCTGGTAGACACTTCGCACCTTGGCGAGGGGCAGCGTGAAGGTGGGCGCCTGGGGAACGACTTGAATGGATTCCATCGAGCACTCCTTTTTGTTGAGCAGCGTGGACTTCATTCAATCACAATTTTTACCTTTATGCCGCAAGGCATGCAGCAGCCGCATTTGCCGTGGTGCAGGCGGCAAGGGCCAGGCTAATCCCGGTCCCGTGGCCCACGACCCTGGCCTCTGTTCCAGCCATCAGCGCCGCCTTTGCGCCTGATCTCTTTCGGGTAGTGACTCCTCGGGAGATCCACCCAGGGGCCCGATCTTGCGCGTGAATAGCGCCAGTTGCCGTTGTTGTAGTGGTAGTGGTATCCGCCTTGGTAGTAATAGGGCTCTGGGCCTAATTCCACCACCAGCGGCAGTGCCGGCGCCACGACCAGTCTGGTGCCGTAGTGCGCGGGTTCCACGACGCACGCAGTGAGCACAAGCGCTGTAAGCGGCGCGACTATCAGCATTTTGTACATGGTTGCTCTCCTGAGTAAATAGCCAGAAAAACGATTTATACAGCGCTGCCGACACAGACCGCGAGCCGGGCACCTGCGCAGCTTCCTCTTTTTTTTTCCCAGTTTAGGATTCTGGTGGTGCGCGCTGTTGACAAACCTCAATGCGGCGCGGGGCCTGTCTGCGGTTTGCGCTCAAATGCTGCGGTCATTGGCGCTGCACACCTGGAAATCACCCGGGGCCCTTCAAATCGCAATCGGGTCCACATCAATCGCCCAGCGCACCAGGCTTTTAAATTCCGCTTGTCGGCGCGTTTCAAACAGCACCGGCTGCCAGGCCGCCAAAAAACCCTGCAACGCAACGCGGGACGGGCTTTCCACCAGCATTTGCGCGCGCTCGATATTCGCCACGCGCTGGATCGTCATGGGTACGGCGGGGTAGGGCGTGACGTGGGCGTGGCCCGCGAGTTGCAGGGTCTGGGCGGCCAGCGCGGCGGCGTTTAAAAAGCCCTGGGCCACTTCCTGTGTCTTGGCTTCGGCCCTGATCAGCGCTGAAAAGCCGAACGGCGACAGCCCGGCGGCCTGGCGCTCGGCCAGTTGCTGGTCGGCAAAGGCTGGGTAGTCGTGGCGCTTCAGTGCTTCAAACAGCGGATGCTCTGGGTGAAAAGTCTGTACCCACATTTCGCTGGCGGCGCTGCGCCGGGCGTCGCGGCCGGCGCGGCCACCGGCCTGCATCAAGAGGCTGAACAGGCGCTCGGGGGCGCGGAAGTCGCTTGAAAACAGCGCGCCGTCGGGGTTGATGGCCGCCACCAGCGTGATGTGCCGAAAGTCGTGGCCCTTGGCAATCATCTGCGTGCCGACCAGCACGTCGACCTCGCCGGCATGCACGCTGGCCAGTTGCGACTCCAGCGCGCCCTTGAGCCGGGTCGTGTCGGCGTCGATGCGGGTGATGCGCACGGCGCTGCCGTCGGGCCGCTGCACCCCGGCCAGCAGTTCGGCCAGATGTTCCTCGAGCCGCTCGGTGCCTCGGCCGACGGGGGCGATGTCGATGTTTCCGCAGTTCGGGCAGGCGCGCGGCACCCGTTCGGTAAAGCCGCAGTGGTGGCAGCGCAGCGTGCGGTCTATTTTGTGAAACACCCGAAACGCGCTGCAGTGCGGGCATTCGCTTTTCCAGCCGCAGTCGTGGCAGGCCAGCACCGGCGCATAGCCGCGGCGGTTCAGAAAGATCAGCGACTGTTCGCCGCGCGCCACGCGCTGGGCAATCGCCGCCAGCAGCGGCGGTGCAATCACGCAGTGCTTGGGCTGGTGGTTCATGTCCACGCGCCTGACCGTCGGCAAACCGGTTGCCCCGGCGCTGCCTATTCGGTCTGCCATGTTCAGCCGCTGGTAGCGGCCGGTGATCGTCGCCTGCCAGCTTTCCAGCGACGGCGTGGCCGAGCCCAACAGCACGCGGCAGGGCTCGCCGGTTGCGGTTTCCAGCCTGGCGCGGTACACCGCCAGGTCGCGCGCCGAATAGCGTGCGCCTTCTTGCTGCTTGTAGCTGGGGTCGTGTTCCTCGTCGACCACCAGCAGCCGCAAGTTGGGCAGCGACGCCAGCACGGCCATGCGCGTGCCCAGCACCAGCCGTGCCTGGCCGGCATGCGCGGCCAGCCAGCTTTTGAGCCGCTGCGCCGGCGTGAGCCCGCTGTGCAGCGCCACCACGCGCTCCTTGCCCAGGTGGGCAAAGCGGGCTTCAAAGCGGGCCTGCAGTTGCGGCGTGAGGTTGATCTCGGGCACCATCACCAGCACTTGCGCGCTCGGGTCCTGCGCCAGCACCCTGGCCGCCGCGCGCAGGTAAACCTCGGTCTTGCCGCTACCGGTGGCGCCAAACAGCAGGGCGGGTCGCCTGGCGCCCAGGGTTTCAGCATCAAATTCGGCTAAAGCCATCGTCTGCTGTGGGCTAAGTGCTATTAAATCAGTCGCATCTTGCGGGCGGCTGGTATCGACCACGGGGCGCTTCATGCGCCGCGCCAGCTGCAGGGCGCTGAGTTCCCGCAACTGCGGCGGCAGGGCGGCCAGCGCAACTTCGCCCAGCGAGCGCTGGTAATAACCGGCCGTAAACGTCACCAGCTTGCGCCAGGTGGCCGACAGCGGCGCCAGCCCTTCTAGCACGCCGGCGATGTCGCGGGTTTTGGCTTCGGGCAACTCGCCGCTGTCGGGCAGGACTTCCCAGACCACGCCCAGCACCTCGCGCTTGCCCAGCGGCACGCGCACCAGGGTGCCGGGGCTTAGCAGCGATTCACTGCGGTAGGTCAGGGGCCCGGCAATGGCGCTGTGGGCGGGGGTGGCCACCACCACCTGGAGCCAATACCTCATTTTGTGTGTCGAAATGTATGCATTTCTTCACAAGTACATACAGACAATGCGCTAAGTCCTTGATTTTTCACCGCTTTAAAGATGTCCCGGTTTTCTGTGGATAACTTTGTTGATAGATTGCCCTGAGACGCCGCAAAGCCTTGTAAATCAAGGCTTTCATTAAACTGCCCGGAAAAATGGCAATTTAAAGATCCTATATAAATCAATGACTTACGTTCGCTATTGGTTTGATAGCGTAGTGCGGGAGGGCACTGTGAATGGATGGACCCACAGTGCGGATTTTGTGCATAAGTCCCGCTGCCGACGATTGGTTTTGTGCTAGCCACGGTCGAAATAGCCCCAAAAGTCAGCGCTTCGATCGCGTTGGGTGTGGCCTCAGCCCCGGGCTGTGCGCATCTTGCGAGAGTAAGCATGCACTGCGCGAACCAGCACCTCGACACTTTCAGGCGGCGTGAACTGGCTGATGCCGTGGCCCAGGTTGAAGATCTGGGTCGGCCCGCTCTGGGTTGGGTCGGTGTGCGGCGCGCCAAAGCTGTCCAGCACGCTGGCCACTTCGGCTTCAATTTGCGCCGGGTTGGCAAACAGCACGTTGGGATCGAGGTTGCCCTGCAGCGCCTTGGCGTTCGGGCCGTTTTCGCCGACCAGCGCCCGCGCCCTGGCCAGGTTCACGGTCCAGTCCAGGCCCAGCACCTCGCAGTCGAGCTGCTTCATGGACTCCAGCCACTGGCCGCCGCCCTTGGTAAACACCAGGCGGGGAATGATGACGCCGTTGTGCGCGCGCTTGAGCTGCGCTAAAACGCGTGCGGTATAGGCCAGGCTGAAGGTGTGAAAGGCCGCATCGGCCAGCACGCCGCCCCAGCTGTCAAAAATCATCACGGCCTGGGCGCCGGCTTCAATCTGCGCGTTCAGGTAGAGCGCCACGGCGTCGGCATTGATGGTCAGCATCTTGTGCATCAGGTCGGGGCGCTGATACATCATGGTTTTGACCAGGCGGTAGTCGTCCGAGCCGGCGCCTTCGACCATGTAGCAGGCCAGCGTCCAGGGGCTGCCCGAAAAGCCGATCAGCGGCACGCGGCCGTTCAGCGCCTTGCGGATCGAGGTGACGGCGTCAAACACATAGCGCAGTTTGTTCATGTCGGGCACTTCGAGCCTGGCCACGGCGGCTTCGTCGCGGATGGGCGTGGCAAAGCGCGGGCCTTCACCGAGCGCAAACGACAGGCCCAGGCCCATCGCGTCGGGCACGGTCAGGATGTCGCTGAACAGGATCGCGGCATCGAGCGGAAAGCGCTCCAGCGGCTGCAGCGTGACTTCGGTCGCGTAGTCGGTGTTGGTGGCCAGGCCCATGAAGCTGCCGGCCTGGGCGCGGGTGGCTTTGTATTCCGGCAAATAGCGGCCAGCCTGGCGCATCAGCCAGACGGGGGTGTAGTCGGTCGCCTGACGCAGGCAGGCACGCAGGAAAGTGTCGTTTTGAAGTGGTGCAAACATGGGGCAATTGTCTCAGACGTGCGGGGGGCGGCCTTGGGCCGTCCCTACTAGCCACCGCCGCCCTTGGGGACTACCATGGCGCGGTGAGCTTTTGATGGACTTTTAAAGGACACACCATGCGCATGTCTGACCAGGAATACTTTCGCAGCTGCATTGCCAAAGAGCGGCAACTGGCCCATTTGCTGGGCCACCCGCAGGTCGAGGAATGCTATGAGAGCGCCGGCACGCTGTGGGACAAGGCCCAGGCCTTGCCGCAGTGGACGCGCGACTGGCGGGCCTGCGGGCCGCTGATGACCGAGTACGGCCTCACGGTGACCTATGGCCAGGATGCGGGAGGCCCGTTTGCCCGTATCGGCGACACGCTGGTTCATTTTTCAGACCACCCGACGCGCGACCGCGCGGTGATGTTCGGCATTGTCAAGGCGCTGATTTTTCAGCTGGAGCATGGCGCGCCCGCCGGGGCGAAGGACGCGAGCGTCAGACCGATGGCGCAGGCGCCCGCAGCTGCCCGCTGGACTGCAGCACCCGGTGGTCAATCTTGAGGCAGCGGTCCTGCACCACCATCAGGCCTGCGGCTTCAGCCTTGGCGGCGGCGGCGGGGTGCGTCACGTCCAGCTGCATCCAGACCGCCTTCGCGCCTATGGCAATGGCGTCGTCGACGATGGGGGGAATGTCTTCGCTGTTGCGAAAGCAGTTCACCAGGTCGATTTTTTCGTGCTGCGCGGCGTCTTGCAGCGTGGCGTAGGCTTTTTCGCCCAGCACTTCGCTGGCGTTGGGGTTGATCGGGATGATGCGGTAGCCGGCCGCCTGCATGTAGCGCGCCACGTCAAAACTGGCGCGGTGCGGCTTGGGCGACAGGCCCACCACCGCAATGGTGCGGCAATGCGTCAGGATGTAGGGGAGGCGCTCGGTGACGGGAATGGGGTTCATGGTCGGCTCTTATCCTGAAAAAAACTACAGCTTGGCCAATTCGGCCCGGACATCATCGACGGACAGGATTTCTGACAGCACCACGGGCGCGCGGCCCGCTTTGTAAAATACATACACCGGCACGCCGTTGCGGCCCAGTTGCGCCAGGGCGGCGGTCACGGCCGGGTCGCGGCGGGTCCAGTCGGCGCGCAGCAGGGCGACATTCCTGGCCGCCATGTCGGCCAGCACTGAGGCATGGGTCAGCGTGGTGTTCTTGTTGTACTGGCAGGTCACGCACCAGGCGGCCGTGAAGTCGACAAACACGCTCTGGCCCTGCGCCGTGAGCTGCTCCACCCGGCCCGGCGCCCAGTCCTGCCAGAGGGCAGACTCCGCGGCGGTTGGCGTGGCTTTTTCATGCGTGATGTTGGGGCCAATCGCCCACAGCCCCACGGCCAGCAGCGCGATGGACACGGTCGCCAGCAGCGTGCGGGTGCGCGGCCGCGCGTGGCGCAGGCCCAGCGCCCAGGCCGCCAGGGCCATCAGCACCAGCAGGCCCAGCAGCGCGCCGGCGCCGTCAATGCCGCTTTGCTGGCCCAGCACCCAGACCAGCCAGACCACGGTGGCAAACATCGGAAACGCCATCAGCTGCTTGAAGGTCACCATCCAGGCGCCGGGGCGCGGTAGCGCGCGCGCCACCCCCGGCAGCGCGCTGGCGGCCAGGTAAGGCAGCGCCATGCCCACGCCAATGGCGCCAAACACCGCCAGCGCCTGCACCGCGGGCAGGCCCACGGCAAAGCCCAGCGCAGCCCCCATGAAGGGCGCCGTGCAGGGCGAGGCAATGGCCGTGGCCAGCACGCCAGTCAGAAACGCATTGGCGCCCGGGTTTTTCGCTTCCAGGTTGGCCACGCGGCCGGGCAGAAAGTTGCCAAATTCAAACAGGCCCGCCAGGTTCAGGCCGATCAGCGTGAACAGCGCAGCCAGTCCCGCCACCACCACCGGGCTTTGCAGCTGAAAGCCCCAGCCCAGCTGCTCGCCCGCCGCGCGCAGCGCCAGCAGCAGGCCGCCCAGCGCCAGAAACGACAGCACCACGCCCGCGCTGTAGAGCAGGCCGTGGCTGAGCCGGGTCGCCTGGTTTTTGACATGCACAAAGCCCACCACCTTGATCGCCAGCACCGGAAACACGCAGGGCATCAGATTCAGGATCATGCCGCCCAGCAGCGCACCCAGCAAGGCGGCCAGCAGGCCCACGGACGGCGCGCTCTTCGGCAAGGCATTCGCCGCCGCGTTGGCCTGCAGCGCCGCCTGCAGCGCGGGCGACACCACGGCCGGGGCGGCCACGGCGGGCCAGTCGCCTTTCACGGGCGCTTCGATGCGGTAGGCGACGTCATTGAAGGCCACCACCAGCGGCATCTGCGCCGGGCTTTCGGTGCGCTGGCTTGAGAGCGGCAGCTGCGCCGTCCACAGCGCGCCTTGCCAGGCTTGCTGCCAGTCGCCAGCGGGCGCGATCACGCCGCTGGTTTCGGGGTACACGGCCAGCGTCTTGCCTTGCAGCGCGTCGGGCAGGCCCGCCAGCGACACCTTGAGCGTGCTGCCGCTGACTTCGAGCTGGCTGTTGCCGGTGGGCAGCGGTTTGGGCGTGGCGGCAAAGGCGGCCTGAAACGCCTGGCCGTGGGCGGCGCTGGAGCTGCGCGCCGGCAGGCTCAGTGTGAACGCGCCTTCCTGCGGAATGCATTCCAGGCGGCAGACCAGCCAGGTGGCCGTGAGCTTGATGTCCAGATTGGGCGCATCAAAGCCGGGCGGCACCGTCAGCGGCACCGGCAGCAGCACCGTGCCCTCGTAGCCATAGTTGGCCAGCGCGCCAATCGCGATTTTTTTGGGCGTGGGCCAGGCCACATCGCCCGCCGTGATGCCGGCCGGCAACTGCCACGCCAGCTCGGTCGGCAGGCCGGAGTCGCCCGAATTCTTCCAGTAGGTGTGCCACTCCGGCTGGTGCGCCAGCTGCAGGCCCAGCCAGACCGGCTTGCCCGCCTCCACGCCCTCGGGCGCCCAGGCCAGCAGTTCAGCACGCACCTGCTCGGTGCTGACCACGGCAGCGCCAGACGCCGATTTGATGAGATTGCTTTGGGCATTTGCCCCGGTGGAAAGTGCGCAGGCAGCGATTAAAAACAGAGCGGACAGCAGGCGTTGAATTTTCATGATGTCAGTGTGAGCGGCGACCCCGCCGTTAGTTCCAGTGGCAGGGCGCCCAATGCGCCGTGTGAAAAAAAGCATAAGGGCTTCAGTCCCCGTCGCCGGGCAACCGCGACGCCTGCGCAAACACGGCGGGCAGCTTGCTGGGCGCCCGGATGCGCAGCTGCTTGTTGACGTTCTCGCGGCCAAACACCACCTCAATGTCGGCCACCGCCACGCCAAACAGCGGCGCCAGAAAGCGCACCATGTGGTCGGTGGCCTTGCCCGCAACAGGCGCCGCAGTCACGCTGATCTTGAGCTGCGTGCCCTTGGGCTTGCCAATCGCGTCCTTGCTGGCGCTCGGCTTGCCCAGGATGTTGACCACCAGCACCTCGCCTTCCCAGGCGAAGAAGGAGTCGCCGGTGGCGTTTCGGATCCGGCTGCGGCTCATGCGTCGGTCCGCAGTCGCAGCCATGCCGGCTTGGGTGGGGCTTTCCGGGCGAGGTGGGGCATGGTCTTCCGATGATAGAGGCTTGCCCCATCACCACGCTTCCCAAAGAAGATCAGTCCAGGAGCTTGTTCCAGGTTCCGATGTTATAAACTTTTCGATAGCCCTTTCTCTTCAGCATCAGTTTTGCCATTCCACTTCGTGTTCCGCTCGCGCAGCAGAGAACAACCGGGGAGGACTTGGGTATCTCACCGAGTCGGCTACCCAATTCCTGAAGGGGGATATTGATGGTTCCCGGGGCGTTCCCACTTGCGAACTCTCCTGCTGATCGCACGTCGACAAAGGTTGCTCCGTCCTTCTTGAGTGCCGGCAGCATGGCGACGACTCTTTTTGAGTTCCACCACTTGTAAGCAAACCAAAGACCTAGCGCCATGAATGGCCAATACTGTTCAAAAAACCCCTGAATATCCATATGACTCCTTGTCGGACTGATTGAGTGAAGTAGCGGCGAAATAGCGAACAGGTAAGCGTTCGCATCGTCGGTCACTGGTGCCAGGCGGAGCCCGGCACATGAATGTCTGCTCCCGCCGCAGACTGCGTGAAAACGCATGAACGCGCGCCCACGGGCCACGCCGTTGCATTGTCCCCCATCGCCGCCAGGCGCTTTTGATGAAGCAGTGCCCGAACCAGGGTTCGATAATGCGGGCATGAATTCCCGCCAAGCCACCGACTCCCCCGCCATCGTCCTGGCCACCCTCAACGCCAAATACATCCATGCCTCGCTCGGTCTGCGCTGCCTGCTGGCCAATATGGACCTGCATGGCGGCGCCGGGCTGCGCGCGCGCACGCAGCTGCGCGAGTTTGTGATCCAGCAGCGGCCGGTGCAGATTGTCGAAGACCTGCTGGCGCTCAACCCTGCTGTCATCGGCCTGGGCATCTACATCTGGAACGTGGTGGAAACCACGCAGGTCGTGCGCCTGCTCAAAACCCTGAGGCCCGACATCAAGGTCGTGCTGGGCGGGCCGGAGGTCAGCTTTGAAACCGGCGAACAGGAAATCTGCCGGCTGGCCGACCATGTCGTCACCGGCTGGGGCGATGTCAGCTTTCCCAAGCTGTGCCGCGTGCTGCTCGACGGCCCGCAGCCGCTGATGAAGGTCATTGCGGGCGAACAGCCGCCGCTGGAGGTGCTGGCCTTGCCCTATAACGAATACACGGACCAGGATCTGGCCAAGCGCCTGCTCTACGTCGAAGCCTCGCGCGGCTGCCCGTTCAAGTGCGAGTTCTGCCTGAGCTCGCTCGACAAGACCGCCTGGGCGTTCGAGTTGGACCGCTTCATGGCCGAGATGGACGCGCTTTACCGGCGTGGCGCGCGCAACTTCAAGTTTGTCGACCGCACCTTCAACCTGAAGGTGGATTTTTCGGTGCGCATTCTGCAGTTTTTCATGGACCGGATGGCGCCGGACCTGTTTGTGCATTTTGAAGTCGTGCCCGACAGCCTGCCGGACCGGCTGAAAGCGCTGATTGCGCAGTTTCCGGCCGGCTCGCTGCAGTTTGAAGTCGGCATCCAGAGCTTTAACCCCGAGGTGCAGCAGCGCATTTCGCGCAAGCAGGACAACGCCAGGACCGCCGACAACCTGCGCTGGCTGGTCAGCGAAAGCCAGGCCCATGTGCATGCCGACCTGATCTTCGGCCTGCCGGGCGAGACGCTGGACAGCTTTGCCGAGGGCTTTGACCGCCTCTATGACCTGGCGCCGCACGAGATCCAGTTTGGCATTTTGAAGCGCCTGCGCGGCACGCCGATCACCCGGCACACCGCGGATTACGCGATGGTCTACGACCCGCAAACGCCGTACACGATTTTGCAGACCTCCACGATTGACTTCACCACCATGCAGCGCATCCAGCGCTTTGCGCGCTACTGGGAAATGGTCGCCAATTCGGGGCGGTTTGCGGGCGGGCTGACGCTGCTGCTGGGGCCGGGCTCTGCCTTCAACCATTTCCTTGATTTCAGCGACTGGCTCTGGCGCACGACGGCCAAGACGCATGAGTTTGCGCTGGAAAAACTGGTGGATTTGCTGCATGCGCACCTCACGGCCGTGCGCGGCCTGAACGACGATGACGTGCGTGCTGCCCTGCTGGCCGATTACCGCGCCAGCGGCGCGCGCGGGCGGCCGCTGTGTCTGGCGGAACTGCTGAATGCCGAGCGCGCGGCCTTGCCGGCGGGGGCGCCCAAGCCCAGGGCCGAGCGGCAGAGCCGGCACGTCAGCCAGCAAGCCCACCGCGATGCGATCCAGAAGGCGGCTGCTGCGGCCTGAGCCTGCTGAAGTCGCGGGTGATTTGCGGGCAATTGATGTTTCGCAATGGCTTGGGTCGGGGCAGGGCTAGATTTCAGGCTGTCGCCATGCGGATTGCAGGTCAACCCGTCTGGTTCTCGTCACCCCGGGAGAAGGACCCATCATGAAACATTCGTTGTCCGTCATTGGCGCGGTTCTTGTCGTGGCAGTCACCTTGGTGGCCTGCGACAAGATCAAGCCCCCCCTTCCCGAAGTTGAAAAACCCCCTGCGGCATCCGGGCAGGCCAGCCAGCCAGAGGGCGAGCGCAAGGCCTTCGCCGAAACGGCTGAAAAAGAGCTGGATGCGCTCAAGGCCACCATTGCAGAGTTCAAGACCAAGGCCGAGGCCTCCAGCGCCGAGGTCAAGGCCAAACTGGGCGAGGAGGTGCAAAAACTTGAAGCCGATCTGGGGGCGGCGCAGCAGCGCCTGGCGGAACTCAAAGCCGCCACGGTTGAATCCTGGAGCCAGTTCAAGGACGCCTTCAGCAGTGCCCTCCAGAAGCTAAAGGGCGGCGTTGAAAGCTTTCGCAAGAACGCAGCCTGAGACCGGGCGGCCCGGCCATGAAACCCAAGCAGCTCATTTTTCACGACGAGGCCCGGGACAAGATCCGCCGCGGCGTGGATGCGCTGGCCGAGGCGGTCAAGGTCACGCTCGGGCCTCGCGGGCGCACCGTGATCCTGGAGCGCGACTTTGGCCCGCCGCAAATCGTCAATTCAGGCGTGCTGGTGGCCAAGTCGGTAGAGCTTGAAGACCGGTTTGAAAACATGGGTGCGCAACTGCTGCGCGAAGTGGCCGCCCGTACCAGTGAAATGGCGGGCGACGGCACCACCACCGCCACGGTGCTGGCCCACGGCATGATCCAGGAGGGCCTGCGCTATCTGGCCGGCGGCATGAATCCGATGGACCTCAAGCGCGGCATCGAGCTGGCGATCGAGACCGTGGTGGCGGAAATCAAAAAGATGGCCAAGCCCTGCGCGACGTCCCAGGAGATTGCCCATGTCGCGGCGATCTCGGCCAACAACGACCGCTCCATCGGCGAGCTGCTGGCCAGCGCCATCGACAAGGTGGGGCGTGAGGGCGCCATCTCGATCGAGGACGGCTCCGGGCTGGTCAGCGTGCTGGAGGTGGTCGAAGGCCTGCAGTTTGACCGGGGCTTTTTGTCGCCGTATTTCATCAACAACGCAGAGCGGCAAAGTGCCGTGCTGGAAGAGGTGTCCCTCTTGCTGTGCGAAGGCCGCCTGACGTCGCTCAAGGACTTGTTGCCGCTGCTGGAAGAAATCGTCAAGTCCGGCCGCCCCTTGCTGGTGATCGCGGAAGACGTTGAAAGCGATTCGCTGGCAACGCTGGTGATCAACACGATGCGCGGCACCCTCAGAACCTGCGCTGTGAAGGCGCCCGGCTTTGGCGACAGGCGCAAGGCGATGCTGCAGGACATTGCGGTGCTCACGGGTGGCACCGTCGTCAGCGACGAGGTCGGGCTGACGCTGGACAAGGTCAAGCTGTCGGATCTGGGCCGCGCCACGCGCGCCGAGATCACCAAGGACGCCACCACACTGATCGGCGGCGCCGGGCAGCCGCAGGCGATCAAGGAGCGGGTTGCAGCGATCCGCAAGGAACGCGCGTTGGCCAGCAGCGACTACGACCGTGAAAAACTCGACGAGCGCGCGGCCAAGCTGTCGGGGGGCGTTGCGCTGATCAAGGTTGGCGCGGCCACGGAAACTGAGCTGAAAGAGCGCAAGGTCCGCGTCGAGGACGCCCTGCATGCGACCCGCGCCGCGGTGGAAGAAGGCATCGTGCCCGGGGGCGGCGTGGCCTTGTTGCGCGCCCGACGTGCGCTGACGGACCTGACCGGCAGCACGCTCGATGAAACCTCGGGCATTCGCCTGGTGGCCCGCGCGCTCGAAGAGCCCCTGCGCCGCATCGTGAGCAATGCGGGGGACGAGCCTTCGGTCATTCTGAACCGGGTTGACGAATCGCCGGACCACGCCTTTGGCTACAACGCGGCCACACGCACCTATGGCGACCTGCTGCAAATGGGCGTGATCGACCCGGCCAAAGTGACCCGGCTGGCGCTGCAAAACGCAGCCTCCATCGCCAGCCTGATTCTGACCACCGACTGCATGATTGCCACGGCGCCCAAGCCGCCGACCGAGGGGGGCGCGCTGAATCCAGAGGGCGGCGCGCCCTTGTTTTAACAGATTCCCACAAGGAGCAACAGGATGGAAAACACATGGATTCTGGTCGCCAATGCCGAGCGCGCCCGCTGCTTCGAGCGGCATGCCGCGGACCATTCCCTCACCGAACTGATTGACTTTGTGCACCCGCAGGCCAGCCTCACGGGGCAAGCCAGCGGGGGCGACCTGACGGGCGCTGCGGGCAAGGGCCACGGCCGCACCGGACACGCGGGCACGCAGTTTGAACCCAAAACCGAAGCCCACGCCAAAGAGCGTGCCAGCTTTGCCCGGGAACTCGCGGATTACCTCAACGAAGGGGTTGCTGCGCAAAAGTGCAATGCGCTGGTGCTGGTGGCCTCCAGCCCGATGCTGGGTGAGCTCAGGCCGTGTTTGAGCCATGCTGCTGAGAAGGCGGTGAGGCGCTCCATTGCAGGGGATTTGACCCGCTATGAGGGGCCTGAGTTAAAGGCGCGTATTGATGAGGCCTTGCTTCGGCCTGACTGACGGGCATACGCAGGGGTCTTGATTTCGGCGGGGTGCGCGGTCGCGTGACTTCACGTTCGGCACTTTTTGGGTGCTGGGTGGGTTTTGCGTGGTTGGGCCGGCCGGGCGAGACCGGCCTGCCCAACCAGGAAGAGTCAACCGCTCCCCACTGCGCCGCGACTTTCAGGATGTCGAGGCTTCAAGCACCTCCCGCGCGTGCAACTCAGAACCGCCCGGACTGGTAGCGCTGGCCCAGCACGCCCTGCAGCGTCTGCACCACCAAAAACGCGTCCTTCAGGTGGCTTCGCTCAAAGTTGGAGAGTTCCTCCAGCGCCAGAAAGTTGTCAGGCGCCTGCCCGCGTCCGATCTGGCGTGCCTGGTGGGCGATGCGCAGCGTGCCCAGAAACTCCAGCGCGTCGCGCAAATCGTGCGCGCCTTGCGCGCTCACCTCGCCGGACTGCGCCACCTGTTCCAGCCGGTCGTAGGTGTTGACGGCCGGCTCCCCGCCGGCCAGGGCATAGATCCGCGCCAGGTCGACGATGGGCACGATGCCGCTGTGTTTGAGGTCGATGGTGCGGTCGTTGTCGCCGCCGCGAATCAGTGACAGGTTGCCAAACAGGCCCAGCGGCGGGCGGTGCTTGAGCGCGTTACTGACCATGTAGGCCAGGAACAGGCTGTTGCCCCGGGTGCGCTGCAGCACCTCGCGCCGCAGCGTGTCCAGCAGCTCGGCCTTGCCGTGAATGGCGCGCTGGTCAAAAAACACGCAGGTCAGCATCAACGCCTTGGGCTCGGGCGTGTTCACCCACTGGGCAAAGTACTGCACCCAGCGCTGGTGCGGCTGGCGCCAGGTGTCGGTCATGGCCATCATCTCGCCGGGGCAGTGGATGTAGCCGCAGGCGTCGAGGCCGTCGCAGACAAACCTGGAAAACGCGCGGAAATAGTCGCCGTGCAGCGCTTCGTCGTAACGGTCGTCCAGGATCATGCAGTTGTCCTGGTCGGACTTGGCGGTCTGTTCGCTGCGCGCCTGCGAGCCTGCCGCCACCCAGACGTAGTCAATGGGCGCCGGGCCCAACTGCGCTTCGGCCAGGTGAATCAGCCGCGTCGTCAGCGCGTCGGTGATGGCTGTGATGATATGGCCGGTGCTGTAAGCGCTGGCACCGGCGCCGGCCAGGTGTTGCTGCAGCCGCTTGATGCGCGTGCTGATGCGGGCCAGCCCTTTCACGGTGGTTTGCTTGTAGATGTCGCCCGCCAGGTAGACGGCCGAGGTGCTGTGCTGCTCGGCCAGGTCGGTGGCGGTAATCATGCCGGCCAGGCGCTGGCCGTCCATCACCGGCACATGGTGGATGTTGTGGCGCGCCATGAGCAGCAGCGCCTCGAAGGCGGGGCTGCCGGCGTCCAGCGTCAGCGGCGCCAGCGTGGCAATGTCGGCCACCGGTCTGTCAAGGGCCAGCCCCTCGGCCACGACGCGGTTGCGCAGGTCGCGGTCGGTCACCAGTCCGATCAGGCGGCCCTGCTCAACCAGCAGCACCGACGACACGTGCTGCGCGCGCATCAGTTCGGCCGCCGCGCGAATCGACTCGGTGGGCAGCAGGGTGATGGGTTCGCGCTTGACGAGGGTGCGAATTGGCGCCGACAGCAGGTTGAGTGCCGTGCCCGTATCTTCTGGCGCAGCCCGGTCAACGGCGGGCAGCGACGGAAAGAACACCGCCAGCTGCGGGTTGGCCGCGCACATCGCCTTCAGCGCGTCGGTCGGCAGCAGGGCCAGTGCGGTGTCGGAAACGGCCACCGCCTGCCAGGCCGCCTGCTGGTGCGCCGGCGTGATGCCAGCGCCAAAGCATTCGCCCGCCTGCAGCGCAACCGCCCAGCCCAGGTCGGGGTCTTGCAGGCTGACGGCGCCGCTGGCAATCAGCGCCAGCTGGTCCGGCCACTGGCCTGGCGCCAGCACCTCGGCGCCAGCCGCAACGCAGGTCCAATTGCACTGGCTGGCCAGGGCGGCACGCGCGTGTTCGGGCAGCAGCCCGAACACGCGGTGGCGCGACAACACATCAAGAGGCAGAGCGGCGGTGTTTTGTGTCATGGCGGGCAGCAGGCAAAAAGGGATGGACAACAGGCAAAGTCATTGTGGCGCAAGCCCGGGCCGGTTGCGACGCGTCGGGCTTGCGCCTGATCAATACAGGGCTGGGCACCTGCTGCCCGCCTTGCCGCTATGCTCAGCGCAGAACAGAACCAAGGAGACTGCGCACATGAAACCATCTGACACCGCCGGGCCGGCCAAAGAGGCGGCCAGTGAACTCAGGCACATCACGGTCTACCTCGACTTCATCTCGCCCTACGCCTATCTGGCGTTCGAGCTGCTGCCGCAAGCGTTGACGGGGGTCAGCTACCGGGTCAGTTACATGCCGGTGCTGTTTGCCGGCCTGCTCAAGCACCATGGCCAACTGGGCCCGGCTGAAATTGCCCCCAAGCGCGACTGGACTTACCGCCAGGTGCTGTGGTTGGCGCACAGCCGGGGCATTGCGCTGCAGTTGCCGGCCAGCCACCCGTTCAATCCCTTGCATTTGCTGCGGCTGGCGCTGGCCTGCAGCCCCGAACATGCGCCAGCCACGCCCAACCGCTATGTGTGCGAGCAGATTTTTCACCATGTCTGGCGCGGCGGCGCCGAGGCCACCGACCCGCAGCGGCTGGACGCGCTGGCGCAGCAGCTGTCACCCCGGCGCGACCGGCATGGCGACGCGGTCAAGGCGCAACTGACCCGCAATACCGAGGACGCGGTGGCGCAGGGTGTGTTTGGCGTGCCCACGTTTGCAGTGGACGGAAAACTGTTTTGGGGATTGGACGCGCTGCCCATGCTGCGCGAGTACCTGCTGGGCAGCGACTGGTTTGCCGGGCCTGGCTGGCAAGGCGCTGGCGGAATTTCGCCGGGCGTGGCCAGGGTGCGCCCCGATTCGTCACCGCGAACGTAGTGCGGCAATTGCCGCGCTTTGCTTTCCATGAACCGCCCCTGATCCGTCATCGCGAGCGAAGCGCGGCGATCCATCGCTGGAAAAGCGCAGTCATGGATTGCCGCGCGTCGTTCGCAATGACAGAAAGAGATTGCACCGGTTCATGGGGCGTGTGCAGTTCTGGAACGGAACTAGAGGCTCGCCATGACGGGCGCTGAGCGCCCGCCGGTTTTTAGCGCTTGAACTTCCCGTCGGTGCCAATGATCGACAGGTCGGCAAAATCCAGGCCGGTGTGGTCGTTGGGGCCGTAGGTCACTTCCAGTCCGCCTATGTCGAGTTTGCGAATGCCTTCCAGCGCAGCCTGCAGTTTTTCGCGGGTGGGTTTGGCGCCGGCGCGTTGCAGGCCTTCCACCAGCACCTTGGCGGCCGCAAAGCCTTCAATCATGGCCGGGCTCAACTCGTTGATGCCCTTGGCCTTGGCCAGTTCCAGGGCTTGCTTGACCAAGGGGTTGGAAATCGAGCGTTCGTAAGGAAAGACCTGGGTGACGATCACGCCGCGCGCGTTGTCGCCCAGACTTTTGATGAAGCCGCCCGACGCATTGTTGGACAGCGTCACAAACTGGGCGTTGGAGCCGGCAGCGCGAAAGGCTTTCACGCCATCGACCACCGCTTGCCCGGACGCCACCAGGACAACGGCCTGCGCATTGGACTGGAACACTTTGGGGGCGATCGGGCCAAAGTCGGGCTTGGACCGGTTGAATTTCTCCAGCGCCACGGCTTGCAGCTTGGCCGTTGCCAGGCCTTTCTGGGCGCCGACCACGCCATCGCTGCCAAAGCTGTCATCGGCATACACAATGCCGATCCGGGTGATGCCCATGGAGACCAGGTGGGTCACGGCTTTTTCAGCTTCCCGCTGGTAAGTGGCCCGCACATTGAAGATGTGTTTTTGCACCGGCTGGTGCAGCACCATGGCGCCGGTGGACGGGCCCACCAGCGGCACCCCGTGCTTGTCCAGCAGGGGAATGATGGCTTCGGTGTGCGGCGTGCCGCGTGTCAGGAACATGGCCAGCACGTTTTGCTCTTCAATCAGCTTGCGCGCGTTCTCTGCCGCCAGCTTGGGGTCGAACTTGTCGTCCAGTGAAACCAGTTCGATCTTTTGCCCGCCCAGGCCGCCTTTGGCGTTGATGGAATCCAGGAAAAGTCGGGCGCCATCCGTGGTTTCCTTCACCCCAGCGCTCACGGCGCCGGTGATACCCGCGGTTTGTCCAATCAAAATCTGGGCGTGGCTGGCTTGGCTCAAAACGGCGATCAGAATCGCTGCGCACCACTGGCCTGGGCTTTTCATGGAATTTCCTTTGGTTTTTAAATAGGCGGGTAGTTAACCACGAACGGGGCAGTGTGACGAGTTGGGGGAAACCACAATGACCGGCAAAGGCTGGCGTCGCCGGGGTCAATCCGCGCGTCCGGCATGCCCCGCGCGCCAGACTCCTAGAATGTTTGACCTCTTCAGGAAAGACAGCCTCCATGCCCCAGGGAATCATCCGCATACGCGGCGCGCGCCAGCACAACCTCAAAAATATCGACCTCGACATCCGGACCAACGAAATGACGGTGGTCACCGGGCCCAGCGGATCGGGCAAGTCGTCGCTGGTGTTCGACACGCTGTTTGCCGAAGGCCAGCGCCGTTATGTCGAGACCTTTTCGGCCTATGCCCGGCAGTTCCTGGACCGCATGGACAAGCCGGCCGTCGACAAGGTTGAAGGCGTTCCGCCCGCCATTGCGATTGACCAGACCAACCCGGTGCGCAACTCGCGCTCCACCGTGGGCACCATGACGGAGCTCAACGACCACCTGAAGCTGCTGTATGCCCGCGCGGCGCAGCTGTTTGACCAGAAAACCGCGCAGGCGGTGCGCCACGACACGCCCGAGTCGATTTATGCCGAGCTGATGGCGCGCACGGAGGGTAGCGATCCCAGGGTCATCATGACTTTCCCGGTCGAGTTGCCGGGCAACACCAGCGCCGCAGAGATCGAACAGTGGCTGTCGGCCAGCGGCTTTACGCGGGTCCATGCGGAGCGCGACATCGGCACGCCGGCCGGGCCGCACAAGCTGCTCGACGTGGTGGCGGACCGGTTCCGCCTGCACCAGGCTGAAAAAGTGCGGGTGATCGAAGCGATTGAAACCGCCCTGAAGCGCGGCGGCCGCATCAATGTGTATGTGCAGCCTGCGGCCGAGGGCGCGCTGGAAGAAATGTGGCGCTTTTCCACCGGCCTGCACTGCCCCGACAGCGACCTGCGCTACACCGACCCGACGCCTTCGCTGTTTTCCTTCAACTCGGCCATGGGCGCCTGCGAAACCTGCAAGGGCTTTGGCCGCGTGATTGGCGTCGACTACGGGCTGGTGATTCCCAACGACAAGCTCACGCTGCGGGCCGGCGCCATCAAGACCATGCAGACGCCGGCCTGGAAGGAAGCGCAAGACGATTTGATGCGCCACGCCGAAGCGGCCGGCATTCCGCGCGACACGCCCTGGTCCAAGCTCACGCCCGAGCAGCAGGCCTGGGTCATCAACGGCTCGCCGAGCTGGAACGGCAAGTGGAGCCAGCACTGGTTCGGCATCAAGCGCTTTTTTGCCTACCTGGAAAGCAAGGCCTACAAGATGCACATTCGCGTGCTGCTGTCCAAGTACCGCAGCTACACGCCGTGCGAGAGCTGCGGCGGTGCGCGCCTCAAACTGGAGCCGCTGCTGTGGCGCCTGGGCTCCAAAGAAGCCGCCGACGCGGTGCTGCCGCCCGGCCAGCGCTTCATGCCGGTGGGCGTGGACTGGACGCGGGCGCAGCTTGAAGCGCTGCCGGGGCTGTGCCTGCACGATTTGATGCGGCTGCCGCTGGACCGGTTAAGCGCATTCTTCGCTGCCTCTGGATTTACTCCCTCCCCCGCTGGGGGAGGGCTGGGGTGGGGGCAGCCTGGGGCGGGAGCGCCGAGCCCCCATCCCAACCTTCCCCCAGCGGGGGAAGGCGCAACATCCGGCGAAGCCCAGGCGCTGAAGTCGCTGTTCGAGGAAATCCGCATGCGGGTCAAATACCTCTGCGACGTCGGCATTGGCTACCTGACGCTCGACCGCCAGAGCCGCACGCTGTCGGGCGGCGAGGTGCAGCGCATCAACCTGACCACCGCGCTCGGCACCTCGCTGGTCAACACGCTGTTTGTGCTCGACGAGCCTTCGATTGGCCTGCACCCGCGCGACATGAACCGCATCACGCGGGCCATGCACCGGCTGCGCGATGCCGGCAACACGCTGGTCGTGGTCGAGCACGACCCGGCCGTGATGCTGGCCGCTGACCGCATGATAGACATGGGCCCCGGTCCGGGCGAAAAGGGCGGGCAGATCGTGTTTGACGGCACGCCAGAGGACCTCAAGCATGCCGACACCCTGACCGGCGCCTACCTGGGCGCGCGCAAGCAAGTCGGCATGGGCTTCAAGCGCGCCGTGACGGACAACACGCCGCGCCTGGTGCTCGAAGGCGCGCGCGACCACAACCTGCAAAACCTGAACGTCGAGTTTCCGCTGCAGCGCCTGGTCTGCGTGACCGGCGTCAGCGGCTCCGGCAAGTCCACGCTGATGCAGGACATTCTGGCGCCCGCGCTGCTGCGCCAGTTTGGCAAGGCCACCGAGACCCCCGGCCTGCACGACCGGCTGCTGGGCGCCGAGCACCTGACCGACGTGGTGTTTGTCGACCAGTCGCCGATTGGCAAAACCGCGCGATCGAATCCGGCCAGCTACGTGGGCGCGTGGGACGCCGTGCGCGAGCTGTTTGCGCTGGCGCCGCTGGCCCAGCAGCGCGGCTACACCGCGTCCAAGTTCAGCTTCAACCACGGCGACGGGCGCTGCCCGACCTGCGGCGGCTCCGGCTTTGAGCATGTCGAAATGCAGTTCCTGAGCGACGTGTATTTGCGCTGCCCCGACTGCGACGGCAAGCGCTACCGGCCCGAAATCCTGGAGATCACGATCGAGCGCCAGGCCATTGGCCAGCTCAAGCCCGCGCTGCTCAATGTGGCCGACGTGCTGGAACTGACCGTGAGCGAGGCGATAGTGCTGTTTGCGCAAGACCGCGAGGTGGTGCGCGCGCTGCAACCGATCGTGGACGTGGGCCTCGAATACGTGAAGCTGGGCCAGCCCGTGCCCACGCTGTCGGGCGGCGAGGCCCAGCGCCTCAAGCTGGCCGGCTTTCTGGCCGAAGCCAGCAAGTCCGCCGGCAAGACCAAAAGCGCCAGCAAGCAGCCGCTGCCGCTGAAACGCCCGGACCGGGGCACGCTGTTTTTATTCGACGAGCCGACCACCGGCCTGCACTTTGACGACATCGCCAAGCTCATGCGCGCGCTGCGCCGGCTGCTCGAAGCCGGGCATTCGCTGATCATCATCGAGCACAACCTCGACGTGATCCGCTCGGCCGACTGGCTGATCGACCTCGGACCCGAAGGCGGCGAGGCGGGCGGCCTGCTGGTGGCCGAGGGGCCGCCGGAAATGGTGCGCCAGCACCCCACGTCGCACACCGCGCTGGCGCTGCGCGAGTACGAGCAGGCCATGGGCCAGGTCAGCCAGGTTGAAGAAGCCCGGCCCAGGGCCTGGAAAACCCGGCCGGCTTTTGCCAACATGATCCAGATCGTCAACGCCAAGGAAAACAACCTCAAAAGCCTGTCGGTCGAGATTCCACGCGGCAAGTTCAACGTGGTCACCGGCGTGTCGGGCTCGGGCAAATCGACGCTGGCCTTTGACATCTTGTTCAACGAAGGCCAGCGGCGCTACCTGGAGTCGCTCAACGCCTACGCGCGCAGCATCGTGCAGCCGGCCGGCCGGCCCGAGGTCGATGCGGTCTACGGCATTCCGCCCACCGTGGCGATCGAGCAGCGGCTGTCGCGCGGCGGACGCAAGTCCACCGTGGGCACCACCACCGAGGTCTGGCACTTCTTGCGGCTGCTCTACGTCAAGCTGGGCATCCAGCATTGCACCAAGGACGGCGCGGCGGTCATGCCGCAAAGCCCCGAGAGCATCGCCGCGCAGCTGCTCAAGAGCTACCGGGGCCAGCACATCGGCCTGCTGGCGCCGCTGGTGATCAACCGCAAGGGCGTCTACACCGAGCTGGCCGACTGGGCGCGGCCGCGCGGCTACCCGCATTTGCGCGTCGATGGCGAGTTTTTGCCGACCACCGGCTTTCCACGCATCGACCGCTTCAAGGAGCACACGGTGGAGTTGCCGGTGGCCGACCTTCATGTGACGCCCGAGAACGAAGCTGCATTGCGGGCGGCGCTGGCCACCGCGCTGCAGCATGGCAAGGGCGTGGTGCATGTGCTGGCGCCGCTCGACGGCCTGCAGGCGGCCATGCTGGCGGGCACCAGCACCAAGAATATCGGCAAGCTGGAGGTGTTCTCGACCAAGCGCGCCTGCCCGGTCTGCGCCACCTCGTATGCCGAACTCGACCCGCGCCTGTTCAGCTACAACAGCAAGCACGGCTGGTGCCCCGACTGCGTGG
>NZ_JADMJK010000238.1 GCF_018780625.1 Polaromonas sp. | reverse complement strand
TCGCTGGGGCAGCCGCAATTGAGGTTGATTTCCTGGTAGCCCCACTGCTCGCCCAAGCGGGCGCAATGGGCCAGATCGGCCGCCTCGCTGCCGCCCAGTTGCAGCGCCACCGGGTGCTCTTCGGCGTTGAAGCGCAGGTGCCGCGCCACGTCGCCGTGCATCAGCGCGCCGGTCGTGACCATTTCGGTGTACAGCAGCGCATGGCGCGACAGCAGGCGGTGAAAGTAGCGGCAGTGCCTGTCGGTCCAGTCCATCATGGGCGCCACACTTAAACGCCACGGACTAAACGGTTGATTTAATTCAATATTGTTCAATATGCTTTCTCTACTTTGGGGGCGTGTGCAACAAGAGGCGCACACAACTTGCTCACGATGGCGGCATTTTCGCAGCTATCGCCTGACGCCTGACGGCAGGCTGGCCAAAACCTGGCGGTCGCAGCCTCAGCGCTCGGCAATGTAGTGCGACATGCGCGCGCTTTCGCCGGGCAGCAGGAAGGCGCGCACTTCTGCTTCCAGCGCGTGATCGGCCACGGTGGCGCGCGCGCGCTGGTGCAGGTAGTCGGCCCATGATGTCACGATGAAACGCTCCACATAGCGGGATGGCTCGCCCAGGTCCTTGTAGACACGCCAGAAGGTGGCGCCATCGCGCCGGCGCGGTGCCTTCATCTGGCTGATGGTGTCAAGAAAAGCGCGCTCCTGCCCGGGGCGGATGCGGTAGGCCACCTCTACCGCCACCGGCCCAGCCTCCGGGCTGGGCTCGGCCTCCACGAACAGCTCTTGCCAGGGCGTGCCCTGCGTCACTTCGTGGGCCGCGCCCACGCGCAGCGGGAACGGGCGCGCCAGCAGCAGGCCGGCGGCCATCAGCAAACCGGCCGCGACCAGCGCGGCGCTCAAGCCGACGATGTCGGACACCGCGCCCCAGAACGCTGACCCGATGGCGAAGGCGCCCAGCGACGCCACGATATGCAGGGCCACCGCGCGCGAGCGCACCCAGGGCGGCGCGCTGGCCTGCGTGGCGGTGTTGAAGGTGGACATGGCCGCCATCCAGGCGGCGCCACCCACCGCCATGGCGCCATAGACCAGCAGCGGCACGCGGACCCAGGCGGCAAGCAGCATGACGGCAGAAAACGCGATGCAGCTGGCGCCCACGACGGCATCGAGCCCGAAGCGCTCGCGCATCCGGCCGATTCCCAGCCCGGTCGCCACCGCACCCGTTCCCAGGCAACCCATCAGCAGCCCGAAGCCTTCCGCGCCGGTGCCCAGTTGGCGCTGCGCAATCACCGGCAGCAGCGCCCACAGTGCCGAGCCAGCCGCGCTATAGGCCATGGCCCGCACCAGTTGCGCCAGGATGATGCGCGAATGCCAGGCAAAACGCAGGCCGCTGAGCGTGCCGCCCCACAGGCGCTCGGCCGGCAGGCGCGACGGCGGGTGCGCGCGTGGCGGCCAGCGGCGTATCGATTCCCACATGACCAGCGTCGTGAATACCGTGACCGCGAACACCCAGCCCGCGCCCAGGCCTGCAAACAGCAGGCCGGCAAGCGTGGGGCCTATGGCGCGCGCCGCGTTGTAGGCAATGCTGACGGCAGTAATAGCCTGCGGCCATTCGTCGCGGGGAACCGGGTCCACCACCGACGAGTTCCAGGCGGGCGTCAGCACCGCCGTGCAGCAGCCACACACAAACACCAGAAAAAGGACCGATCCCGGCCCGCTCCAGCCCCCCAGCACCAGCAAGGCGAGCAGCGCGCAGGCGGCCACCTGCGCCATCAGCGCGCCAGAGATCAGGCGACGACGATCGGTCGTGTCGGCCAGCACGCCTGCGGGCAGGGCCAGCAAAAACATGGGCAGGAACACCGCGGTCTGCACAAGCGCCGCCAGGAAGGACGAGCCGGTGAGCTCGACCATGAGCCAGGCAGCCGCCATGGACTGCATGCCGTTGCCAATGAAAAAGACGCCGCCGCAAAGCCACAGGCCGCGAAACGAAGGCTGGCGCAAGGCGCTCCAGATGGAGTGGGTAGGCGGCATGAGCCCATTATTCCCGAACCTGCACCGGTCTTGCGGCAAGGTCTGCACAAACCGCCTTCCATCAGGAACTGGCGCGGCCCATGCATGTGACCGAAAAACTGGAGTAACCTCAAGCCGCATCGCTAAAAGGAATCCCATGACGACACCCGCGCGATCGCCAGAGTCGACGTTTCCTCGCGCATACAGCGGTGCGGCGCTTGACGCAGCGCTTGAAGCCCGCAGGCAGTACCAGGTGGTCCGGGGCG
>NZ_JADMJK010000064.1 GCF_018780625.1 Polaromonas sp. | reverse complement strand
TCAGTGAGATTCGCGAGCCCATCGTGATCGTGCATCTCTATATGCCGCAAGACTACGTGGGCGCTGTCATGACGCTGGCCAACCTCAAGCGCGGCGTACAGCTGAACATGGCCTACCACGGCAAGCAGGTCATGCTGACCTATGAAATGCCGCTGGGTGAGATCGTGCTTGATTTTTTTGACAAGCTGAAATCCGTGTCGCGCGGTTACGCGTCGATGGACTACGAGTTCAAGGAGTTTCGCGCCTCCGATGTGGTCAAGGTGGATATTTTGCTCAATGGCGAAAAAGTCGATGCGCTGTCCATCATTGTTCACCGCAGCCAGTCGGCCTACCGGGGGCGGGCCGTGGTGGCAAAAATGCGTGAAATCATCTCGCGGCAGCAGTTTGATGTGGCGATCCAGGCGGCCATTGGGGCCAACATTATTGCGCGTGAGACAATCAAGGCTTTGCGTAAAAACGTGATTGCCAAGTGCTATGGCGGCGATATTTCCCGCAAAAAGAAGCTTCTTGAAAAGCAAAAAGCGGGTAAAAAGCGCATGAAACAAATCGGTTCGGTGGAGGTGCCTCAAGAGGCTTTCCTGGCCATATTGCAGGTGGAAGATTAATGCGCGCTGTCATGAGTTCAATCACCGCCGTGGTGCTGGCGGCGTTCGTCGGCTACGGTACGGCTTGGTACCTGGGTGCGGTGGAAGGCAACTTTGCCTTGCTGCTGTTTCTGGCAACCGTGGTTACCGGCATTTACTGGCTGGCTGAGCGGTTCTACTTTTTGCCGCAGCGGCGCCAGGCGGTTGCCGCACTGGAGGCGGCCACCACGGCGCGCAGGGCCGAGCTGGCCAAAATGGGCATCACCCGGGTTGACGACAACACCAGCGAAGCCAAAACGAGGCTCATCATGCAGCCCTGGTGGCTGGACTGGACTGCCGGGTTGTTTCCGGTGATCCTCGTCGTGTTCCTGCTGCGCTCGTTTTTGTTTGAACCCTTCAAGATTCCGTCGGGCTCCATGATTCCGACCCTGCTGATCAATGACCTGATTCTGGTCAATAAATTCCACTACGGCGTGCGGCTGCCCGTCATCAATAGCAAGGTGCTGGACAACCACAGCCCGCAGCATGGCGATGTGATGGTATTTCGTTACCCGCCCAAGCCCAGCCTGGACTACATCAAGCGTGTGGTGGGTTTGCCCGGGGACGAGGTGGCCTACCTCAACAAGAAATTGACCATCAACGGCAAGCCATTGACCAAGACGCCCTTGGCCGACTTTTTTGATGAGGATTCGCTGCGCTACGCCAAGCAGTTCGAGGAAGTCAATGGCGACAAGAAATATCGCTTGCTTAACGACGATGATCGTCCCGCATTCATCCCCGGTGCAGACGACTTTCCATTCAAGGAAAATTGCCGTTACAGTAGCGAGGGTGTCGTTTGCAAGGTTCCTGAGGGTCACTATTTCATGATGGGCGACAACCGTGATAACTCGCTGGATTCCCGTTATTGGGGCTTTGTTCCCGAGAAAAACATTGTTGGCAAGGCCTTTTTCGTCTGGATGAATTTCGGTAACCTCAAACGCATTGGCTCCTTCGATTAATTTTTATCGCCGGGGGCGACCTTCGTCGTGTCCCCATTTCACAGGACTCACAGGCTTTCGGGCCGAGGAAAAGCAATGAAACATCAGGAACGCGGCATTTCCGGCATAGGTTTTCTGTTTGTGGCCGTTATCCTGGCAGGCGCTGGTGTGCTGGTGGCCCAGGTTTTACCAACACTGATTGAATTCCAGGCCATCACCAAAGCTGCCAATAAGGCCGCTGAGGGTGGCACGGTTATAGAGGTACGCTCCATTTTTGACAAGGCTGCGTCCATCGATGACATCAAGTCGATTTCCGGTAAGGACCTGACGGTGAGTAAACAAGGGAGCAAGACCGTTGTCGCTTTTGCCTATACGCGGGAAATCCACATGGCAGGGCCTGCCTACCTGCTGCTCAAGTACGACGGTCAGTCCAAATAAGTGCGCGCCAGTTCCACATCCAGTCCAGATTTGCTGGCCCTGCAGAAACGCCTGCAGCATGATTTTTCAAATCCCAAACTCCTGGCGCAAGCACTGACCCATCGCAGTTTTTCGGCCGACCATAACGAGCGCATCGAGTTTTTGGGGGATTCCGTGCTGAATCTGGCGGTTGCGGGCTTGCTCTATGAGCAGCTCAGCGCGCTACCCGAGGGCGACTTGTCGCGTGTGCGGGCTAACCTGGTCAAGCAGGACACCCTGCACCAGTTGGCGGTGGTGCTGGGACTGCCACAACTGCTGCGGCTGGGCGAGGGCGAAGCCAAGTCCGGCGGACAAAAGCGGCCGTCCATCCTGGCGGATGCGCTGGAAGCGGTGATTGGTGCTGTTTACCTTGATGCCGGTTTCGACAAAGCCGACCAGCTGGTGCGCCGCCTGTTCAAGGATGTCGAAATCAACCCTCAAATGCAGGCGATTGGTAAAGATCCGAAAACTGAATTGCAGGAGTGGCTCCAGGGGCGGAAAATGAAGCTCCCTATCTACCGCGTCATTGGCACCATGGGTGCTGCGCACCAGCAGACTTTCGACGTGGAATGCGAAATCGTTGAGTATGGTCGTGCCGAGCGCGGGATTGGCGGCTCGCGACGCGCTGGCGAACAGGCCGCGGCCACGGCCATGCTGATCTTTGTCAAAACACTTGATTCCTGACCTGGCGCTTGCGAGCGCTGTCACCAAATTCCTTTAAGAAATTATGAGTACCGGTAAAAAAGAATCTAAAACGCCGCTAAAGGCAGCTGCCAAGCGATCGACTCCACCCATTGACCAGGGGCCGGAACAGGACGCGATAGGCGCCATGCTGACCCAGGCGCTGTTGTCCCGTGGGGCTGCAGTTCCCGTCGACAATACCGCGCCAGGCGCCAACATTCCGCCGGTGGGCGAGCAACGTTGCGGCCTGATTGCCATTGTTGGCAAGCCCAATGTGGGTAAATCCACCTTGCTCAATGCGCTGGTGGGCCAAAAAATCAGCATCACGTCGCGCAAGGCGCAGACCACGCGGCACCGCATCACCGGCATGCGTACCCTCGCCGCCACGCAGTTTGTCTTTGTCGACACGCCAGGGTTTCAGACCCGGCATGCCAACGCCTTGAATCGTTCGCTGAACCGCACGGTAGTGGGCGCTGTCAATGACGTGGACCTGATTGTGTTTGTCGTCGAGGCGGGCCAGTTCAACCAGGCCGACGCCAGGGTGCTGTCGCTGCTGCCCGAGAAAATCCCGGCGATTTTGCTGGCCAACAAGTTTGACCTGATCCATCGCCGTGCCGAGATTGCGCCTTGGCTCAAGGAAATGCAAGAGCGTCACAACTTTGCCGAGTTTGTGCCGATGTCGGCCAACAACGCCAAGGATGTCGAGCGGCTGTTCGGCATCTGCGAAAAATACCTTCCGACGCAGCCCTGGATGTATGGGGCTGAAGAGTTGACCGACCGCAGCGACCGCTTCATGGCGGCCGAGATCATTCGCGAAAAGCTGTTTCGCCTGACCGGCGACGAGCTTCCTTACACCTCGACCGTATTGATCGACCAGTACGAGGAAGAGGGCAACCTGCGCAAGATCGCCGCCACCATTGTGGTGGAACGCGATGGTCACAAGGGCATGATCATTGGTGAAAAGGGCGAAAAGCTCAAGCGCATCGGCACTGAAGCCCGGCATGAGCTTGAAGCGCTCACTGGTGGCAAGGTGTTCCTGGAGATCTGGGTCAAGGTCCGCTCAGGGTGGGCCGATGACGAGGCACGGGTCAAGACCTTCGGGTATGAGTGATGGCCCCCACGCTTTTCACTGCGTGTAATGCGCTGCCCCCCGAGGGGCTTGCCCGGCCTTGGGGCGGCCCGGTGGTCAGGCTGGCCCCCGCGCTTTTCATGGCGTGCAACACGCTGCGCTGAACTGAACGCACTGGCTTGGCTACCCAACGCATCAGTGATCAGCCAGCTTACGTGCTGCACCGCTATGACTGGAGCGAGTCCAGCCTGATTCTTGACGTCTTTACGCGGCATTATGGGCGTGTGGCGCTGGTCGCGCGGGGCGCCAAAAAGCCCAGCTCCAGCTTCCGGCCGATTTTGCTGCCCATGCAGTTGTTGCATCTCGCATTCGGCGGAGATGCTGAAATACGCACGCTCAAAAGCGCCGAATGGCAGGGCGGTCATGTCATGCCCACGGGCGATGCCTTGCTGTCGGGCTATTACCTGAATGAACTGCTGATGCGCCTGCTGGCCCGCGATGACCCGCACCCTGCGCTGTTTGATGCCTATTCGGCCACCGTGCAACTGATTGCCAGCCAGAGTGCCGACACCCTGCAACTTGCACTGCGTGCTTTTGAGTTGCGCTTGCTGCGCGACATTGGCCTGCTGCCCATGCTTGATGCCGAAACTGCGACGCTGCGGCCGTTGGGGGCCGACATCCGCTACGTGCTGGTGGCTGAGTCGGGGCTGCGGCAGGCCCATGCGGGCGACCGCGTCAGCCTGCCTGGCGAGCAGTGGCAGGCCCTGCAGCAGGCCTTGGGCCATGACGCCCTTTTTTCCGACACCGTGCGGGCCTGCATTCCCGGGCTGCGTGAACTTAAAACCCAGCTAAGCGGTTTGCTGCACTACCATTGCGGCGTGAAGGTCCTGAAAACCCGGCAAATGATGATGGACCTGCAAGCCCTCTAACCATCCGTACCGCCATGTCACTTTTATTTCGCACTTCCGATCCTTCCAACCCCTTTGTCCCTGCTGCGATAGCGCAGCCTGCACGTAAAACTGCGCTTTCGGTCAATCTCAACAAGGTCGCGCTGCTGCGCAATACCCGTCATCTGGATATTCCCAGCGTGACACGCGCCGCCGAGTTGTGCCTGCAGGCCGGTGCCCACGGCATCACCGTGCATCCCCGCCCGGACGAGCGCCATATCCGCGCCGATGATGTCTACGAACTGGCCGCGCTGATGAAAGATTGGCCTGATCGTGAATTCAATATTGAAGGCAATCCTTTCCAGAACCTGATGGATTTTGTGCGCAACCTCACGGCCAGAGGCTTGCCGCTGCACCAGTGCACCTTTGTACCCGACAGCGAAGACCAGTTCACCAGTGACCATGGCTGGACTTTTCCAGATGACGCCGAACGCCTCCAGCCACTGATCGAGCAGGCCCACGCCCGCGGCGTGCGGGTGAGCCTGTTCATGGACCCGGATCCAGGCGCCATGGCTGCGGCCAGGGCGGTGGGCGCTGACCGTGTGGAGCTGTATACCGAGTCTTACGCCCGTGCCTGGTCAGGGCACGAGAAAAATGAGGTGTTAGACAATTTTGCCAAGGCAGGACGGGCGGCAGTCGCTGTTGATTTGGGCGTGAACGCCGGTCACGACCTGAACCGGGACAACCTCACCGAATTTTTGCGCAGGGTGCCCGGTGTCCAGGAAGTGTCGATTGGCCATGCCCTGATTGCCGATGCGCTGGAACTGGGTTATGCCGCGACGGTGAAGGACTACCTGCGCTGCATTGACGAGGCGTTTGCGCCGGGCGCCGCCGCCTGATGATTTTCGGCATAGGCACCGATATTTGCGACGTGCGCCGCATGCGCGCCAGCCTGGAACGCCATGGCGAGCGCTTTGCCCAGAAAATCCTGAGCGACGGCGAACTGGCGACCTGGCAAGCCCGCAGCGCGCGCTGGCCGGACCGGGGCCTGAAGTACCTTGCCACGCGCTTTTCGGCCAAGGAGGCTTTCAGCAAAGCCATAGGCCTGGGCTTGCACTTGCCGATGCGCTGGCGCGACTGCGAAATCACCAATGTGGCCAGCGGCAAGCCCGAAATTGTGCTGCATGGGGCGCTGAAAACCTGGTTTGAAGCACGCCAGCTCACTGCCCACGTCTCAGTCACCGATGAAACCGATTACGCCGCCAGCTTTGTGGTGGTTGAACATGTCCCTGTTATTCCAACCCCCTAAACCATGACATCTCACGTATCCGAACACGCGCCCCTTATCATCGACATTGCCGGCCTTTCGCTCAGCAAAACCGACCGCCGTCGCCTCAAGCACCCGCTGACCGGCGGCATCACCCTGTTTGCGCGCAACTGGAAAGACCGCCAGCAACTCAGCGCGCTGTGTGCCGAGATCAAAGGCCTGCGCCAGGACTTGCTGATTTGCGTTGACCACGAAGGCGGCCGCGTGCAGCGCTTTCGCACCGACGGTTTCACCCATTTGCCGCCCATGCGCGCCTTGGGTGACGCCTGGATCAAGGACCAGCTCGCCGCGACCAACGCCGCGACGGCCTGCGGCTATGTGCTGGGCGCTGAATTGCGCGCCTGCGGCGTCGACTTCAGCTTCACGCCGGTGCTGGACCTGGACTACGGTGAAAGCGGCGTGATTGGCGACCGCGCCTTCGGCCGCGACCCGCGCGTCGTCACGTTGCTGGCCAAAAGCCTGATGCATGGTTTGCTGCAAAGCGGACTGCGCAACTGCGGCAAGCATTTCCCCGGTCACGGTTTCGTCAAGGCCGACTCCCACACCGCGATTCCCGTCGACAAGCGCAGCCTCAAAAGCATTCTGGCCGACGATGCCGCGCCCTATGAATGGCTCAATACCACCCTGTCCAGCGTCATGCCCGCGCATGTGATTTATCCCAAGGTGGACGACCGGCCCGCCGGTTTCTCCAGCAAATGGCTCAATTTCATTTTGCGCAGCCAGCTTGGCTTTGGCGGCGCGATTTTCAGTGACGACCTGAGCATGGCAGGCGCCCGCCTGATCGATGGCAAGACCGTCAGCTACACCGAGGCCGCCGTGACCGCGCTGAACGCCGGCTGCGACATGGTGCTGCTGTGCAACCAGTCAATAGGGGACGGCAAGCCGGTGGATGAGTTGCTTGACGGCATGGCCGAGGCGCTGGTCAAGGGCCAGTGGGAGGCGCTGGAAGCCAGCGAGTTGCGCCGACTCGACCTGCTGCCCACCACCCCGGCCCATGAATGGGACGAGTTGATGGTGCATCCGGCCTACATGCACGCGCTCGGGCTTATTCCCTGACTTGCCCTGACCTGAGCGCTCAGGCCTGGGTTGACCAGGCCAGCTTGCCCACGGCATCGATGTGGGTCAGGTAGACCCGCAGGTCGAACTCGTACTGGTGGTACTGCGGCTCCATGTGGGTGCAAAGCTGGTAAAAAGCCTTGTCATGGCCTTTTTCCTTGATGTGGGCTAGTTCGTGCACCGCAATCATTTTCAGAAATTCCTCGGGCACCTCCTTGAACAGCGAGGCGACGCGGATTTCGCGTTTGGCTTTGAGCTTGTTGCCCTGCACGCGAGACACCGTGGTGTGCGTGCCCAGCGCATGGGTAATCACCTGCAGCTTGCTGTCAAACGTCACCTTGGACAGCGGCTCCGAGTTGCGCAAAAAATCGTTTTTCAGCCCTATCACGTAGTCGTACAGCGCCTTGTCGGTCCGTACGCCATGCGCGCGCGGGTATTTTTTCAACAGCATCTCGCCCAGCTTGTTCTGCTCCAGCAGTTGCCGCACCTGGACCTGCAGGTTGACAGGATAAGCGGAAAGGTATTTGAGTGGCGTCATGGGTTAACAGGCCTGGACAAGTCCGAGTCGCGGAACCGGCTTTGCCGGGCCGCAGGCGGGGCGGCCCCCTTGGGGGGCAGGGAGCGACACGAAGTGCACGACCGTGGGGGCTAGCTCTCGCGGCGCAGCGCCGGGAACAGGATCACGTCGCGGATGCTGGGGCTGTCGGTCAGCAGCATCATCAGCCGGTCAATGCCAATACCGCAGCCGCCTGTGGGTGGCATGCCGTATTCCAGTGCGCGGATGAAGTCGTGGTCGTAGAACATGGCTTCGTCGTCGCCGCTGTCCATGGCCACCACTTGCGCATTGAAGCGGGCGGCCTGTTCCTCGGCGTCGTTCAACTCGCTGAAACCGTTGCCGAATTCGCGGCCCGTGATGTAGAGCTCAAAGCGCTCGGTCACGCCGGGGTTGGTGTCGCTGGCGCGCGCCAGCGGCGAAATTTCGACCGGGTGTTCACAGATGAAGGTCGGCTGCCAGAGCTTTTCTTCGACGGTTTCTTCAAAGTACAGCACCTGCAGGCTCGCCAGCGACCGGCTGGCAAGGCGGTCCTTTGCGTCTGTCAGCCCGAGCTTTTTGAGTGCGCTGATCAGCCATTCCGTGTCGTCCACCTGGTCGCCGGCTTCGGTGTGCTTGAGGATGGCTTCGCGGATGGTCAGGCGTTCAAAGGCGGGTGCCAGGTCGACCGGCTTGCCGCCATAGGTCAACTGCAGGGAGCCCGCCACTTTCCGGGCCGCCTCCCGAATCAGCGCTTCGGTGAACGTCATCAAATCGGTGTAGTTCCACCAGGCCGCGTAGAACTCCATCATGGTGAACTCGGGGTTGTGGCGAACGCTGATGCCTTCGTTTCGGTAGCTGCGGTTGATCTCGAACACCCGCTCGAACCCGCCCACAATCAGGCGCTTGAGGTAGAGCTCGGGCGCAATGCGCAAGAACATCTCCTGGTCCAGCGCGTTGTGATGGGTTTTGAACGGCCTGGCATTGGCGCCGCCCGGGATCGGGTGCAGCATCGGCGTTTCGACTTCCAGAAAATCATGGGACACCATGAACTCCCGAATGCTGCTGACCGCCTGGCTGCGCGCCATGAAGCGCTTGCGCGTGTCCGCGTCCATGATCAGGTCCACATAGCGCTGACGGTACTTGACTTCCTGGTCCGCCATGCCGTGGAACTTGTCGGGCAGCGGACGCAGGCTTTTGGTCACCAGCCGGATGCTGTCGGCGTGAATCGACAACTCGCCGGTTTTGGTCTTGAACAGCGTGCCCGTCGCGGAAACGATGTCGCCCAGATCCCAGTGCTTGAAAGCCGCGTGAACGTCTTCGCCCACGCCATCGTTGTTGATGTAGACCTGAATCCGTCCGCCCGAGGTCCCGAACGAGGCGTCCTGCAGGGTGGCAAAGCTGGCCTTGCCCATCACGCGCTTGAGCATCATGCGGCCCGCGACATGGACTTTGGCCGCCAGCGACTCCAGTTCTTCCTTGGTCTTGTCGTCGTACTGCGCAAACAGCGCCTCGGCCCGGTGTTCGGGCTTGATGTCGTTGGGGAAGGCTACACCCTTGCCGTCTGCCTGGTGCTGGCGCATGGCCTTGAGCTTTTCGCGGCGCTCAACAATCAACTTGTTTTCATCGTGCGGGGCGGCTGCAACGCTGCCGGCTGCGGTTGGATTTGGCGGGGTGGACATATAAGGTCGGGGTTCCGGAGAAAAGGTGCGAGAAGGAGCGGGCGCTGCGCGCCGGATCCATGATTTTAGGTTTTTAAGTGGCCGTTTTGCCTGTCGACGGGCCTGAAAGGCTATTTGCCTGCAATACAGGGGCGCCGTGACTGGAATTTCAGAGCCCAATACCAGTACGCTCCAGAATATCGCCGACCAGTTCCAGCCTCAGCAGCGGGTTGTCCAGCATCATCAGGCGTTGCTTGAGCGCCATGGGGATTGGCAGCAATTCGCACCAGCGATTGGCGACCCAGCCGCAGTCGTCCAGTTGGTAGGGCGGCAGCATCGGCATTTGTCCGGCGGGTACATCGCGCGCCTGCAGGCTTTGGATCAGCTTGGCCAGCGCAGTTGCGGTGCTCTGCAAGTCGTCAGGGATCTTGATCGACTGGTCGTCCTCCAGCCGCGTCACATCCGCAATCCAGAGACCGTGTTTGAGTTTTTCCCTTTGGGTGATTTCAAAGCGCTGTATCCCCAGGCAACGGATCACCATCAGGCCAGGCTGCGGCACGGAAAACTCGGTGATGCGTGCCAGCGTACCAATGCTGCTGAAGGCTTCGCGTGCAAAACCATCCCCGCTGGCGCCCGAATCACCACGCTGCCGTACCTCCGCGCCTTCGGTCAATGAGACCACGCCAAAAGGCGCACCGGCCTTGTAGCACTTTCCAATCATGTCCAGATAGCGGACTTCAAAAATCTGCAAGGGCAGCAGTCCGCCGGGATACAGCACCGTGCCCAGCGGGAACAAGGGGAGGGAAGTCAGTGTTAGTGCTTCAGGCATGGCATCAGGCATTAAATCGCATCAAATCGCATCATCCCGCGCTCGTTGTGACGCGCACTTCTTGCGCCCGTCAAGCACGCCGGAGCCGCAGGGGTTATTCGCTGAGGGCGAAGATGGCTTGCATGGGTCTTAACTGACGGCGTCTGCCGGTTGTTTGAGCAGCATGGCCAGCGAACTCGCCACCGTCTTGCGCAGTTCCCTGCGGTCGCAGATGAAGTCAATCGCGCCCTTTGTTTGCAGAAACTCGGCACGCTGAAAGCCCGGCGGCAGCGTGACGCGCACCGTCGATTCAATGACACGCGGGCCCGCGAAGCCGATCAAGGCCTTGGGCTCGGCAATCACGATGTCGCCGACAAAGGCAAAGCCTGCGCTCACGCCACCCATCGTCGGGTCCGTCAATACGCTGATGTAAGGCAGGCCTTTTTTTGCCAGGCGGGTCAGCGACGCGTTGGTTTTGGCCATTTGCATCAGGCTCAACAGGCCTTCCTGCATGCGCGCACCACCGGTGGCTGTGAAGCAGATGAAGGGCACTTTTTGCTCAATGGCGGCATGTACGCCGCGCACAAAGCGCTCGCCCACCACGCTGCCCATGCTGCCGCCCATGAAGTCGAATTCGAAACATGCCACGACGACGCCAATGCTGTGCACCGCCCCGCCCATCACGACCAGCGCATCGGTTTCGCCGGTATTTTCCATCGCCTCTTTCAGGCGCTCGGGGTATTTTCGGCTGTCCTTGAACTTGAGGGCGTCAACAGGAAGCACTTCCTGGCCCAACTCATAGCGGCCTTCGGCATCCAGGAAAGCATCCAGCCGCGCGCGCGCGCCAATGCGGTGGTGGTGGCTGCACTGCGGGCAGACGTTCTGGTTTTTTTCCAGATCGGTTTTGTAGAGGACAGCTTCGCAGCTGGGGCATTTGATCCAAAGGCCTTCCGGCACACTACGGCGCTCGGTCGGGTCAGTGGGGCTGATTTTGGGCGGGAGGAGTTTTTCTAACCAAGACATGGTGTCAGTCCTTGTTGTGTGGTGCCGCATGGAAGCTGCAGGCGCAAGTCGAAAAGCGCAATGGTGCGCTGGCGTTGGTGGTTCAAAGGTCAGTCCAGCGCGGTACGAATTTCTTTCAAGAAGTCACGGGCAACGGCTGCCACTTTGTCACGTGGCTGGTTTTCAATCAGCTGGATGATCTTGCTGCCAATCACCACGGCGTCCGCCACCTTGCTGATGGCCTTGGCCGTGGCGGCATCGCGAATGCCGAAGCCCACGCCCACGGGAACGCGCACATGCCGGCGAATGCGCGGCAGCATGGCTTCCACGGCATCCACGTCCAGCGCGCCGGAGCCGGTCACGCCCTTGAGCGAGACGTAATACACGTAGCCGCTGGCAACCTCGGCGACTTGGGCCATGCGCGCGTCTGTACTGGTGGGGGCCAGCAAGAAGATCAGGTCCATGCCATGGGCGCGCAGCCTGGCCGCAAATTCCACGCATTCTTCGGGCGGGTAGTCCACGATCAGCATGCCGTCCACGCCGGCCTCGGCGGCATCGCGGATGAAGGCGCTTTCGGTGCTGCCCCCGCCATGCTTGATGTCGTAGCGCTCGACCGGGTTGGCGTAACCCATCAGCACCACGGGTGTCGTGTTGTCCTGGCGGCGGAAGGTGCGCACCATATCGAGCACCTGGAGCAGACCGATGCCCTGGGCCAGTGCCCTTTCGCCGGCTTTCTGGATCACCGGGCCGTCGGCGCTGGGGTCGGAAAAGGGCACGCCCAGTTCAATCACGTCGGCGCCGCCCACCACCATGGCGTGCATCAACTCGGGCGTGATGTCGGCATAAGGGAAACCTGCCGTGACGTAGGGAATCAGCGCTTTGCGGCCTTGGGACAGCAGTGCGTCCAGGGTGCGTTTGATGCGGCTCATGGCTTGAACTCCACGACTTGTGCGCTGCCTTTGATGCTCTGGCCGTGGCAGGAGGGGCGGCAGTAAAAGTCGGCGTTCGACAGGTCGGCCACGGTGCCGATGTCCTTGTCGCCCCGGCCTGAAAGGTTGACCAGAATGCTCTGGTCGCTGCGCATGGTCTTGGCCAGTTTCATGGCGTAAGCCACGGCATGGGCCGACTCCAGCGCCGGAATGA
>NZ_JADMJK010000044.1:8969-12213 GCF_018780625.1 Polaromonas sp. | reverse complement strand
CAAAGCCGCCCTCCTCGTCCATGGGCGCGTTGAGCAGCCCAGCGCTGCGCCTGACAATGCGGGCCAGTTCCTCGGGCGTGTAAAACTCCAGCCGGGCGACGATGCCAAAGCGGTCGCGCAACGGGTTGGTCAGCATGCCGGCGCGCGTGGTGGCGCCCACCAGCGTGAAAGGCTGCAAGTCGAGCTTGATGGAGCGCGCCGCCGGGCCTTCGCCGATCATGATGTCGATCTGGTAATCCTCCAGCGCCGGGTACAGGATTTCCTCGACCACCGGGCTCAGGCGGTGGATTTCGTCGATGAACAGCACGTCGTTTTTTTCGAGGTTGGTCAGGAGCGCCGCCAGGTCCTTGGGCTTTTCCAGCACCGGCCCCGAGGTTTGCCGCATGTTGACGCCCAACTCGTGCGCAATGATGTGGCTCAGCGTGGTCTTGCCCAGCCCCGGCGGCCCGAACAGCAGCACATGGTCGAGCGCTTCGCTGCGTTTTTTGGCCGCGCCGATGAAAATTTCAAGCTGCTCGCGCGCCTTGGTCTGGCCCACGTAGTCGTCAAACAGCTTGGGCCGCAGCGCGCGCTCAATCGCCTCCTCGCGCGGCGAAGCGGGCGCTGCCGACATCACGCGTTTGGCAGGCGGCAGGTCGGACATGTCGAAGTCGTCGGTCTGAATGGTCATAAAGCCGCCGCGCTCATTTGGCAAGGGCCTTCAGTGCCAGCTTGATGCCGTCGCTCACGCCCACATCCTTGGGCAGGGCCTTGAGCGCCAGCGCCGCGTCGCGGTCGCTGTAGCCCAGCGCCACCAGCGCCTGCAGGATGTCGGACTGCGCGTCGTCGGCGACGCTGAGCGGCACGCCGATGTCGGCGCCCAGCTTGCCTTTGAGCTCCAACAACAGGCGTTCTGCCGTTTTCTTGCCAATGCCGGGCACCTTCAGGATGCGGCCCGACTCCTGCATCGTCACCGCCTGGGACAGGTCCTGCACGCTCATGCCGCTGAGCACGCTGAGGGCGGTGCGCGGGCCGACGCCAGCGATCTTGATAAGCTGGCGAAACGCGGCGCGCTCGGCCGTGCTGCCAAAGCCGTACAGCAGCTGCGCGTCTTCACGGACGATGAAGTGTGTCAGCAGGCTGATTTTTTCGCCCAGGCCGGGCAGGTTGTAAAAGGTGCTCATGGGCACCAGCACCTCGTAGCCCACGCCGTTGCAGTCCAGCAGGATTTCCGGGGGATTTTTTTCGGCCAGCAGGCCAGTGAGTCGTCCAATCATGGGCAAATCTTAGCAGTCAGGTGGCGGCCACTATTTGGGCGGACAATTGCGCTAATCTTCCCTGGCCCCCCTTTTTCAGGAAACACCACGCCTTGATTCTTCGCCACACCTTCACGCCGCCCAACAACACCCGCATGGCCAATCTGTGCGGTCCCATGGACGCCCACATCCGCACCATCGAAGCGGGCTTGCAGGTCACGATTGCGCACCGCTTTGAGCAATTCAAGATTGACGGCAGCAAGCTGCGGGCCCAGCAAGCGCTGGAGGTGTTGCAGGCGCTGTACGAGATGGCGCAGCGGCCGATCGAGCCCGAAACCGTGCAGCTGATGATGGCCGGCGACACGGCGCTGAGCACGGCGCCCGACGGCACGGCCGTGCTGTCGACGCGGCGCGCCGACCTGCGCGCCCGCACCACCAACCAGGCCACCTACCTCGAAAACATCGCCACGCACGACATCACCTTCGGCATTGGCCCGGCCGGCACCGGCAAGACCTACCTGGCGGTGGCCTGCGCGGTCGATGCGCTGGAGCGCAGCACGGTGCAGCGCATTGTGCTGACGCGCCCGGCGGTCGAAGCGGGCGAGCGCCTGGGCTTTTTGCCGGGTGACCTGAGCCAGAAGGTGGACCCCTACCTGCGCCCGCTCTATGACGCGCTGCATGAACTGATGGGCTTTGAGCGCGTGCAAAAAGCGTTTGAGCGCCAGCAGATCGAGATTGCGCCGCTGGCCTTCATGCGCGGGCGCACGCTGAACCATGCGTTTGTGATCCTGGACGAGGCGCAAAACACCACGCCCGAGCAAATGAAGATGTTTTTGACGCGCATCGGCTTTGGCAGCAAGGCGGTGGTGACCGGCGACGTGAGCCAGGTGGACTTGCCGCGCACCCAGATGAGCGGGCTGATCGATGCCGAGCGCGTGCTCAAGCGCGTGCAGGGCATTGCCATTACCCGGCTGACCAGCGCGGACGTGGTGCGGCATCCGCTGGTGGCGCGCATTGTGGACGCCTATGACAAAACCCCCAGCAACCGGGACGACGCACAGGACGCTACTGATTTAGTAGCTACGCCCGTCCGCAAGACAAGCGCAAGGAGCAGAAATGGCTCTTAATCAACTGAGTTTGTCGCTGCAGTTTGGCGACCTCCCCGACACTGCCCTGCACCGCGCCGCGCTGCCGCGCCACAGCGTGGCCCGCTGGATTCGCCATGCGCTGCAGAGCGACGCCGAGATCACGGTGCGCATCGTGGGTGCCGAGGAAGGCCAGACGCTGAACCGCGACTACCGGGGCAAGGACTACGCGACCAATGTGCTGACCTTTGACTACACGCAGGCGCCCTACGTCACGGCCGACCTGGTGCTGTGCGCGCCCGTGGTTGAAAAGGAAGCCCGCGACAACCAGAAAACCCTGCAGGCCCACTATGCCCACCTGCTGGTGCATGGCACGCTGCACGCCCAGGGTTACGACCACGAAACCGGCGAAGCAGACGCCGAAGCCATGGAAGCGCTGGAAATCAAGATCCTGGCGGGCCTGGGCATTGACAACCCTTACCGCTGAAAACTTCAGCATCAAAAAGACCTCCAGCCCAATAAGTACAGGACCAATAAGCTATTGAAATAGTAGCAATTTAGCCGCCAGCAACAACGTGCAAGGGAATCGTTACCGGCCCGTCGTTGACCAGATGCACCTGCATGTCGGCGGCAAACTGGCCGGTGGCGACCAGCGGGTGCAGCGCTCGCGCCCGGGCCACAAAGTAGTCGTACAGCCGCCGCCCCTCGTCGGGCGGCGCGGCGCCCGTGAAGCTGGGCCGGTTGCCGCCCGACACATCGGCGGCCAGCGTGAACTGGCTCACGATCAGCAGGCCGCCGCACGCGCCCTGCCCGTCCAGGTCCTGCACGCTGCGGTTCATCTTGCCGGCGTCATCCGAAAAAATCCGCAACTTGAGAATCTTGGCCAGCAGCTTGTCGGCCTCGGCGTCGCGGTCGCCGCGTTCG
>NZ_JADMJK010000044.1:4723-8869 GCF_018780625.1 Polaromonas sp. | reverse complement strand
CTTGAGAATCTTGGCCAGCAGCTTGTCGGCCTCGGCGTCGCGGTCGCCGCGTTCGGCGCACAGCAGCACCAGCAGCCCGGGCCCGATCTGGCCCACGGTCTGGCCGGCAATGTCCACGCGGGCCTGGGCCACGCGCTGCAGCACGGCTTTCATGCGCAGCTCAATCCACGCATCAGCGCAGCGTGACGCGCGCAAACTTGCGCTTGCCCACCTGCAGCACGTAGGTTCCCGCGCCCAGCTTCAGCGCCTTGTCGCTGACCACGCACGAGTCAATACGCACACCGCCGCCGTCAATCAGCCGGCTGGCTTCGCTGCCTGAGGGTGCCAGGCCGGCAGCCTTGAGCAGCGCACCAAGGCCCATCGGGGCGCCTGACACGGCCACGTCGGCAATTTCGTCGGGTACGCCGCCCTTGCTGCGGTTGATGAAATCCTGCTCGGCCGCGTCGGCTGCAGCGGCCGAGTGAAAGCGCTCCGTGATTTCCTTGGCCAGCGCCACCTTGGCGTCCTTGGGGTTGAGGCCCGCCGCCACGTCAGCCCTGAGCGCCGCAATGTCGGCTTCGCTCCTGAAGGACAGCAGCGTGAACCACTTCCACATCAGCACGTCGGAGATGCTCAGCACTTTGGCAAACATGCTGTTGGCGTCCTCGGAAATGCCGATGTAGTTGTTCTTGCTCTTGGACATCTTTTCGATGCCGTCCAGGCCTTCGAGCAGCGGCATGGTCAAAATGCACTGCGGCTCCTGGCCATATTCGGCCTGCAGGTGGCGGCCCATCAGCAGGTTGAATTTCTGGTCGGTGCCACCCAGTTCCAGGTCGCTTTTCAACGCCACCGAGTCATAGCCCTGCAGCAAGGGGTACAAAAACTCATGCACGCTGATGGGCGTTCCGGCCTTGAACCGGTCATGAAAGTCGTTGCGCTCCATCATGCGCGCCACGTTGTATCTGGCCGCCAGCTGGATCAAACCGCGCGTACCGAGCGGGTCGCACCACTCGCTGTTGTAACGGATTTCGGTTTTTTCCGGGTCCAGCACCATGCTGGCCTGCTGGTAATAAGTCTGGGCGTTGGCCTCGATTTGCGCGGGACTCAGGGCCGGGCGGGTGGTGTTGCGCCCTGACGGGTCGCCAATCAGCGTGGTGAAGTCGCCAATCAGGAAAATGACCGTGTGGCCCAGGTCCTGCAGCTGGCGCATCTTGTTAAGCACCACGGTATGGCCAATGTGAATGTCGGGAGCGGTCGGGTCCAGCCCCAATTTGATGCGCAGCGGCACGCCAGTGGCCTCGCTGCGGGCCAGTTTCTTGACCCATTCATCCTGGGGGATCAATTCCTCGCAGCCCCGAAGCGAGACGGCCAGCGCCTCCCTCACGCGGTCAGTCACGGGGAAATTTGTAACAAGCTCTTGATTCATAAGGGTTTTTTCTCGTACCAGGAAAATGTCCGACGACTATAATCAGTGTTTTCCTACATCAGCCTGCCATTTTAGTTGGCGCGCAACTTGCTGACAGGAATCAAAGTCTTTTTAGCCCGATGACCGCAGACCCGCAAAGAACAGGTCACCAGGGTCTTTCGTTTTTTACACAGCAATCCGGTGCGTTCACGCAGCCCGATGCACTTTAGCTGGGAAACACCGCTTTGCGCCCATCCATTTCTGCCCGTGTCCTGAATACGTCCTCCCTCTTGCTGCTCGGCGTTGCCGACAGCCTTCGCCGCCACCCCAAACGCGTGACCGCCAGCCTTGCAGCCCTGCTGCTGGGCACGGGTGTGACGGCATTTGGCGTTGCACCGCTGGCACCTGATGCCGCCGACCTGCCGGTGCGCCAGGTGGTCGAAGTAGTGCAGCCCCTGCCCACACAGGTGCAGACGGACGCACTCGCCGACTTCAGCTTCAACCTGTTTCGCACCGAAAGCACGCGCAGCAGCGACACGGCCAACACCCTGCTCAAGCGCCTGAACCTGGACGACGCAGCAGCAGCGGCATTTTTGCGCACCGACCCCAACGCCCAGGAAATCCTGACGGGCCGCCCGGGTAAAAACGTGACCGTGGAAGCCAGCGACCGCCAGCAACTGCTCAAGCTCAGCATGCGCTGGTCCACCGACAGCGAAGAGCTGTTCAACCGCCTGGTGATTGAACGCACCGCCACCGGGTTCAAATCGCGCATTGAGACCGCGCCCTACACCCGCTCGGCCCAGCTGGCCAGCGGCAGCATCCAGAGCTCGCTGTTTGCCGCCACCGACGACGCCCGGATTCCCGACGGCGTGGCCGTGCAGATCGCCGAAATTTTCTCGGGCGACATCGATTTCCGCCGCTCCCTGCGCAAGGGCGACCGCTTCAACGTGGTGTATGAAACCCTGGAAGCCGACGGCGAAGCGCTGCGCACCGGCCGCGTGCTGTCGACCGAATTCGTCAACGGCGGCAAGACCTACGAGGCCATGTGGTTCCAGCCCCCGGGCAATGCCGCAGGTATCGCCGCCGCCAAGGGCAGCTATTACACGCTGGACGGCAAGAGCCTGCGCCGCGCCTACCTGAGCTCGCCGGTCGAGTTCTCGCGCATCAGCAGCGGCTTTGCCATGCGCTTTCACCCGGTCCTGCAAAAGTGGCGCGCCCATCTGGGCACCGACTACGCCGCCCCCACCGGAACGCCCGCACGCTCCGTGGGTGACGGTGTGGTGACGTTTGCCGGCGTGCAGAATGGTTTTGGCAATGTGGTGTTCATCAGGCACCGCAACAACCACGAAACGGTGTACGCGCACCTGAGCAAAATCAATGTGCAGGTCGGCCAGAGCGTCAGCCAGAGCCAGACCGTTGGCCTCGTCGGCTCAACCGGCTGGGCCACCGGCCCGCACCTGCATTTTGAGTTCCGCGTCAACGGCGCGCAGCAGGACCCGATGACGATCGCCAAGCAAAGCGACAGCGTCACGCTGTCCAAAGCAGACCTTCCGCTGTTCAGGCAGATTGCAGCCGGCGCCAAAAGCCAGCTCCTGGCCGCAGCCAGCATGAACCAGTCCCGGGCCGAATAGGGGCAGCCGGCAGCGGGCAGCGCTGCGGCAAAATAGCCGCATGCAAAACTACACCATTGGCCTGATGTCAGGCACCTCACTCGATGGCGCAGATGGGGTGCTGGTGGATTTTTCAGACCCCCAACTGAAGGTCGTGGCCACTGCCACCGAGCTGTTCTCGAACAGCTTCCGGGCCGAATTGCTGGCGCTCAACACCCCCGCCCACAACGAACTGCACCGCGCCGCGCTGGCGGGCAACCAGCTTGCGGCGGTGTACGCGCAGGTAGTCCACACGCTGGTCACCCAAGCCGCCGCCCAGGGCATCGCGCCGGCACAAATCCAGGCGGTGGGCGCGCATGGGCAGACCGTCAGGCACCAGCCCCAAAGAACGTCGCAAGACGCCGCAGGCGCGGGCTACACACTCCAGCTAAACAACCCGGCCCTGCTGGCCGAACTCACAGGCCTGGACGTGGTGGCCGACTTTCGCAGCCGCGACGTGGCCGCGGGCGGCCAGGGCGCGCCACTGGTGCCGGCCTTTCACCAGCGTGTCTTTGGCCGTGCGGATGCCACCGTGACGGTGT
This sequence comes from Polaromonas sp., assembly GCF_018780625.1. Classification (GTDB taxonomy): domain Bacteria; phylum Pseudomonadota; class Gammaproteobacteria; order Burkholderiales; family Burkholderiaceae_C; genus Polaromonas. Next base: position 5,294 of record NZ_JADMJK010000044.1, on the reverse strand, counting down.
TGAACCTGGGCGGGATTGCCAACCTCAGCGTGCTGCCGCATCAAGGCGGGTCGCCGGTACTGGGTTTTGACTGCGGACCGGGCAATGCGCTGATGGATGCCTGGTGCCAGCAGCATACCGGCCAGCCCTTCGATGCAGGCGGCGCTTGGGCAGCCAGCGGCCAGCCGATTGCAGCGCTGCTGGCGAGCCTGCTCCATGAACCCTACTTTTCCCAGCCTATTCCCAAGAGCACCGGACGAGACCTGTTCAGCCCGGCCTGGCTGGCCGAAAAACTCGCGCCCTTCGCGGCGGCTCGCGCCGAGGACATTCAAAACACATTGACCGAATTCACTGCCAGCGCTTGTGCAACCGGCGTTAAAAGCTACGGAAATGAGAGCAAGGAACTGATCGTTTGCGGCGGCGGCGCTTTCAACCACCACCTGCTGCAGCGCCTGCAGGCACGCCTGCCTTTCCTGCGCGTCAGCACGTCGGACCTGCACGGTTTGCCGCCGCTCCAAGTCGAGGCCACCGCCTTTGCGTGGCTGGCCCGCCAGATGCTGGCCAGGCAAGCCGGCAACCTGCCTGGCGTGAC
>NZ_JADMJK010000044.1:0-4623 GCF_018780625.1 Polaromonas sp. | reverse complement strand
CGTGGCTGGCCCGCCAGATGCTGGCCAGGCAAGCCGGCAACCTGCCTGGCGTGACAGGGGCAGCCGGGCCGCGCGTGCTGGGGGCCTTGTACCCCGCTTGATGACGCGCCAGAAATCAAAAAACCGCCTTGAAGGCGGTTTTTTTCATCGGGAAGTGGAGCGCTCAGGCAGAAAAGCTGGAGCCGCAACCGCAGGTGCTGGTCGCGTTGGGGTTCTTGATCACGAACTGCGCACCTTCCAAGTCGTCCTTATAGTCGATTTCGGCGCCCACCAGGTATTGGTAGCTCATGGCGTCAATCAGCAAGGACACGCCATTTTTAGTCATGGTGGTGTCGTCTTCGTTGGTGATTTCGTCAAAGGTGAAACCATACTGGAAGCCCGAGCAGCCGCCACCCTGCACAAACACGCGCAGCTTCAGGTCCGGGTTGCCTTCTTCGGCAATCAACTCGGCCACCTTGGACGCGGCGCTGTCGGTAAAGACAAAGGGGGAAGGCATTTCGGTCTGGATGTTTTCGGCAACTGCGCTCATGGGGTACTCCGTTATTCAAGATTCAATAGATAAATACTACAGCAAAACAATCAACCATAACGCCGGCATGTATTAAGCCGCAGGCTTTACTGTTAAGCGCATCAGACACAAGGCCTCAGGGATTGTTGGCCGCCAGCTTCAGCATGGTTTTTTCTTCAAGGGCCTGGAGGCCTATGGGGCACAGTTTCCCCGTAATCGCCGCGCCCTGGTGCATTTCAAGTGCCTTGTAAGACACATCGCCTTCAATTTTTGCCTTCGGCTGAAGCTCCAGCAATTCAGTAGCGTGGATGGGACCCACCACGCGACCATTGATGACCACATGGTCAGCCTGAACCAGCCCGGTCACGATGGCCGATTCGCTGATCACCAAAATACTGGCGCTGCCTTCGCTGGCGCGAATGTTTCCACGAACCTCACCGTCCACCCGCAGGCCATCGGTAAATACCAGGTTTCCTTCAATGCAACTGCCCTGGGCGATCAGACTTTTGATGGGGGGTTGCTTCTTTTTACCAAACATATGCAGCTTCCTGTGGGCCTTGAGAGAATCAGAGCGTAAAGGTTTGAACAGAACGAACGGCGCCGCCGTCCATGATTTTTGCGGTCACGGTTTTTACCACGGTACGCGCAGGCAAGTCGAGCACGCCTTCCATGCGGCGGTACTGCTTGAACTGCAGCAGCTGCGGGCCGCCCGGCAGACTCATGCGCCACGGCTTTCCATCCTGCGTCCCCTGAAGCGTCAGTTCCAGCTTGCCGTTGAAATTGCCCCCTGCCTTGACAGGCTGGATCACCAGCACCTGCCACTTGAGTTGGGTGCCCGACAGGACTTCGGCCTGCAGGCCGCGTATCGAGGCCGCGTCAGCAGGGCCTGTGGGCAGGAGCTTTTCAAAAAAACCAAGGTCGTCACGCAGGCTGCGGTTGTCAAGCTCCAGTTGCCTGACCTGCCCCATCATCTTCTCCTGCAGCGCCTTTTCCGCAGTCAAGAGGCTGTCGGCCGTATTGGCGATCGACTGCGCCTTGTCGCGGTCTGAACGCAGGCTGAGGGTTTCCTGACGAAGCTGGGCCAGCTCTTCCTTGGCATAGCTGTCCAGGCCGGCCAGACCTTGGCCCACTTCAAAAGCCCACAGGGCAATGGCGCCAGAAAACCCCAGCATCAGCGCGCCCGCGATCCAGCGCAGTGGCCATGGCAAGGAACTGCGCACGGCCATGCGCGGAGAACTGATGGTCAGGCGGCGGCGAAAGAGGCGAAGTTTCAAGGGGATCCTGTCTTGTTAGGGGTCGGAGGGGGCATTGTGCACGTAGCCGACGACAAGGCGGTGACCATCGCGTCGCGCAAAGCCAGGCCTGGAGAATCCATGAAAAAAGCCGCCAGGCACAAACCATGGCGGCTTTTTTCGGGACAGGAAGCGGAATTAACGCTTGCTGAACTGCTTGCGGCGGCGCGCTGAGCGGAAACCGACCTTTTTACGTTCGACTTCGCGGGCGTCACGCGTGACAAAACCGGCCTGGCTCAACGCTGGCTTGAGCGTTGCGTCATAGTCGATCAGGGCGCGGGTAATGCCGTGGCGCACTGCACCAGCCTGGCCGGACTCGCCGCCGCCGTGGACGTTGACCATGATGTCAAACGTCTCGACGTGGTTCGTCAGAAACAGGGGCTGGCGGCAGATCATGATCGAGGTCTGACGACCGAAGAACACCTGGATGTCCTTGTCGTTGACCGTGATCTTGCCGGTGCCTTTTTTCAGAAACACGCGGGCGACGCTTGATTTGCGACGGCCGGTGCCGTTGTTCCAATCACCGATCATTTGGCTGACTCCCGTGATGTACCTAAGATTTCCAGCACTTTAGGCTGTTGGGCGGTATGCGGATGCTCTGCACCACCGTAGACCTTGAGTTTCTTGATCATGGCGTAACCGAGCGGACCCTTGGGCAGCATGCCCTTGACGGCTTTTTCCAGGGCGCGGCCTGGAAATTTCGATTGCATGTCACGGAAATTGGTGGCAGTGATGCCGCCTGGATAACCGGAGTGACGGTAGTAAATCTTGTCGGTCGATTTGGCACCGGTCACGCGCAGCTGGGCTGCGTTGATGATGACGATAAAGTCACCGGTGTCGACGTGAGGCGTGTAAATGGCCTTGTGTTTGCCGCGCAAACGGAGAGCAACTTCGCTGGCTACTCGTCCGAGGACCTTGTCGGTCGCGTCAATCACAAACCACTCGTGCGTCACGTCAGCGGGTTTGGCGCTGAAGGTTTTCATGAGTTTCTCTTTTTTAAAAGGGGTTTGTCGGGTTCTTTTCTACGGTCGGCGTTCCTCTGATGAGAACCTCTTAGGTAGTAATTTGCCTGGTGGCTGCTGGCCAACTCCACCGAAGTGAAGCCAGGCAGCAGCGCGCCAGGCAGCTCTGCCGCGGAACCACTTGGCGCTGCAGAGCCACGGATTATATGAATAATCAAGGGCTTGCGTCAATTTTGTGTTGCCTCACAGCCTCAAGAAGGTACGATACGTGCATGTTTTCTTACCGCCACGCCTTCCATGCAGGCAACCATGCCGACGTCCTCAAGCACACCACGCTGATCGCGTTGATGAAATACCTGACCCAGAAAGACACGGCACTGACCGTGATCGACACCCATGCGGGTGCAGGCCTGTACCGGCTTGACGGGGATTACACCGAAACCAGCGGCGAAGCGCGCGAAGGTATCTTCAAGCTCATTTTGGGCCAAAAAGCGGCGCTAGCCCAAGAGGACGCATCAAAAGCAGCTACCAAAAAAGTAGCGCCGCCAGCGCCCCTGGCGCCTGCCTTGCAGGATTACATGGACCTGCTGCGCAAACTGAACCCCCAGTTCGCCGAGACCGGCGAGGCCGCCCACCTCAAGATTTACCCGGGCTCGCCGTTCATCGAGCAGCAGTTCCTGAGCGGGCGCGACAAGCTCAAGCTGTTTGAATTGCACCCCACCGACTTCAAGTCGCTTTCCGGCAACATCGAGCAGCTTGGCGTGGGCCGGCAGGTGGTGGTCGCCCGTGAGGACGGCTTTGAAGCGCTCAAGACCTTTTTGCCGCCACCGGCCCGGCGCGCCATGGTGCTGTGCGACCCGAGCTACGAAATGAAGACCGACTATCTGCGCGTCTCAGGCTGCATGGCGGACGCCGTCAAGCGCTTTGCCACCGGCACCTATGTGGTCTGGTACCCCATCATTCCGCGCCCGGAAGCGCATGACCTGCCGCGCAAGCTCAAGACCCTGGCCGTCAAGGCGCACCGAAGCTGGCTGCATGCCACGCTGACGGTCAAGTCCAGCAAGCTGACGACCGGCACCGACGGCGAAGTGATTCGCCCCGGCCTGCCGGCCAGCGGCATGTTCATCATCAACCCGCCGCACACACTCAAGGCCGACCTGCAAGCGGCCCTGCCGCAAATGGTGGCGCTGCTGGGGCAAGACCGCAATGCGGGCTTTACGCTGGAGCACGGCGGCTAAGTCCGGCTTCGGCCCGAAAAATCAGCGCCGCTTGACGGCTGCGGCGCGTCGCGTGATGCGTCGGGCTTTGCGCACGACGGGAAGAGGCTCGACCTCGCCAGCCGTGGGATAGGGCAGCAGCAAGGACACTTCGGCTACCCCCGCATCCACCAGGCCCAGCGCCTCCGCCGCCGCGCGGCTTACATCAATCACGCGGCCCGGCGCAAACGGGCCGCGGTCGTTGATGCGGACATCGACCTCGCGCCCCAGGACGTTGCTGCGTACCCGCACCACAGTGCCGAAAGGCAAGGTTTTGTGGGCGGCCGTCAGCGCATACATGTCGTAGCGCTCGCCGCTGGCCGTGAGCCGGCCATGAAAACGCGGGCCGTACCAGGATGCATGGCCACGCTCGAACTGCCTGGCGGCTTCACCGGTCAGCTGGTATTTTTCATCGCCCGCAGGCGCGTCATCGCTCGTCGGGCCATCGGGTACTGCCTTGAGCGTGATCCGGGCGACAGGCGCGGCATCAACCGATGAGGGCGTGAGGGACGTCAAAGGGCTTGGCGACCCAGGCGCCGATGGCAAACTGCTACAGGCCGCCAGCAGGGCCAGCAAGCCGGTGCTGAAGGCCGCCCTGACCAGGC
>NZ_JADMJK010000019.1:6363-12215 GCF_018780625.1 Polaromonas sp. | reverse complement strand
TAGAGCAAGTGATTCCACCGGCTCCCTTAGTTGTCCATTCGACAGAACTGCCACGATCGAAAACATCGCGACCATGGCAAATAAGTAGAGGGGTGTAAGCCGGAAGATGCGAGAAATATAAAGCTGGGTCCAGTCAACGGGCCGCTCCTTCGAATCGATCAATTTCGAAAAGAACAAAAAACCGGTAATCATGAAAAACAAAGCAACCCCGCTTTGACCCAAGTGCGTGTATAAATTGGAGGGCGGAACCGCCCATTGTCCAGTTCGAAGGAAAAAGAACCAGATGGATGCATGATGCAAAAAGACCGCAAACCCGAGGTATCCGCGCAAACCGTCAATGGTTGAGACTCGCCCGATGGGAAGAATCACGGCGAAACGCGTTGCGAGGAAACGGGTAGTTGCCAAGGCCAGAAGAAAGGCTAAAACAACCGGAATTGGGCTGATGGGGTTCATGTTGTAGATGCGAAATGACTCAGGGGTACAGCCAAACCGCCCGACTCTAGGATTCTGGAGATCAAAGGAATGGCAAGTGGAATTAGACACCACGGCAACTGTCGGCGCGCACCTGCAGTTCACAGGCAAGCAGCAGGCCTTTGTGGACTTCGTGCTGGCGCAGTATGTCGAGCAGGGCGTGGAGGAACTGGACACTGACAAGCTGTCGCCGCTGCTCAAGCTGCGTTACCGCAACGCGATGGCCGACGCGCTCAGTGACCTGGGCAGTGCGGCGCAGATCCGGCAGGTTTTTGTCGGGTTTCAACGGCATCTTTACCAGGGCTGATGCCATTGGCGGGATTCGGGCAAACTACCCGGTCTTTGCTGGTGGCTGCCGGCCGCCAGCTTGTTGCTATTATTTAGATAGCCTCTAGCCAACGTGCAATAAGGGCTAGCGCCTTATTTAGCACGCAAAAAAAGAGCCCTTCTTCAAACCCGTATGCCTGGAAAAAAAGCGCCCGTCGATATTGTTTACCTGTGGGTAGATGGGTCCGACCCCGCTTGGCGGCGCAAGCGCCAGCAGGCCTATGCCCGCTGGGTGCAGCAGCACCCGGATGCGCTGGCGCTGCACGGCAACGCGGCGGGCCGCTACCGGGACAACGGTGAGCTGCGGTTCAATTTGCGCGCGCTTGAGAAGTTTTTCCCTGACCACGGCCATGTCTACATCGTCACCGACGGGCAAGCGCCGGACTGGCTGCGCCCTTCTGACCGGCTGACGCTCGTTGACCACCGGCAGTTGCTGGATGGCGCGGCGCCGCTGGTGTTTGACTCGGGGCATATCGAGTCTTATTTGCACCATATTGCTGGCCTGTCGGAGCGCTTCATCTATTTGAACGATGACGTGTTTTTTGGCGCAAAAGTGGACCCGGCGTGGTGGTTTGAAGGCCGCCTGAAGGTCTTCATGGAGCCTGCGCTGGTGCCGGACTACGGCGCCTTGCAGCCGCAGGAAACCGCGCTGGTGAACGCCTCGATCCGGTCCGGGCAATGGCTGGCGCAACGCTACCCGCAGTACCGCCATGTTTCGCGCATCTATGCGCACACGCCGCGCGCCATGCTGAAAAGCGCCATGCATGAGCTGGAACACCTGGCCCAGGACTGGTTTGCGCAGGTTCGCTCCACCGTGTTTCGCTCCTGGCGCATTCCGGCCATCGTGCCCGACCTGGCGCCGCGCTGGATGGTGCAGATGGGCTACGCCGAGCAGCTGGTGCTGGCCCCCTTGCACATCAGCACCGGCGACGCGCAGGCGGGGCAGCAGTTTGAATCGCTGCTGGACCGCTTTGGGTCGCTGCCGTTTTTTTGCCTCAACGACACCTGCGACGACGCGCACCCGGATGACCCGCGTTTGCAGCGCATCGCGCGCACCCTGGAGCAGCTGCTGCCCGAGCCCTCGTCGTTTGAATACGAATACGCGGAAATTCGCGCCGCCTGAGCGTGGATTGGGCGGATGGCAAGCAAACCCCGATAATTGCGCGATGAAAATGAGCAGCGCGATTTCACGTTTCATGGCTGGCGCCGCCATCACCTTGTGCTTGTGCGGCGGCAGTGCCATGGCGGCCGACGGGCTGCTCTGGTTTGCCGACGGAAGGCCCGCGCCCCAGGCCCGCCAGGCCATAGAGCTGCTTGCCGCTGCAGCAAGCCAGGGACTGGAACCGCAAGACTACAACGCTAGCGCGCTGCAGCAGGCCATCGGCCAGGCAGCGCAGGGCTCAGCGCCGGAGCCGGTGACCGTCGCGCGCCTGGAGGCAGCGCTGACGACAGCCCTGGAACGCTACCTGTCGGACCTGCACAGGGGCCGCATTGACCCGCAACGCATTCATCACAACTACCATGCGCCGCGCAGCGACGGGTTTGAGCCGGCCGCCTACCTGCGGGCCGCCGTGCAAAACCAGCGCCTGGCCCAGGCCGCCCGGGAAGCCGAGCCCGGTTTGCCGCTCTACGCGCGCTTGCGCGAGGCGCTGGGGCAGTACCGCGAACGCGTCGGCCATCCGGCCTGGCAGCAAGCGCTGCCGCCATTGCCTGGCGGCAAGCTGGCGCCGGGTCAGGCCTATGCAGGTCTGGCGATGCTGGCGCAACGGCTGGCCGTGCTGGGAGACCTTGCGCCGGGTGCGCCCGATGCGCAGTTGCCGCCGCGCTACGAGGGGCTGCTGGTCGATGCCGTCCAGGCTTTCCAGCTGCGGCACGGCCTGGCTGCCGACGGCGTGGTGGGCAAGGCCACGCTGGCGCAGCTGCAGGTCACGCCCGCTGCCCGCGCGCGGCAGATCGCGCTGATGCTGGAGCGCCTGCGCTGGACCCCGCTGACGCAGAGCCCGCGCATGATTGTCATCAACATCCCGGAATTTGTGCTGCGCGCCTACGAAGTACGGGACGGCCGCATCCATGTGCAGCAGGAGATGAAGGTCGTCGTCGGCAAGTCGCTGGACACGCGCACCCCGCTGTTCGATGAAGACATGCGTTTCATCGAGTTCAGCCCCTACTGGAACATACCGCCGTCGATTGCCCGTGCCGAAACCGTGCCCAAGCTGCGGCGTGACCCGGGTTATCTGGCGCGGGAGGACATGGAATTTGTGTCGGCGGACGGCCGTGTGGACCAGACGGTTTCGGCCGCGCAACTGGACGCCGTGCTGGCAGGCCGATCGCGCATCCGGCAGCGGCCGGGGCCCAAAAATGCGCTCGGCGACATCAAGTTTGTGTTTCCAAACCACGACAACATCTACCTGCACCACACCCCGGCGACCCAGCTGTTCGAGCGCGACCGGCGCGACTTCAGCCACGGCTGCATCCGCGTCGAGCAGCCGGTGGCGCTGGCCAAATTCGTGCTCAAGGGCATGCCGGAGTGGACCGAGGACCGCATACAAAAGGCGATGCGCCGGGGTCAATCGGCCACGCTGCGGCTGGCCGAGCCGGTGCCTGTGCTGATTGCTTATGGAACTGCGCTGGTAAAAGAGGGTCGTATGTTCTTTTTAGAAGATATCTATGGGCTCGACCGCCTGCTGGACGCCGCCTTGCGGCAGCGCACGCAAAATCTGTCGTCCATCAAGGAATAAACCATGCGCGACCCCTTCACACTGGCCCGCCGCCGCTTTCTGCACCACACGGCGCGACTCGCTGCGGTCGCCGCCCTGCCGGCAATGGCGGCCCCTGCCGTCCTGGCGTCGGTGCCGGACGCACGCGGGCTGGCGCTGGTTCACACCCACACGCACGAAAAAATCGACCTCGTGTACGCCGACAGCGAACGCTACCTTCCCGCTGCGCTGGGCTCATTGAACCGTTTTCTGCGCGACCACTACACCGGCGACATCGGCCTGATGGACCCGCAGATATACGACCAACTGCACCGCGTGCAACAGCTATTAGGCAGCAAGGGCTCTTTCGAGGTGATCTCCGGTTACCGCTGCCCCGCCACCAACGCCAACCTGCGCCAGACACGCAGCGGCGGCGTGGCCAAGCACAGCCTGCACATGGAAGGCCGCGCCATTGACGTGCGTCTGCCCGGCGTGCCGCTGAGCGAGTTGCACCAGGCGGCGCTGTCGCTGGGTGCGGGCGGCGTAGGCTTTTACCCACGCGAGCAGTTTGTGCATCTCGACACCGGCCGGGTCCGCAACTGGTGATGGACCCGGCAACGCGGCCCGGTGTCAGGGCTGCTTGCCGCCCAGATAGCCAAACGGGTTGATGGGCTCGCCCTTCCACCACTGTTTTTCAGGCCCGAGCCGGAAGATGGCGAAATGCAGGTGGGGCGCGTCCGGACTGGCGTTGCCGGTGGACCCCACATAGCCCACCACGCTGCCACGGCGCACTATTTGCCCTTCTGCCAGCCCGTCGGCATAGCGGTCCAGGTGGGCGTAGTAATAGGCCAGCTGCCCGGTCGCATCAAACTGGTACACGGTGATGCCGCCGGGCTTGCTCAGGAACAGCTTGACGATGGGCCCGTCAGCCACGGCCAGCACCGGCGTGCCGCGCGGTGCCAGGATGTCGATGGCCTCATGGCCTCTTTGGTTGCCGTCCCGGCCATCGTCGAAGGTGTCGCGCAAATCACGGGCCGCGATGCCCTGCACCGGCAGCAGCAGCCCGGGCGGCTCGGCAGGCATGTTGGCGGCCACCAAGGGCGCGGCGTCGGCCGGAACCGCCTGGGTGCAGGCGGCGCAAGCCAGGCAAAGCATGGCAAGCCCGAACCGGTCCCGCCAGCGCCCCACCAACGAATCAAGCATGAACATCCACGGCATAGCCGATTTTGACGACCTGGGCCACGCGCAGCACGTCCCAGTTGGTCAGGTGGATGCACCCGTTGGTTTCTGCCGAGCCCACGCGTTCGGGCTTTGGCGTGCCGTGAATGCCCCAGTGCGGCTTGCTGAGTCCAAGCCAGTAAACGCCAACCGGGTTGTTCGGGCCGGCCGCAATGTCGGTCTTGCTATCGGTTTTACGGGTGTCCTTGAGCAGCGCGGGGTCAAAGGTGAACACCGGGTCTTTGGCGGCATTCTTGATTTCCATGCGGCCAATCGGCAAGGCGTCCGAGACGCTGCCCATGCTGATCGGGAAGGCGGCCACCGGCAGATCGGCCTTGTCGAGCAGGTAGAGCACATGCTCGGATTTATCGATGCGGATCGACGCGGCTTTGGTCGGCGCCTTGTCGCTGCCCGTGGCCGGAACAACGATCCTGTCACCGGCCTCAAAGGCGCTGCCGCGGTTGGCGTCGCGCAGCCATGCCGGGCTGCAGTGAAATTTTTCGGACAGCGCTTCCTGAATCGATTCGTAGCCCAGCGACTTGAGCTGGGCGCGCTCCATGGTGTCGAGGGGTAGCGTGGTGAAGGGGCCGGCGGCATCTTCCTTGGTCAGCGTGTAGGCGCTGAGCAGCGGCGCAGGCGTCGGGCCCGCCAGGGTTTTCCAGGTTTCACTGTCGATGCGGCCCGTCGATTTCAGGCTGTTCGCGGTCTGGAACGCGGCCACCATGCGGCGCATGTTGGGGCCGTAGGCACCGTCGATCTCGCCCGGAGAGAACCAGGCCTGGTCCAGCAGGATCTGCGCGCGCAGCACGGCCTCGCCGCGCGCGCCCTGGGCCAGCGGCGGCGTGCTGGTAGCGGCGTTGACGCGCTCCATCAGCGCGGTGCCGGTCAGGGCGCTGGCCGGGGGGCGCTGCTGCACTTTGGCGGCGACAGCGGGAAAGGCGGTACTGGCGGCCAGCCAGAAAAGGGCTTGGCGGCGGGTTGGAAAAAAATTGGCAGGCATAAAAGTTCCGTGATGGTGATGAACCCATCCTAGGCGTGGGCGCATGCACAGCGTGTCAGCAAAGGCCGTGTCGTCGAGTCGTTGCAAGGCACGTCGTGAGGCAATGCAGGCATGCCGGCCTATTTTTATTTTTATTTTTA
>NZ_JADMJK010000019.1:0-6263 GCF_018780625.1 Polaromonas sp. | reverse complement strand
AAGGCACGTCGTGAGGCAATGCAGGCATGCCGGCCTATTTTTATTTTTATTTTTAATAAAATCAGTCGACAGCCCTTTTTACACGGACTCTTTTAGCTATTTAATCAATAGCATTTTTAGTCAAAAAAATCCCGGCATGCTTGCGCATGGCCGGGATTTTCAAGGCGTTGGTGCCGCGAATGCACGCCGCAGTGGCATGCATTCGCACCTCAATTACATGCCGAATTTGGCTTTGGCGTCACTCAGGCAGGTGTCTTTGGCGGCACCGGCCAGGCTGTCGCAACGCTCTTTGGCGGCCTTGTAGTCGGCTTCGCGGGTCGCGGCACTGGCGTCCTTCTTGACCTCGCCCATGGTCTGGGCTTTTTCCTTGCTGGTGTCCACGGCGGCCTTGACCACTTTGGCGTCTTCCTTGGCTTTTACAAGCGCGGCCTTGGCGTCCTTGACGCAGACATCCTTGGCGTTGCCCGCGAGGTCATCGCACTTTTCCTTGGCGGTCGCGTAGGCGGCATCACCCTTGGCCAAAGCGATCTTCTGGGTGTTTTTGGCGCTTGGCTTGTACTGGGCCTCCAGTTCGGCCTTGGCGACCTTTTCGACGCCCTTGGCTTCAGCCACGCAGATGTCTTTGGCGTTGGCTTTCAAGGTCGCGCATTTGTCGCGGTTGACTTTGTAGTCGGCGCTGATCTGGTCTTTTTGGGTCTTGTATTCGTCTTTGGTCAATGCCATGGCGTTGCCGGCAAAGGCACAAGAAACGGCAAACGTCAGCGCGAGTAATTTGATTTTCATGATGAATCCTTGAATGCGTTTTGAATGAATGGGAGCGGGGAGTTGGACCGAACCTGGCAGGCTCAGTAGCGCTCGAAGAAATTGGTTGGATTTTTCTCACGCCATGCCGTGACCTGCTTTTCGGCCTCTTCCAGAGTGATGCCATGACGTTCCTGGAGCTTGCCCAGCAGCTGGTCACGCTTGCCGGCGATGACATCCAGATCGTCATCGGTCAGCTTGCCCCACTGCTCTTTGAGCTTGCCCTTGAATTGCAGCCAGTTACCTTCAACGCGATCTTTGTTCATGGTTTTTCTTCCGGTTGTTGATGAGCCCGCCGGGAATTTGTGGCGGTTTTTCAACGACCGCAAGCCCCGTTACAGATGGAGGAAGCGTAGCAACGAAGCCATCAAGTACGGGTAGTCCCGCACATTCGGCAGCCGTAGGCTGATGCCTACAGCCAAGCGCTGCGTACAGGCTGGCGCGCTACTTTGCCCGCAAGGTACGGCTGAGCAAGGCCACCGGCAGCAGGCCGACCAGCACCAGCGCCAGCGCCGGCAGGGCTGCCTCACCCAAGCGCTCGTCGCGCGCCAGCTGGTAGGTGACCACGGCCAGGGTGTCGCTGTTGAAGGGGCGCAGGACCAGCGTGGCGGGCAGCTCCTTCATCACATCGACAAACACCAGCAGCCCGGCCACCGCCACCGAACGCTGGAGCAGCGGCCAGTGCACGCGGGCCAGCAGCCCGGCGCCGGTGGTGCCCAGCATGCGGGCGCTGTCGTCAAAGCTGGCCGGAATGCGGGAGTAGCCGCTCTGGATGGTTTGCAGGGCCACGGCGCTAAAGCGCACCAGGTAGGCCCAGACAATGCCGAGCACGGTGGCGGTGATCCAGTAGCCGGCGCCGGTTTGCGGTGCGGCCGCCTGCAGCCAGCCCACGGGCAGCAGCAGGCCCACCACAATCACGGCGCCCGGCACGGCGTAACCCAGGCTGGCCAGCTGGATGGCGGCGCGGTTGAGCAGGTTGGGCTGGCGGCGCACGGCAAAGGCCAGGCTGAGCGCCAGCGCCGTGGCCAGCACCGCGCTCAGGCTGGCGAGCCAGAAGCTGTTGATCGTCCAGCTTATAAAGTTGTCCCACAGCAGGTTGTCCCAGCCCAGAATCAGCGGGCGCAGCATGAACAGCACGGGCAGCACAAAGCCCAGGGCAATCGGCAAGGCGCAGACCAGCCAGGCCGCCAGCGCGCGCGCGCCTTGGAGCTGAACCGGCGCCGCATCGGCCGCGCCCGCGCGCCCACCCCGCGCGCCCGCAAAACGCATGCGGCGCTGCGCGCTGTGCTCAATGCGCAGCAGCACGGCCACAAAAATCAGCAGCACGGTCGCCAGCTGGGCGGCGGCCATGCGGTTGTCCATGGACAGCCAGGCCTTGTAGATGCCGGCGGTGAAGGTCTGGATGCCAAAGTAGCTGACCACACCGAAATCGGCCAGGGTTTCCATCAACGCCAGCGCCACGCCAGCGGCCACGGCCGGCCGGGCCAGCGGCAGGGCCACCTCGCGAATGCGCCGGGACAGCGGCGCGCCCAGCAGGCGGGCCGCTTCCATCAGGTGCACCGCCCGCTCCGACAGCGCGGTGCGGGCGAGCAAGTACACATACGGGTAAAGCGCTACGGTAAAGACCAGCACGGCACCGCCCAGGCTGCGCACTTCAGGCAGCAAGCGGCCCTGCAGCCCGAAGGCGGTACGCAACCAGCTCTGCAGCGGCCCGCCGTACTGCAAAAAGTCGGTGTAGGCATAGGCCACGACGTAGGCCGGCATGGCCAGCGGCAACAGCAAGGCCCACTCAAAGGTGCGCCGGCCCGGAAACTCGAACAGCGTGACCGCGCTGGCCGTGGCCATCCCGACTGCGGCCACGCCAAAGGCGACAAACAGGCACAGCAGCAGCGAGGTCCAGACGTAGTCCGGCAGCACGGTTTGCAGCATCTGGCTGAGAATAGAGGCGGCCTCGCCATCGAACTGCAGCCAGGACAAAAGCACGGACACGACCGGCAAGGTCAGCAGGCCGACCAGCACCGCCAACAGGGTGGACGGTAAATAAATAAATAAAATGCGGCGGAGCATGGAGATCCGAAAAAAGGCGGTTGCAGGAGGCATCAGGTGGCCCAGCCGCAGTCGCTGTGGTCTTTGCAGTCAGTCACTGCAAATGAGAATTGTAAGCATCTACAATCGACTTCATGTTTTTAGATGTCTCCCAACTGGGTGTGCACTACGCAGGCCAGCCCCACCCTGCCGTCGAAGGCGTGTCGTTCAGTCTGCAGGCGGGCGAAATCGGCGTGTTCATCGGCCCCTCGGGCTGCGGCAAAACCACCTTGCTGCGCGCGGTGGCCGGACTGGAACGGGCGCAGGCGGGCACCATACGGCTGGCGCAGGAAGTCGTCAGCAGCCCGGCCGTCCATATGCCGGCAGAGTTGCGCCGCATTGGCATGGTGTTCCAGGATTACGCGCTGTTTCCGCACCTGAATGTGGCCAACAACGTAGCGTTCGGGCTCACGCACCTGGCCACCGCTGCGCGTGCGCAGCGTGTCAGCGAAGTGCTGGACCTGGTGGGCCTGGGCAACGCGCACAAGCGCTTTCCGCACGAGCTGTCGGGCGGGCAGCAGCAACGGGTGGCGCTGGCCCGTGCGCTGGCGCCGGCGCCGCGACTGCTGCTGCTGGACGAGCCTTTTTCCAACCTGGACGTGGATTTGCGCGAGCGCCTGGCGCACGAGGTGCGCGGCATCCTGAAGGCGGCCGGCGCAACGGCCCTGTTTGTCACCCATGACCAGCTCGAAGCGTTTGCCATTGGCGACCGGATTGGCGTGATGCACGAAGGGCATTTGCACCAATGGGAAGACGCCTATGCGCTGTACCACCGGCCGGCCACGCGCTTTGTCGCCAACTTTATTGGTCACGGCGTGTTCACGCAGGCGCGCATTGAGCAGCGCGCCAGCGAGGTGGTGGTGCACACCGCGCTGGGCGACCTGACCAACATGCAGGAATGCCCGCTGCCAGACGCCTACCCCGGCGGGCTGTGCGATGTGCTGCTCAGGGCCGACGACATCGTGCATGACGACCATTCACCGGTCAGGGCGCAGATTTTGCGCAAGGCGTTTCGCGGCTCGGACTTTTTGTACACGCTGCGGCTGCCCAGCGGCGAGACCGTGGTGGCGCTGGTGCCGTCGCACCACGACCATGCCCTGGGCGAGTGGATTGGCATACGCGCCGAGGTGGACCATGTGGTGACCTTTGCGCGCGAGGCGACGGCCAGCAGCGCAACGGACACGGACGCGCTGATCTAGTCTCGCCGCAGCCGTTCAATCTCTTCGCGCAAGGACTCCGACCACACGCGCCGGGTTTGCCCCTGGTGGGCCTGGGGCGCGCCAAAGGTCACGACGGTTTTCAAGCCTTTGGCAGTGAGGGTGCGCCAGATTGAGCCCAGCAAGGTTTCGTCGCCCACATAGCTGGGGGCAAAGCTGGTCGCTCCGCTGTCGGCGTCAATGAACTTGAGCGCCATCGGCTGGACCGGCACCGACGCCTCGATGGCGGCCTGGATCAGGTTGGCATGAAAGGGCTTGAGCGTGATGCCGTCCCCGGTCGTGCCTTCCGGAAACACCGCCAGAATGTCGCCTTCCCGCAGCCGGTCGGCCATTTGCCCGACCACCCGGTGTGCATCGCGGCGCGACCCGCGTTCCAGGTACAAGGTGCCCGCGCCCGCCGCCAGCGTGTTGACCACGGGCCAGCCTTTGATGTCGGATTTGGAGACAAACCGGCAGTGGCGCGACGCATGGATGACCAGGATGTCGAGCCATGAAATATGGTTGGAGACCAGCAGCACCGGCCCGCCGGCCGGCGGTATGCCGATGACCTCCAGCTCGATCCCCACGATACGCAGCATTTGACCCGACCAGGCGTGCACGCGCGCATCGCGGTCGGCCTGCTCCAGCTTTGGAAAAACGATTTTGATGGTCAAAAAGCCATGCCCGGTATGCAGCATGGCGCGCAGCAACTTCCAGGAAATACCCAGCAGCTTCATGGCGCGATCCGGCGCTTAAGGCGCGGCTTCAAAAGCCACCTGGCCGCCCACCAGCGTCCAGCGCACACGCACGGGCAGCGCGTGGCCCGAAAAAGGCGTGTGCTTGCCCTGGCTGCGCAAGGCGGCCGGCTCGACCATCCAGCTGCTGTCCGGGTCAAACACGCAGATGTCAGCCACACCGCCCTTGACCAGGCGGCCCGCGCTGGCCTGCAAAGTGCCCAGTGCGTCGCCCAGCACCCGGGCGGGTTCGCTCGTCAGCACCGCAAGGGCACGCATCAGGCCGCCCGGGCTGTCGCTGCCCCATTTGCAGGCCAGGCCCAGGAGTAGCTCAAGGCCGGTCGCGCCGGGCTCGGCTTCGGCGAACGGCAGGGTTTTGGCGTCTTCATCGACCGGGGTATGGTCGGACACCAGCGCATCTATCGTGCCGTCGGCCAGGCCCTGGCGGATCGCGTCGCGGTCACGCTGCTGGCGCAGCGGCGGGTTCAAGCGCATGCGGCTGTCAAAGTAGCCAATGTCCACGTCGGTCAGGTGCAGGCTGTTGATGCTGACATCGCAGGTCACCCCCAGGCCTTCAGCCTTGGCCTTGCCCACCAGCGCCACGCCTGCGGCGCTGCTGATGCGGCACAGGTGCACGCGCGCGCCGGTGGCCCGCACCAGTTCAAAAATTGTGTGCAGCGCAATCGTTTCGGCGGCCACCGACACGCCGCTCAGGCCCAGGCGCGTGGCCAGCGCACCGCTGGCCGCCACGCCTTTTCCCAGATGCAGTTCTTGCGGACGCAGCCAGACGGTGTAGCCAAAGGTGGCGGCGTACTGCAGCGCGCGCAGCAGCACCTGGGTATTGGCCAGCGGCACCTCGGCCTGGCTAAAACCGACGCAGCCTGCTTCAGTCAGCTCGACCATCTCGGTCAGCGCGTCGCCTTTGAGGGCGCGGGTCAGCGCGCCCAGCGGGAACACGCGCGACTGGTGCAGCTTTTCGGCGCGGAACTTGAGCATTTCAACCAGGCCGGGCTCGTCGAGCACCGGGTCGGTGTCGGGCGGGCACACCACGCTGGTCACGCCGCCCGCCACGGCGGCCGCCAGTTCGCTCTCCAGCATGCCTTCATGTTCGTGGCCGGGCTCGCCAAGCCGGGCCGACAGGTCGATCAGACCCGGCGCCACGATGCAGCCGGTGGCATCCAGGGTTTTGTTGGGCGCGAAATCGGCCGTGCTGCCGTGCAGCGACACGATGCGGCCCGCGGCAATGCACACGTCGCCGATTTGGTCGAGTCCGGTCGCCGGATCGATGACACGGCCATTTTTAATCAGTAGTTTCATTTGATTTTTCTGGAAAAAGGCCGCTGCGCCGGGCCGCCCCAAGCAAGGCCAGCCCCCTCGGGGGGCAGCGCAGTAAGCGAAGCGACAAGCATGGGAGCGACACTCCCGAGCCAGCAGGGGCCGCGGAACC
>NZ_JADMJK010000072.1 GCF_018780625.1 Polaromonas sp. | reverse complement strand
GCGAAGCAAAGAAAAGTGAGTTGCCGCCGGGCAACCCCCGGCCCCGAAACCAAGACCCACCCGAAAGTCACCAGCGTAACGCTTCACGCAGCAACCTCCTGCTTGCGCCCAACCCGCCGCCCCAGCCGGTCAAACGCCAGATAGACCACCGGCGTCGTGAACAGCGTCAGCACCTGGCTCACAATCAGCCCGCCAAAAATCGCCAGCCCCAGCGGCCGCCGCAATTCGGCCCCGTCGCCCCAGCCCAGCATCAGCGGCACGGCGGCAAACAGCGCCGCCAGCGTGGTCATCAGGATCGGCCTGAAACGCAGCAGGGCGGCCTGAAAAATCGCTTCCTGCGGCGACTTGCCTTCATGGCGCTCGGCGTCAATCGCAAAGTCGATCATCATGATGGCGTTCTTTTTCACGATGCCGATCAGCAAGATGATGCCGATGATGCCGATCACCCCGAGGTCGGAGCCGCTGATCATCAGCGCCAGCAGCGCGCCCACACCGGCAGACGGCAGGGTGGAAATGATGGTCAGCGGGTGGATGTAGCTTTCATACAGCACACCCAGCACGATGTAGACGCAGACCACGGCCGCCAGGATCAGCCACAGCTGGCTCGACAGCGACGACTGGTAGGCGCCCGCCGCGCCCAGAAACGTCAGCGTCACGCTGGCGGGCAGGGCGATGTCCTTGGCGGCCTGCTTGATGTCGTCGACCGCCTTGCCTAGCGACACGCCCGGCGCGGTGTCAAAACCCAGCGTGGTGGACGGGTACTGGGCTACGCGGGTGATTTGCAGCGGTGCCGGCTCGACCTTGATGCGCGCCACGCTGGACAGCGGCGTGGTGCTGCCCGAGCCGGTCTTGAGCGGCAAATTGCCCAGGGACGCGGGGCCGGCCAGCGGGTCGGGCAGCGCTTCCAGAATCACGCGGTACTGGTCGGTCTCGGTAAAGATCGTGGACACGATGCGCTGGCCGTAGGCGCTGTAGAGCGCGTCGTCAATCGACGCGGTGGTGATGGCCAGGCGCGAGGCGGTGTCGCGGTCCACCGTGATGTAGGCGCCGGAACTGCTGGAGCCGGCGTCGGACGCGACGTTGCGCAGGCTTTGCAGCTGGCGCAGGCGCTGCGTCAGCTGGCCGGCCCATTGCACCACCGTCGCGTTGTCGGCGCCTTCGAGCGACACACGGAACTGGGTCGGGCCGGTTTCGGCGTCAATCGTCAAGTCCTGCGTCGGCTGCAGGTAAAGCGTCACGCCGGCGATCTGGCTGGCGCTGGCCTTGAGCCGGTCCATGGTGTCCTGCTGGCTGCCGGTGCGCGCGCGCTTGAGGTTGATCAGCATGCGCCCGGTGTGCAGCATGGTGTTGTTGGCGGCATCCACGCCAATGAAGGAACTCAGCGTGGCGACATCGGGGTCTTCCAGAATCGCCTGAGCCGTGGCCTGCTGCAGTTCGGCCATGCGGGCATACGACACCGACTGAGTGGTTTCGACCCGGGCCTGCAGCTGGCCGGTGTCCTGCGTGGGAAACAGGCCTTTGGGAATCAGCACATACAGCAGCACCGTGAGCACCAGCGTGGCCAGCGCCACCAGCAGCATGGCGCCCTGGTGCCTGAACACCGCGTGCAGGCCCTGTGTGTAGCGTTTCATGACGCTTGTGGAAAAGCGGCTAAAAAACTGCTGCAGCCGGCCCGCCGGCTGGTCGCTGTGCGCTTCGTGTGCCGGCTTCAGCCATCTGGCCGACATCATGGGCACCAGCGTGAGCGACACCACGGCCGAAATCAAGATGGTGATCGCCAGCGTGATCGCGAATTCGCGGAACAGGCGGCCCACGACGTCGCCCATGAACAGCAGTGGAATCAGCACCGCAATCAGCGACACCGTCAGCGAGATGATGGTAAAGCCGACCTGCTTGGCGCCCTTGAGCGCCGCCGCCATGGGCGTCTCGCCTTTTTCAAGGTAGCGCGCAATGTTTTCGATCATCACGATGGCGTCGTCCACCACGAAGCCGGTGGCAATCGTCAGCGCCATCAGGCTCAGGTTGTTCAGGCTGTAGCCCAGCAGGTACATGGCGCCGCAGGTGCCAATCAGCGAAATCGGCACCGCCAGGCTGGCAATCACGGTGGCGCGCAGGTTGCCCAAAAACGCAAAGATCACCAGCACCACCATCACCACGGCCAGCAGCAGCTCTATTTCCACGTGCATCACCGACGCGCGTATGCCGGTGGTGCGGTCGCTTAGCACCTCGACATTGACCGAGGCGGGCAGGCCGGACTGCAGCTCGGGCAGGCGCGCCTTGATGGC
>NZ_JADMJK010000047.1 GCF_018780625.1 Polaromonas sp. | reverse complement strand
CCATGGCCAGCAGCGCCACGCCCGCCAGCGCCAGGTAGGCGCCGGCAAACGGCACCTCCGTCAGGCTGCGCGTGCCGGACGCCAGATTGGGCCCGGCCACCGCGCCTATCAGGCCGCCGGCCATCACCAGCGACACGGCTTTTTCGCGGAACGCGGGCAGCGCCAGCTCGGCCGCGGCAAAGCGGTAGAGCTGCGCATTGGCGTTGTAGTAGCCCGCCACCACGGTGGCCGCCACCAGCAGCCAGAAGTTGTGGCTGTAGGCCGCATAGCAGCAGAGCAGGGCCGATAGCACCGCCACCAGCAGCCCGAGCTGGAACGAGGCCTTGCGGCCAAAGCGGCGCTGCGTGCGCGCCACCAGCCCGGTTGACAGCGCACCGCCCACCACATAGCCCATGACCGGCAGGGTCGCCATCCAGCCCAGCGGCGCCAGGTTCAGGCCGACCAGGCCGTTGATGGCGATGAAGGTGACGTTGTTGGTGAGAAACAGGCCCTGGCAGATCGCCAGCAGCCAGAGGTTGCGGTTCATGGTGTGGTCGTTTCAGGTCAGCGTCAGCAGCGCCAGGCAGGCCAGCGGCGCGGTTTCAGCGCGCAGCACGCGCGGGCCCAGCGTGACGGGTGCAAAGCCGCAGGCGAGGGCGGCGGCTTCTTCGGCGGGGCTCAGGCCGCCTTCGGGGCCGCTCAGGAACGTGAACGCGGCCTGCGCCCCGCTGCCGGCCACGGCCTGGACCAGCGGGCGCGTGCCGGGCTGCAGCGACAGCAGCAGCCGCGTGCCGGCGCTGTCGGCCTTGGCATTGGTTTTGAGCCAGTCGGCGAGCGTGGCGACCTCGTGAATCAGCGGCACCCGGTTGCGTCCGCACTGCTCGCAGGCGGCGGCGGCGGCGGCGCGCCAGTGCGCCAGTTTCTTGTCGGCGCGCTCGCCCTTGAGCCGCAGCACGCTGCGCTCGCTCATCAGCGGCTGGATGCTGGCCGCGCCCAGCTCGGTGGCTTTTTCGATCAGCCAGTCCATGCGGTCGTTGGCCGGCATGACGGCGGCCAGGTGGATGGCGCGGCTGGCTTCGCGCGCCGTGGCGGTCCAGGCGCCCACGGCGACCTCGACATCGCTACGGCCCATGCGCTCCACGGTGGCCTCGAATTCGCCTTCGCTGCCGGGCTGGCCGTTGCCCTGGCCGTTAAAAAGCGTGATGCGCCCGCCCGGCTGCAGGCGCAGAACCTGCACATGGCGCGCGGTCTGCTCGGGCAGGCTCAGCGAGGTGCCGGGCACGAGGGCGATGTCGGCGTAGAAGCGGGGGCTCATGGGCGGGCCGTCCACAGGGGAGTGGGAATTGCTATTAAATAAATAGCTGCTTGCGCCCGTAATGAAAGGACTGAAGGCATATTTTTCATCAAAACGTGTAGCCCACGCGGGTTTCGTTGCCTTCAATCTCGTCGAGCAGCACCATCAGCGGCCCGAGCTGCCGGTAGCGGGCGGCGGTGTTGCGGGCGTATTTGATGAAGCGCGGCGTGTCGGCCAGGTATTTGGGCTTGCCGTCGCGTAGCGTGAGGCGCGCAAAAATGCCCAGCACCTTGAGGTGGCGCTGCAGGCCCATCCACTCGACGGCGCGGTAAAACTCGCCAAAGTCATCGCCCACCGGCAGCCCGGCCTTGCGCGCTTTTTGCCAGTAGCGCACGGTGATGTCGAGCACGAAATCCTCTTCCCAGCTCAGGAACGCGTCGCGCATCAGGCTGGCGATGTCGTAGCTGATGGGGCCATAGACCGCGTCCTGGAAGTCGAGCACGCCGAGTTCGCCGGTGGCCGAGACCATCAAATTGCGCGGCATGAAGTCGCGGTGCACAAACACCCGCGCGCCGCCCAGCGACTGCAAATTGCTGGCCTTGATCTGCGCAAAGATCGCCTCGAGCTTGCCCATGAGCCCGTCATCGAGCGCAAAGCCGCGGTGCCGGCCCACATACCACTCGGGGAACAGCGCCAGTTCGCGCGACAGCAGCGCGTCGTCATAGGGCGGCAGCACGCCGGGGCGGGAGGCGAGCTGCCAGCGCACCAGCGCATCGACCGCCTCCATGTAGAGTTCGAAATGCCCGGCGCCGGGCTGGGCAATGGCGGCCACGTCGGCCGGCGGCGCAATCACATCAAGCATCGTCTGGCTGCCCAGGTCGCTCAGCAGCATGAAGCCCAGCGTTTCGTCCCAGGCCAGCACCTGCGGCGCGCTCAGCCCGGCTTCATGCATCAGCGCCGCGACCTGCACAAAGGGCGCGCAGTCTTCCTGCGCGGGCGGCGCGTCCATGATGATGTAACTCT
>NZ_JADMJK010000180.1 GCF_018780625.1 Polaromonas sp. | reverse complement strand
CCGGCGCTTCGTTCGCGGCTCCCACGCTTGTCGCCTCGCGTACTGCGCTGCCCCCAGAGGCGGCTGAGCTTCCTTGCAACAGCCCCACTTTGGCGCTTCGGAATGGCTTATGACCCGATGGATCAGCGGCAACCAGTTCCGCCTGCTTGAAAACGGCGAGGAATTCTTTCCGCGCGTCTTTGCGTGCATTGCCGCCGCCCAATTCGAGGTCGTGCTCGAAACCTTCATCCTGTTTGAAGACAAGGTAGGCCTGGCGCTGCATGCCGCCTTGCTCACGGCGGCCGCGCGCGGCGTGCAGATCGACATCACGGTTGACGGCTACGGCTCGCCCGACTTGTCGCCCGGCTTTATTTCGGCGCTCACGCAGGCGGGTGTGCGGGTGCATGTGTTTGACCCCAGCCCCAAGCTCTGGGGCTACCGCACCAACCTGTTTCGCCGCATGCACCGCAAGATTGTGGTGGTGGACGGCGAGCGGGCCTTTGTAGGCGGCCTCAACTACTCGGCTGACCACCTGGCCGACTTCGGCCCGACCGCCAAGCAGGACTATGCGGTCGAGATAGAAGGCGCCATCGTGGCCGACATTCACGCGTATGTGCACCAGGCGCTGGCAGAGGACCAGCGCGAGCCGGCCACCAGCCTGAGCGGCCGGCTGCGGGAAGGCCTTTCGGCCCAGGCGCAAAAACTCGCCCAGCCCTGGCGACGCGCCACGCCGGCGCCGGCGGGCGAGGCGTCAGCCATTTTTGTGACGCGCGACAACCGCTCGCACACCAAGGACATCGAGCAGCACTACCGCATCGCCATCCGGGCCGCGCGCCGCCGCATTGTGATTGCCAACGCCTATTTTTTCCCCGGCTACCGCTTGATCAAGGAACTGCGCCGGGCCGCGCAGCGCGGCGTGGAGGTGCAGCTCATCTTGCAAGGCGAGCCCGACATGGCCATTGTCAAGACCGCTGCAAGCATGCTTTACCACCACCTCATGAGCGCTGGCGTGCGGATTTTTGAATACAACACCCGGCCCCTGCACGGCAAGGTGGCCGTGGCCGACGAGGCCTGGTCCACGGTCGGCTCCAGCAACCTGGACCCGCTCAGCCTGTCGCTGAACCTGGAGGCCAACGTCATCATCAAGGACCGCGCCTTCAACCAGTATTTGAGCGCGCGGCTGGACCAGTTGATCGCGCAGGACTGCCGCCAGATCTTGCCCACTGACCTGGTGACGTGGAGCTGGTGGCGCTCGGTGCGCAGCTTTTTTGTGTTTCACCTGCTGCGGCGCTACCCGGCCTGGGCCGGCTGGCTGCCCGCGCACACGCCGCGCCTCACCCTGGCCATGCCCGCCACGCCGCGCGCCAACCCCGAAGCCCCCGTCGCCGACCGGTCCGGTCCGGTCCGGTCTAGCCCCCCATGAAACCCAGGCGCGCGCATCACCGCCCCGGGCGGCCGCACCGCAAGCCCGGTGGCCGGCAGAGCGTTAGCAGCAAAGCCTGGTGGCCGTGGCTCAAGCGCGGCGCCGCTGCCGTGTTTTTTGTGCTGGTGGCCAGCCTGCTGGTGTCGCGCGCGCGCACCATCGACTGGGGCGAGGTGTTTCTTTCGCTGCAGCAGTACCCGCGGACCGCCGTGTGGGGCGCCGTGGCACTGGCCGCCACCAGCCTGCTGCTTTACAGCTGCTTTGACCTGCTGGGGCGCCGCTACACCGGCCACACGCTGAGCGCGCCCACCGTGATGACCATCACCTTCATCAGCTACGCCTTCAATCTGAACCTGGGCTCACTGGTCGGCGGGGTGGCTTTTCGCTACCGCCTGTATTCGCGCCTGGGGCTGCGCACCGGCGTCATCGCGCGCATCATGTCGCTGAGCATGCTGGCCAACTGGATGGGATACGTGCTGCTTGCCGGGGCAGTGTTCAGCCTGCAGCCGCTGCGCCTGCCCGCCAGCTGGCCCATAGCCGCCATCCATCTGCGGCTGATCGGCCTGGTCTTGCTCGCCGCCGCCGCCGCTTACCTGAGCGTGTGCGCTTTTTCGCGCCAGCGCACGCTGCAGGTGCGCGGCCACACGATTGACCTGCCCACGTTCCGGATGGCCGGGCTGCAGCTGCTCATGGGCGCCGGCAACTGGCTGCTGATGGCGGGCATTATTTTTGTGCTGCTGCAGCAACGCATCGCGTTTTCAGCCGTGCTCAGTGCGCTGCTGCTGGCCGCCGTGGCTGGCGTCATCACGCGCATCCCGGCCGGCCTGGGGGTGCTGGAGGCCGTGTTTGTCGCCCTCCTGTCGCAGCAGATGCCCCGGCATGAACTGCTGGCCGCGCTGGTGGCTTACCGGCTGATTTATTTCATTGCCCCGCTGGGCGTGGCCAGCCTGGTCTACCTTGTCATGGAGGCCCGGACCCGGCAGCAGCAGCCGCAGCGGCCTGAAGTTCCGGGATAATGTTTTTATTACTGTCTGTTTTTACATAGGCACCCTTCGCATGCAGTCAATGCCCGACGCTTTCCCGGCAGCACGCAGCGCCCCGAGCCGAACCGGGCGCGCGCAAGCGGCGCGTTTCATACGCTCACAAATGGCGTGCCACTGGCGCGTGCATCCGGCAGTTCCTGCGCTACCCTCGGGCATCCCCGGGTCATGGCCTCGCCGTCATGACCTGTCCGCACCACGCTGACAAAAAGGCCCGCATTGCCCATGACCGTTGCCACACAGGCCACCACACCCGCCACTTTTGAGATCAAAAGTGCCAACCTGCCGCTGGTCGCCTTGCTGCTCAAGTCCACCGACCTCGCAGCCGTTTCACGCGAACTGACGCAGCGTTTTGGCGACGTACCCGATTTTTTCGACCAGGACCCGCTGATGATCGACCTGTCGCCGCTGCAAGCGGCGGCCAGGGCCAGCGGGAAGCCCGTGGGCGAAATCGACTTTTCAACCCTGATCGCCCTGCTGGGCACCTACCAGCTGGTGCCGGTGGCCGTCAAAGGCGGCAACCCCGCGCAGATGGCCGCGGCGCTGCAAGCCGGCCTGCTGCCCGTACCCGACGCGCACCTGGTCACCCCCCGGCCCGCCGCAGCGCCCGCAGCCCCTGTAGCCGCAGCCCAGGCACCAGCCGCCCCCCCGCAAGGCGCGCTGGTGATTGAAAAGCCCTTGCGCTCGGGCCAGCAGGTCTATGCGCGTGGCCGCGACCTGATCGTGCTGGCCATGGTCAATGCCGGCGCCGAAGTCATTGCCGACGGCCACATCCATGTCTATGCGCCGCTGCGCGGCAAGGCCATGGCCGGCGCGCGCGGCAACACCGACGCGCGCATCTT
Source organism: Polaromonas sp. (assembly GCF_018780625.1). Lineage (GTDB taxonomy): Bacteria > Pseudomonadota > Gammaproteobacteria > Burkholderiales > Burkholderiaceae_C > Polaromonas. Next base: position 9,126 of record NZ_JADMJK010000180.1, on the reverse strand, counting down.
TGCACTCGCGCTGGAAGCCGAACTGCTGTCGATTGCCGGCGTCTACCGCACCAGCGAGCACCCGCTGCCGCCCGGTGTGGCAGGCCGTCCGGTGCAGGTGCAACTGGTGCCCGGCCCCGGCGGCGACAAGCTTGTCATGAACGTGATGGCATGATCCCCCTGTGCGCTGCGCTGCAGGCGCCTGGTGCCTGCACGGTCCAACCCTGACCACCCCACCCCTTACCGACTTCAAAAGGACTTTTCTCAGATGGCAAAAATCATAGTGGTCACCTCCGGCAAGGGTGGCGTGGGCAAAACCACCACCAGCGCCAGCTTTTCATCCGGCCTGGCGCTGCGCGGCCATAAAACCGCCGTCATCGACTTCGATGTCGGCCTGCGCAACCTGGACCTCATCATGGGCTGCGAGCGCCGCGTGGTCTACGACCTGATCAACGTCATCCAGGGCGAAGCCACGCTGAACCAGGCGCTGATCAAGGACAAGCAGTGCCAGAACCTGTACGTGCTGGCGGCCTCGCAAACGCGCGACAAGGACGCGCTGACCAAGGACGGCGTCGAAAAAGTCCTCAAGGACCTGGCCACCATGGACTTTGAATACATCGTCTGCGACTCCCCCGCCGGCATTGAAACCGGCGCGCTCATGGCCATGCACTTCGCCGACGAAGCGCTGGTCGTGACCAACCCCGAAGTCTCTTCGGTGCGCGACTCCGACCGAATTTTGGGCATGCTGTCGAGCAAGACCCAGCGCGCCATCGACGGCGGCGAGCCCATCAAGGAGCACCTGCTCATCACCCGCTACAACCCGAGCCGGGTCGACCAGGGCCAGATGCTGTCGCTCGAAGACATCCAGGACATCCTGCGCATCAAGCTGATTGGCGTCATTCCCGAATCCGAGGCCGTGCTGCAAGCGTCCAACCAGGGCGTGCCCGCCGTGCACATGGAAGGCAGCGATGTGTCTGAAGCCTACAAGGACGTGATTGACCGCTTTCTGGGCGAAGACAAGCCGATGCGCTTCATTGACGCGCAAAAACCCGGTTTTTTCAAACGCCTGTTCGGGGGGAAATAAAGCGCCATGGCTTCATTTCTGTCTTTTTTGCTCGGCGAAAAGAAAAAAACCGCCAGCGTCGCCAAAGAACGGCTGCAAATCATCCTGGCGCACGAACGCTCGGGCCGCAGCAGCCATGAACCCGACTACCTGCCTGCGCTGCAGCGCGACCTGATTGCGGTGATTTCCAAGTACATCAACATCAATCCCAACGACATCAAGGTCAACCTGGAACGCCAGGAAAACCTGGACGTGCTCGAAGTCAAGATCGAACTGCCAGAGCCTAAATAAGGCGGCCGGCGCCCCCATCAAAAGCCCCCGGCCGCCAGGCTGCGGCGGCAATTTTCCTGGCTGAAGCGACCTGAAAGGGCGCAAGGCCCGTTTGCACTTCTTACTTTCCCTTGCAAACGCGCAGGCTTTCCGCCTACACGGCTGGAAGTTTCAGCCGCGCACACTCAGGGGGCGAAATACCGCAGTTCCTGGTCGCCCATCTTCCAGGGTCGGACTTGCGCCTCACAGGAAAAAAGCATGAAAAAATTCAATGGCCATTCAAAAACCCTGGGCTGGTCTGTAGCCCTGCTCCTGAGCGGGCTTGCCGCGGGCTGCGGCGGCGGTGATGGCGGACGCGATCCCGTGCTGGGCGCAGACGTTTCCAACATGGTCCTCGTGGCACCACCGGGCGCCATCGCCCCCGGCGCGGTGTGCCCGGTCGCTGGCCCATCAGTCACCCTCACCAACCCTGCGAACGGCAGCCTGACGGCGTCGACCAGCACGAGCGGCGTGGCCAACGGCGGCAAACAGGTCACGGCCACCTTCAGCGAATCCATGAACGCGGCAACCATCAATGCCGCCACCTTCAAGCTCGCCCCCACCGGAGGCGTCGCGCTTATACCGGCCTCGGTCGGCTACAACGATGTCAGCAAGGTCGCCACCTTGACCACCGCATCGGCACTGCTGGCCAACACCGCCTACACGGCGGTAATCCAGGCACCCATCGCCAACGGCACGGGTACCCTGCTTGGCTGCACCTACACCTGGAACTTCAAGACCGCCGCCGCCCTGGTTGCAACTGCGCCTTCATCGTTCGACCTCGGCCTGGCCGCGACCTACGCCATCGCAGCGACTGCCGGCGTGACCAACGCGGCAGCCACCACGATTAACGGAAATGTCGTGCTGGATCCCCAGGCGACATGCAATGCCGAGTCCGTTCTTGCGGCGGGCACGTTTGGTCTTTGCGCCGGCAAGGCCCCCACGCTCAACGGCGCGGTGGCCAGCCCGCTATTCCCGGATGCAGGTGTCACGTCAGGCAAGGTGAAGGCCGATTTGCGGGCAACCTACATCGCACTGTCGCCCGCCATCCTGGTCGGCGCCACCGCCATTCCGGCAGGCACGACCCTGGGCGCACCCGCCGGGAATGCCCCGGTCACGGGCGACAACTATTTCGCTCCTGGTGTCTATCAGTCCAGCACATCGATCCTGGTCACAGGTGATCTCACGCTCGATGCCAAAGGCGACGCGAACGCGGAATTCGTGTTCCAGTCCTCAAGCACCGTCGGTACCGCGCCCAACGCCCGCATCCTGCTGATCAACGGGGCCAAGGCATCCAACGTTTACTGGTGGGCTGGCAGCGCCGCAACGCTCACCACCGGCACGACGTGGCAGGGCAACATCCTTGCCAGTAGCGACGTCACGATGCAAGTGGGCGCAAACTCTTGCGGCCGGTTGTTTGCCGGTGCATCGACCGACGGCGCATTTGTGCTGGACGGCAACGTGGTTTCCGTGCCGGGCCATTCAAGTGGCCCAGCCACCTGCCAGTAAGCCAGCAAGAAGGCGTACGGCCTGCGGTCACACCGCAGGCCGTGTCAGCCTGAAATACCTGTAGTTCGGGTGGTGCGCAGTGAGCGCCACCCACTGCCCGGTTAGTTTGAATCAATGAACGACGCAGCAGACACAAGCACAAGCGTTTTTAGAACCCTCCTGGAGAACAACATGAAATCAAGAACCGCATCAGGAACCCTGGGCCTGGCAGCATTCGCTGCCCTGCTCAGCCCCCTGGCCATGGCGCAAGACACCGGCTGGTACGGCGGCGCCAACGTCGGCCAGTCCCGGGCCACCATCGACGACGCGCGCATCCGCAGCGGCCTGTTGAATGATGGTTTTACCTCCGCCACCATCGTCGACGACGACCGCTCCACCGGCTTCAAGATTTTTGGCGGCTACCAGCTCAACAAGAATTTTGCGGTGGAAGGCGGCTATTTCGACCTCGGCAAGTTCGGCTACACCGCCACCACGGTTCCACCGGGCACGCTGAACGGCTCCATGAAGGTCAGGGGCCTGAACCTGGACCTGGTGGGCACGCTGCCCGTGACTGAAAAGTTCTCGGTCTTTGGCCGTGTCGGCGTGAACTACGCGCAAACCCGCGACAACTTCAGCGGCACGGGCGCCGTCCGCGTCACCAACCCCAACCCCAGCAAAAACGCCACAAACTACAAGTTTGGCGCGGGCCTTCAGTATGCGTTCACCGATTCACTCGCGATGCGCCTGGAGGGCGAGCGCTACCGCGTCAACGATGCCGTGGGCAACAAGGGTGACGTCGACCTGTACTCGGTCGGCCTGATCTACCGCTTTGGCCCGAAAGCGCAAGCACCGGCCCCTTATGTGGCCGCACCCGCCTATGTGGCGGTAGCGCCCGCGCCCGTCGTCGTGGCACCGCCACCGCCGCCACCTCCGCCGCGCTTTGAAAAGTACACCTTGTCGGCCACCGAACTGTTTGCCTTTGACAGCGCCGAGTTGCGGGCACCACAACCCAAGCTCGACGAAATCGCCAGCGCCCTCGCCGCCAACAGCACCGTCAACGACGTGGTCATCACCGGCTACACCGACCGCCTGGGCTCCAACAGCTACAACCAGGCGCTGTCCGAGCGCCGGGCCAATGCCGTCAAAAACTACCTGAGCGCCAAGGGCGTCAGCGCCAACCGCCTGAACGCCCAAGGCAAGGGCGAAGCCAATCCGGTGGTTGAATGCAGCGACAAAAACCGCACGGCCCTGATCAAATGCCTGGAGCCCAACCGCCGCGTGGAAGTCGAGCAAATCACGATCGAGCGACGCGTGCAATAAACGCCGGCCCCCACGGGCCATAGCGCCATTCAAAAGGGCAGCGGACATGCATCCGCTGCCCTTTTTGCGTTGAGCCGCCCCACCATACGGGCCACCGCAGGGCTATCATCCGGCCATGCTGATAGAGACCCTGAGCGCTGCGCGCGACATGCGCCGCCTGAACGAAATTGCCGGTGTGCTGATTCGCCACGGCTTTGCCGAGAGCGTGCGCCGCCTCGGCCTGGCCGACAAGCTGGAGCGCGCCGGCCACGCCATCCGCTGGGACTCGGCCGCCGACCTGGCCCGCCTCGCGCCGCCGGTGCAGGTACGCCTGGCCATGGAAGAACTCGGCCCCACCTTTGTCAAGCTCGGGCAAATTCTGGCCGGCCGCGCCGACCTGTTTGGGCCCGAGTGGATTGCCGAGTTTGAGAAGCTGCACAGCCATGTGCCCGCCGTGCCGCTGGAGCAGTTGCGCCCGCAGTTGCGCGAAGACCTGGGCGGCGAACTCGAAGACGTATTCGCCCGCTTTGACACCGCGCCGCTGGCCGCTGCCTCGATTGCCCAGGTGCACCGCGCGCAGCTGCACGGCGGATGCGAAGTCATCGTCAAGATCCGCCGCCCCGGCATCACCGAGGTCATAGAGGCCGACCTGCGCCTGCTCGGCCACGTCGCCGCGCTGGCCGAAACCGAAATGCCCACGCTCAAGCCCTATCAGCCGCAGCAGCTGGTGCGCGAGTTTGCCAGGTCGCTGCGGCGCGAACTGGACCTGGCCGCCGAATGCCGCCATGCCGAACGCATTGCCGCCAACCTGGCCGGCCTGCCTGACATCGTGATTCCGCGCGTGCACTGGGCGCACACCGGCGAGCGCGTCAACGTGCAGGACTACGTGGGCGGCGTGCCCGGCAGCCAGCTCGCGCAGCTGACACCCGAAGCCGGCTTTGACCGCCCCCTGCTGGCCCGGCGCGGCGCCCAGGCCGTGCTCAAGATGATCGTCGAAGACGGCTTTTTTCATGCCGACCCGCACCCCGGCAACGTGTTTTACCTGCCCGGCAACCGCATCGCCTTCATCGACTTCGGCATGGTCGGGCGGCTGTCGACGCGGCGGCGCGAAGAGGTGCTGGACCTGATGCTGGGCCTGGTTGAGCGCCAGCCGCAGGCCGTGGTCGACGTGCTGCTCGACTGGACCGGCGACGAGCAGAGCGTGAACCCGGCGCAGCTGGAAGCCGAGATCGAAGCCTTTGTCGACCAGTACCACGGCACCCCGCTGGCACAGCTCAACCTGAGCCAGATGCTGTCTGACGTCACCGGCATTTTGCGCGAGCACCGGCTGGGCCTGCCGCCAGACTTGGCGCTGCTGATCAAGGCCTTCATCAGCCTGGAAGGCATGGGCCGCGGCCTGGACCCCGCCTTTCACATGGCCGCCGAAGCCGAGCCGCTGCTGCGCCGGGTGGCGCGTGCCCGCCTGCAGCCCAGGGTACTGGCCGCCCGCACCTGGCACACCCTGCGCCGCACGCTGGCTGTGGCCGAACAGTTGCCGCACGATGTGTCGCGCCTGCTGCGCAACGCCCGGCGCGGCCGGGTGCATGTCGGCATCGAGCTGGCGCACCTCAAGCGCGTAGGCAACCAGATAGACCGCGCCGCCAACCGCCTGACCCTGGCGCTGGTGATTGCCGCGCTCATCATCGGCTCATCGATTGTCATGACCGTCAAGGGCGGCCCCACCCTGCTGGGCCTGCCGATCTTCGGGTTTCTGGGCTTTATGGGTGCCATGCTGGGCGGCCTCTGGCTGGTGCGCGCCATCTGGCGCAGCAACCGGGGCAGCGACGCCGACGACCTGGACTGACGCGAGTTCCGGCCAACAACGCACCATCCCCGATTTTCTCCTTCCCGCCTTTGGGGGAAGGTGCCATGCGGAGCCGGGGCATAGGTGGCCTGCGTCGCTGCGAAAATTCCAGAAAAAAAGCAGCCCCTGCCTTTCGGCAAGTGCTGCTTTTTGAGCGGACACTACCGCCGGTTAGCGCACCGGCACATTGCCCTGAACGGCGGCACCCGCCTTGACGTTGGCGTTGATGCTCGGTGTGGCATTGCCGCCCGCCGTCATGCCGGCGCCGGCATCCGCGGCCTGGTTGGCACTTTTTGCGCCAGACTTGACCTTCGCCTTCGCAACCTGCGTCACCCGCTTGCCGCCCTGGACTGCCGCGTCACCCGCAGCCTGCCCGGTACCCCGCACACCGCCCAGCAGCTGGCCGGCGCCACTGGTCACGCTGTTGACTGCGCCCGAAGCGTTCACACCGCTGTCAACCTGTGCACCCGCACCAGCCGAGGCGGCAGCGCCCGTAGCCGCCATGCGCTGCTCAGCCGTCACGTTGCCGTTGACGCCAGCGCGCACACCGGCATCCAGACCCACGCCAGCATTGGCCGTGCCGCCAGCGGGCTGCACGGCGGTATTGGCGCCCAGACCCAGGCCAACACCGACCCCCGCACCTCCGACCAATGCAGGCCCGGCCGTCACCGCGGCACCGGGCATGCTGCCATCAAGCCCCAGGCCGGCGGCGTGCACTGAAGCGCCCCATGCCAACGCGGTGGTGAGCACCAGCAAGGAGGGCAAGGCCCGCGACAGCCGTGGACGGGCCATGCGGGAAGAAATCTGAGCATTAGAGGAAGGAATGTTGTTGAAACTGGGCATTGAAGCTCCTGCTGTTGAAGAAGGCTTCATCTTCTGTGCCCCGCGTTTCGGCCCCGTTTCCGCTTTGTTGACTTTGTAAGTCAATGCGAAGCCCTTTCTTTAAAGGCGTTCCACCGTAAGTGAGCGCAAACAATCGGTCCTGTATTCACCATATGAAAGGGTCAGGCCGCTTGTGTATAGCGCCTGTCAGCAGACGCAACACGTTCTGCCGCCGCCGTCGCGCTCAGACCGGCCGAATACCCATCAAGACCCCGTGCGCCCAGAACGCAAACAGCGCCCAGGCCGCGCCGCCCACCACCAGCGTCATCACCGTTCCCGCCGCCGTGCCCGCCGGGTAAACCGTTTGCGCAGCACGGTCGCGCCCGCGCGCGGCGCGAAAGCTCAGCAGCGACCAGAGCAAAAAGCTGCCAAACAGCACGCCATGCGCCACATTGCCGTTGGCCAGCAAATGCGCCACCGCCCAGACCGCCACCGCCAGCACCATCGGGTGATGCAGCCGCGCCTTGATGGCGTTGCGCGGCACATAGGCCGCCGCCAGCAGCACAAAGGCCACCAGCGTCAGCAGCCACGCCACATGGCGCATGAAAGACGGCGGCCACCACATCTCCACCGGCTGCTTGCGCGCCAGGCTGAAACCCCACACCACCAGCCCCAGGCCCACGGCCGACAGCACCGCGTACAAGCCCTTCCAGGTCGACGCGCCCAGCCGCGCCACCATGGCCGTGCGCCAGCCGTCGGCCACGATGCGTATGGAATGCACGCCCAAAAAAATAACCAGTCCCAACATCAGCATGCCCATAGTGTCGCGTCCCCGCAAAAAATGAATTGATTATGCGGCGCTGCCGCGCCCGGGCGGACACCCGCTGCCGGCAAGCTGCTATTTACTTTGTAGCTGCACGCGCCGGTTCAGTGGGCGCTTTGGGCCGCTACGGCACTGCACCACGGCCCGCCTCGGCCTGCGGCCAAAGCCCCGGAAAGTAAAAACGCAGCGCATGCTGCGGCACGCCAAAACGCAGCTTGCCGTGCGGCGAATCCGTGGCCAGCAAACCGCGCTTGAGCAGCGCCGTCACCTGCGCCGTGGCCAGCCGCTCGCCCAGCCCCAGCAGCGCCTTGAAGTCGCTGCGCTCCAGCGCCGACGGCGTCAGCTGCAGGTAATGCAGCGCCCGCAGCGACGCGCTGCGCACGCCCTGGCGCACCACGTTCTCCTCATAGGCCAGGCAAGCCGCAATCCGGTCCTTCATGCCCGACAGGTCCAGCAGGCCGGACATCATCACAGCCTGGTCCCGCCACAGCGCCAGTACATAGGCCACCCACGCCGCCAGCGACTGCCCCGCGCGCCCGGCCGAGCCATCCGCATCGGCCGCAGCCAGTTGCGCACGGTAAGCCTGGTCGCCGCGCGCAAATCCGCGCAGCGGCGACCACAAGCCCTGTGTCAGGCCCAGCGCGCCCAGGGCCAGGTGCGTGTGCAGCCGCGCCACGCGCCCGTTGCCATCGGGAAACGGGTGAATCCACGCCAGCCGGTGGTGCGACGCCGCCACCGCCACCAGTTGCAGCTCGCCGCGCCGCACACCGCCGTACGCCGCGCCCCAGTGCGCCAGCAGCCCACCCACTGCGGCCGGCGCAGGCGCCGCATGCAGCGCCACGCCCGCCGCACGTTTGCGCAGCGCGCCCGGCACCATCGCCTGGCCCGCGGGCAACACCAAGTCAGCCTGCGGCAGGCGCGCAAACAAATCCTGATGAATGTCGCGCACCATCTGCGCCGACCAGATCCTCTGGCAAGACCAGCCGCCCCAGCGCGCCTCCAGCGCAGCTTGCGTGTCCATGTACGCGACAACACGCCGCACCCCCGCGTCATCCAGTCCATCAACAGAACCCGGCATATCGCCGCTGCGCAAGGCCCGCTCCACGTCCAGCGGCGACACCTGCAACCCTTCCAGCGCCAGGCTGTCATGCGCATTCATCGCCCGCAACAGCCGCCTGAGCTCCACCGGCACGCCCACGCCCGCCAGCCGCTGCGCCGCCTGCTGCAGGTCATGCGCCTGCTCCAGCAACGGCGCCAGCAGCGGCTCGGCCGGCAGCCAAGGCAACGCGGTTGAAAGATGATTTTCTGTGGATAATTTTTGCAACTTGATAGACATGATTAAGTCTATGTCGCCAAACAATATTTTTAGAATGCTGCGGTAATTTTTGCGACTTTATTTGCACGACGCCGCCGCATGAAGATTCAACAATTCGCTGCGCACTTTGAGGGGTCTGCATCGCGACCCCGGCGTTACAGCCAAACAACCCATGCAGGGCGCAG
>NZ_JADMJK010000137.1 GCF_018780625.1 Polaromonas sp. | reverse complement strand
CGCCGCTGGGCCAGGCCGTGGCGGTGCGCGCCCGGCGCATGGTGTTCGAGGCGGCGGAGCTGCGCCGCAGTGCCGAGTTGCTCAAACAAGGCGACCTGGGCGCCATCCGCATCGGCCTGGGTTCGGGCCCGGGCGTGATGCTGATGACACCGTTTTTGATTCACATGGCCCAGCACCACCCGGGCGTGCACGTCAGCGTGTCGCCCGGCGCAACCGAGTTGCAGTTGATGCAGTTGCGCCAGCGCACGCTGGACGCACTGGTCATTGACGTTCGCCGCATCGCGCCAGCACCCGACCTGGCCATCGAGAACCTGACCGAGCTGCGCGCCGGCTTTGTCTGCCGCAGCGGCCATCCCTTGCTACAGGCCGGCAGGCCGGTGTCTTTTGAGGACATTCTGCGCTACCCGCTGGCCTCGTCGCCACTGAGCGCTGAAGTTGCATTGATGCTGGTCAACCTCTTTGGGCCGCGCGCTGATCCGCAGCAAGCCGTGAGCCTGCGCTGCGACGACATCACCAGCCTGATCGAGGCGGTCAAGGCCTCGGACGCGATCTACCTTGGCATCCTGGCGGCGGCCCGCACCGGCATGGAGGCGGGACAACTCGCCGAACTGGTGACTGCCCAACGGCTGACCAGCGGCGCGCGCTTTGCGTTCATCACGCTGGCCGGGCGCACTGAAGCGCCATCGATGGGGTTGTTTCGCCAGTTTGTGGCCGAGCGGCTGCGTGACTGAGGCGTTGATGCTGGCCTGGCGGCCGGTTGACTTTTCCCGTGATCGGACGCTTGTCGTTTCCTGTCCGGCACCTGGGCAATATGCTAGAGTCTGGCTTCACTCAAGAGAGCGCTGATGCCCCGCAACAGCCGCCGAAGGCGCAATCTCCCATGATCGCTCAGGCCCCCGTATTGAATGAAACACGCCGAATCTGGAGAGAGTGGCCGCGCAATGCGGTCACCACCGAAGGAGCAAAACCGCAGAACACCGAGGGTGTGGCGGTTGAATCTCTCAGGTACCAAGGACAGTGGGAGCGGCACCCGGTCGGGTGATCGCTTGCGCCTTGAAATGCTATCTATTTCATAGCTTAGTGCGACAGTCCCGAGCGGGATTGCGACCTTTTTTCCTTGAGAAATAGCATGAAAATTACCGTTTTAGGCGCCGGCGTCACCGGCATCACGTCCGCCTGGTTTTTGCGTCAAGCCGGCCACGAAGTCACCGTGGTGGATCGCCAGCCGGGTGCTGGCCTGGAAACCAGCTTTGCCAACGGCGGCCAGATTTCGGTCAGCCATGCCGAACCCTGGGCCAATCCCGGCGCCCCGCTGAAAGTGCTGAAATGGCTGGCCAGGGAAGACGCGCCGCTGCTGTTTCGGTTGCGGCCCGATCTCAACCAGTGGCTCTGGGGTCTGTCGTTCTTGCGCGAATGCACGCCTGCGCGGACGCGCCACAACATCAGGCAGATGGTGAACCTGGGCCTGTACAGCCGCGCAACGCTACAGCAACTGCGCAACCAAACCGGCATGGACTACCAGCAAAAAACCGAAGGAATTTTGCACTTCTACACCAGCGAGCAGGAGTACGCCGACGCGCAGGGCCCGGCCGCCGTGATGCGCGAGTACGGCTGCGAACTGGACATGAAGTCGCCGGACGAATGTGTCGCGATCGAACCGGCACTGGCGGCCAGCCGCGCACAAATCGTCGGCGGCAGCATGACGCCCAGCGACGAATCGGGCGACGCGCACGCCTTCACCCGCCAGCTGGCCGCCCTGTGCGCGACCCAGGGCGTGGAGTTTCTGTACAACACCCGCATCGTGGGCGCGCGCAAGGAAGGCGACGCACTCAAGGCCATACAGATTGCCAACGCCGATGGCGTGGTGCGCGAACTCAAGTCTGACGCTTACCTGATGTGTCTGGGCTCCTACAGCGCGCAATGGGCCAAGTTGCTGGGCCAGACGCTTCGGATCTACCCGGCCAAGGGTTATTCGGTCACGCTGCCGGTCATCAACGAAGCCGCGTCTTACAACGTCTCGCTCACCGATGACGAGTACAAACTGGTGTTCTCACGCTTTGGCGACCGCCTGCGCATTGCCGGCACGGCCGAACTAAACGGCTACAGCACCGAACTGAACCTGGTGCGCTGCGAGGCGATTGTGCGGCGCGTGCGCCAGCTCTTTCCCGACATGACCGACGGCCAGAACGCGCAGTACTGGACCGGCCTGCGCCCTGCCACGCCGTCCAACGTGCCTTACATCGGCCGCTCCAAAACCAGCAACCTGTTCCTCAACACCGGCCATGGCACGCTGGGCTGGACGCACTCCTGCGGCTCGGCAGCCGCGATTGCCGACATCGTGAGCGGGCGCGCGCCGCAAGTGGATTTTGCCTTCACCGGCCCGGTGCCCGAGTACAAGCTGCTATCGCTGGGCAAGCCTGCGACGACTTGAAGAGGGTGAAACTCAATTTTCCGATGGGCCACACCAGAGGAAAATTGGTTCTGCCGTGACAACCTACTCTGCCTCAATGGCGTTACGCCGCTGTTGGCCGCCGACCTCAAGCGCCTGAGCCCCGCGTACCTTCAGACCGGGGGCGACTGATTCCGTGCCGCTGCTTCTGCTTCTGGTAGCCTCTGCAGTCCGGCCGCATCGACTGTGCGGCATTCTTCTGAAAGCACCGCATGGAACTGAACCTGGAAATTGTCACCACCCCCGTGCGCCCGGCCGCCACGGTGGTCATGCTGCGCGATGCGCCGGCCGGGCTGGAGGTGTTTCTGATGAAGCGCCACAGCCTGTCCGACGTGCTGGGCGGCGCCTACGTCTTTCCGGGCGGCAAGGTCGATGCGCTTGACGACGAACTGGACATGGCGGCCCATCTGGACCAGCCGCTGCAGGTGTTGCATGCCGGCCTGAACGAGGCCGACATCAGCGAACGCACGGCCGGCGGGCTGTACGTGGCGGCCTTGCGCGAAGCGTTTGAAGAGTCGGGCGTGCTGTTTGCGCAGGGCGCCGGCAGCCCGGACATCGACGCTGCGCGGGCGGCCGCGCTGCTGCGCGAAGGCCACGGTTTCAACGCGGTGCTGGCGCAGATGGGCCTGCGCCTGCAAACCCGCAGCATCGTGCCCTGGTCGCGCTGGATCACGCCTACGGCCCCTTCGGTGACCAACAAGCGTTTTGACACCCGGTTTTTTGTGTCGGTCGTGCCCGCCGGACAGGTGGCGATTCACGACGACCACGAAACTACTGAAAGCATCTGGCTTGAGCCCCGCACGGCGCTGCAGCAGTACTGGGACGGCCAGATCGCGCTGGCACCGCCGCAGATCATGAGCCTGGCGCACCTCTCGCACCATGCCAGCGTCCAGAGCGTGCTGATGCAGGCGCGCAGTCGCCTGCCGCCGGTGATCCAGCCCGAGCCTTTCGACCAGGACGGCGGCCGGGTGATCTGCTACCCCGGCGATGCGCGCCATTCCGTGCGCGAGCCGGTCATGCCCGGCCCGACGCGGCTGTACTACCGCAACAAACGCTTTGAGCCGCTGGGCGGCTTTGACAGCCTGTTCGCCTGAATGCGCAAGCCGGGCGGCTGTGCTTTTGTGTGAAGGTATAAACACGGGATGACATCTGACACCCCCGTTCACCCCGTTCAATTGCCCCTTGAGGCGCAAGCGCTCCTGAGCACCGCCACGCGCACGGAAACCCCTTGCGGCGCGGGCGCCATGGTCTGGCATATCTGGGGCAAAGACCGCTGCGATCCGTCCCTGGCACCGCTGGTGCTGCTGCATGGCGGCAGCGGCAGCTGGACGCACTGGCTGCGCAGCATTGCCCCGCTGGTGGCCTCTAGCCGCTGCGTCTACATCCCTGACCTGCCGGGCTTTGGCGATTCAGCCGCGCCTGCGCAAGGCACCGATGCCGATGCGCTGCCCGAACCGATCGCCCAGGGGCTGCAAATACTGCTGGGCAGCACAGCCTGCGACCTGGTGGGGTTTTCGTTTGGCGGCATGGTGGCCGGTTTTTTGGCGGCGCAGTTTCCGGCGCGGGTGGCGCGGCTGCTGCTGGTGGGCGCGCCCGGCCTGGGCATCGCGCCTGACACGCCGTTTCACCTGCGGGCCTGGCGCCATTTCAAGGACGCCGAGCAGCGCGATGCCATTCACCGCGGCAACCTGGCCGCGCTGATGCTGCACCACCCGGCGTCCATCACCGAGTTGGCGCTGCGCCTGCATGTGGCCAACGTGCTGCGCGACCGCATGCAGGGGCGCAGCCTGTCGCGCACCGATGTGCTGGCACGCACATTACCGCAACTGCAGTGCCCGTTGCATGCCATCTACGGCCGTGAAGATGCGTTGTTCAGGGGGCAGCTGGCAGCGCTGGAGGCGGCCCTGCGGCAAGCGCCCCATTTCAAGGCTTTCACCTTGATTGAAGACGCCGGGCACTGGGTTCAGTTCGAGCGGGACGACGCCTTTAACGCGGTGCTGCTCGCCACGCTGAATGCCGGTCTACCGGCCAGTCAGGCGGCGACGGCACCAATTATTTCTCGATAGCCAGCAACTCGACCTCGAAGGTCAGCGTGGCGTTGGGCGGTACGGCCGCACCGGCACCGCGGCTGCCGTAGGCCGTGGCAGGCGGGCAGGTCAGCGTGGCCTTGCCGCCGACCTTGATCTTTTGCATGCCTTCGGTCCAGCACGGCACCACGCGGTTCAGCGGAAAGGTGGCCGGTGTGCCGCGGCTGTAGGAGCTGTCAAATTCCTTGCCGTCGGCCAGCGTGCCGCGGTAATGGACCTTCACGCTGTCCGAGGCTTTGGGCTGCGCGCCCGTGCCGTCGACCGTGTGGACGATCTTCACGCCGGAAGGCAGGGTTTCGGCCGGGGCCGCCGCGAAAGCGTTGCAGGCCAGACCCAGCACGGTAGCCAGGGTGGTGCTCAGGGCGACAAGTTTTTTGGTGGTGTTCATGGTGATGAAGGTGAAACAGAAGGGAAGGGCAAGACGTTGTGCGCCAGCGATTGGATCGCTGTATTGGTGGATTATGTCTGCCTGGGCAAGTGCGCTGTAAGCGAATGCCACCGTGTCATGGTCCGTTTGCTTTAATTACACAGTCAGGACCAGGAAGTTGTCAGCCGGGCTGCGGGTTTCGGGCGGGTTTCTGCCGACGCGTGCACAAACCAGTTGCCCAATGCATTCCGCTTGCGCGTCTGCAGTGCAGGGGCCAAAGGTCAACTTTCACCGAAGCCGACATTCAGATTGAAGGTTTGCAATGGAGCGGGATGTACTTCGGAAATGCAGCGAACCCGGACTTATGTCGGCCGCGACAGGCCGCAGGACCCAGGTCACATGCCACGCGCCTTCATTTCTTTTGCCGGCCCGCACGCGCCGGTTTCACCTTCACCGGCGTGGATTTCTGACTCGCCTGTTCGAGCCACAGCAAGGTATCCGCATGCGATAAGAAGCGCTGCAGGTAGTCGGGTGACAGCTTGCGCATCAGCGCAAGGGAACGAAGCACCAGCATGTGCGAATTCAGCGGGCCGGCGTTCAGAGGCCCTCGCCCGACGGCCTGGTCCACCTGGTCTTCGGCAGCCATCCTGGACCAGGTCTGCCTGAAGCGCCGAACGCTCGCCATTTCATAACTGGCTGCCCTGTCGCTGACCAGACTGCACCCAGGATCAAGCCCTGGGCGATGCGCGATGCCGTCCCGCTTCACGTTCTGGATGTACTGGTTCAGCCGGGCCAGCGGCGCGCAGGGGCTGGTGAATGCCGATTGCGCGCCCAGCCGGCGCATGCCCCCGTAATCGCCTGCCGCGAAAAGCTGGTGCAGTTTTCGGGCCAGGTCCGGATGCCGGGCTGACAGGCTTGCCAACTCGTCGCTGGCCGGCTTTTGCGCCTGCCTGAAGCGTTCGCCATAGTCCGCCAGTGCCATGTTGAACTTGCGTTCCAGGATGCGCCGCACCTCGCCTGGCGCCGTGTCCATGCGCTGCGACAGCACCTCCAGGTAATGAAAGCGCGCGGGATCGAGGTGCTGGGCGCCTTCGTCTCGCAAGGACGCATGCCAGGGCGGAAGGGACTGTTCTCCATCCTGCTGCGCATGCGGCATTTCGGCCAGACCCGACGCACTCATGGGGTGGCGGGTTTCACATTGGCGGACTTGGGCACCGGTGCCATTTCCACGCGCCGGTTCAACGCACGCCCCTTTTCATCCGCGTTGGAGGCTACCGGCTGCTCTGCGCCAAAGGCCGCGGCAAAGGCCAGTGACGACGGCATGCCTTCCTCGATCAGGGCACGGGTTACCGTCAGGGCGCGCTGGGCCGACAGCGCCAGGTTGTCCGCAAAGCGCGGGTTGCCTTCCTGGATGGGCTTGTCGTCGGTAAAACCGCTCACCATCAGCAACTCATCGCGCTCACCCAGGTAAACCGTCAACGGGGGCACGAGACTCTTCAGCAGCAAGCGACCGTCGGGACGCAACTGGTCCGAGTTCAGGGGGAACAACACGCTGCCACTGATGCCAATGCGCCCGTTGTTCAGCGTGACCCGGCCCGTTGCCAGCGGAATGGCCAGTGCCTTTTCCAGGGCCATGCGGCGCTGCTCTTCCACCCGGCGCTTTTGCACCTCCGTCTCCAGATTGGCCATCAGGTCCATCTGGACCACCAGCACCCCGACCAGGATCAGCACAAACGCGCCCAGCAAGCCCGACATCAGGTCCCCGAACACGGCCCAGACCGGCGCGGTCTGCTCCATGCCGTCGCCCCTTTCGTCAAGGTCGGTCATCCAGCGACTCCCTCGGACAGCAAGGCTTGCTTGCTGTGGAGCTGGCGCAGATCTTCGACAATGCCCTGCTGCGACGTGATGCTGAGGTCGATGACCTCGCGCGCCTGCCCCACGTAGTAGGCGAGCTGTTCGTCACTTCGCGCCATCGACTGGCGCATGGTGCCTTCCATGCGCTGCAGGCTTTCCATCAGCTTCTCGTTGCTTGCGTTGAAAAGCTGGACGCCATGGTTGAACGATTCGCCCAGGCTGGCCAGCTCGACCGCGCTGCCAACCACCTGCGCCGTCACTTCTGCGGACTGGCCCGCCTGCGCTCCCAGCGTGTCGGCAAACTGCTGGCTGGCCTGGTCCATCACCGCCGCCGCAGAAGCGGCCAGCGACTCGATGGCCGCCTGCTGTTCGCCCGAGGCCTGGTTGATGGTCTGGAGCAGCGCGTTGATCTTGTCCATCACGGCGGTGCGCTCCTCCAGCGCGAGGTTGTCCCGCTCGGTGAGCCGGCTCATTTCCTGCCGCAGTTGCGCCATCATGCCAGCCGCCGCCTGGGGCACCTCGGAGGCCGTTTGCATGAGGCGGGACATGGGCGCTTCCAGCGCGGCGCCCAGTGTGGCCAGATGTGTGGCCATGGCCGCCTGCAGCTCGCCCAGCCGCGCTGCAGCGGCGTTGCCGCGCGTTGCCTCTTCGTCCCTGAGCGCGCCCAGTTCCGCGCGCCATACACTGGCCAGCTGGTCCATGCGGTCGCCGTGCTGCTGTACCCACTGGGCTTCGGCGTCGATACGGGCGCGCGTCAGTTCCTCGGACTGGGCCAGCAGCCGTATCATGTCGCCCAGGGTCTGGCTCGCATGACGGCTGGCGCGCGCGTTAATCTCGCCAGCGGTTTTCTCCAGCGTCTCGCACACAGCCTGTTGCTGGGCCAGGGTCTGTGCCCCGACGCTCTGCCATTCGCTCTGGAGTGTGGCCGCCATCGATTCCAGCGCGTGCGTCCAGGTCGCCAGCCGCTGCCGATCCGCCGAGGCCTGGTCCGATTGCGACCGGGATGCGGCCTCGCTGACGGTGGACAGCAACGTGCTTGCGCGTTGCTCAAACCTGTCCGTGAAGGTGGCCAGTGCCCGGTCCAGTCCCTGAACCTGGTGTTCGCTGGTGCGGGCATGGGTCTGCAGCGCCGTCGTCCAGGTCTCTGACACCGTGCGGGCGGTAGCGCTGAACGCGCTGGCCAGGCCGTTCAACTGCGTCTGCGCGGCGTCGCTCACACGCTCGTGCAGGCGATTCGATTCCTGCGCAATTTCTGTCATTGCCGCCTCGACCACGGGCTTGAGGCTCTCGCCCGCCACCCTGGCGCTGGCTGTCAGGCTGTCTTTCAGGGTCTGCCCGACGGTGTCGGCCAGACCGGTGTAGGCGGCGCCCACCTCACGGTGGAACTGCGCCTGGCTACCCAGCAACTGCTCGTTCAATTGCTGGCTCCGGCGTTCCATTCCTTCCATCATGGCCTGCAACTTGTCGACCACATCGGGCAGGGCGTGCGCCTGCAGCTGCAGCGCCTTGAAGGTTTCCTGGCGCTGGTGGGTGAGCGACAACGGCCGAAAGACGGTGGCAATCAGGGCGTCCAGCTGCCGCGCGACGTCCATTCTCTCGCGGCGGCTGATGGTCGACAGCAGGCCCAGCATGGCTGACGCGGCCACCCCGGCCACCGAGGTCCCAAATGCAAGCCCCAGGCCCTTGATGGGTGCCGCCAGCGCCGAGCGGATGGCATGAAGATCCGTCGAGCCCTCCAGCGCGAACACGGCCCCCTTGAAGGTCACGACCATGCCCAGGAAGGTGCCCAGCATCCCCAGCATCACCAGCAGCCCCACTAGGTACGGTGTCAGCGCGGGGCCCGGCAAGCCAACCCGTTCACCCTCGATACGCAAACGCACGGAATTTTTCAGGGAAGGGTGTACGCCGCCGAGCCAGACGCCGATGTCCGGCAGCGGCTGCGCAATGTCGGCAAGCGCCGCCGTCAGCGAGGCTGTGGCAGCGCGAAACTGCTTGAGTTCAAACGCGCCCAGCAAATAAACCCCGGCGATCACCGCCGTCATGACCAGGGCCATCCAGCTTGAACCGACAAACCCCACGCCGACCCAGGTCACGGTCATCAGACCGATAGCAAAGGCGGCTGCAAAAAAAATCCTGTTCATGACACCTTCTTAACCTCGTTGCTGAATGCTTCAATCAATCCGACGACCGGCTGGAACCGGAGCTCCAGTTCCGCCAGCAAGACCTCTTCCAGTTCCTTGCCAAAGACGTCCTGCCACCCGCCCGGTTGCCGCCACAAGGCCGGGTCGTCCTGCTGCTGCGCAGCGCCCGGCCCGAGCTGGTGGGTTTTGCGCAAGTGCTCGAAACGCCGCTCAAGCAGCACGGACACGGTTGACAGCAGTTTTTTCTCCCGACCACCGAACATCTGCTCCATCACGGTATCGACGCTTGCCAGTTGCCCGAGTTGGGGTGAGACCTTTGTGATGGCTTGGCGGATATGGGCGCGCAAGGTGTCAATCCTCAAGGCCATCTGGCGCTGCTGATCGAGATAACGCCGGTGATACGGTGCATAGCCAGCGTCCGCCTCCGTGGCGGCTTCCGGGGGGCGTACGGGTTTACCCGGTTGTTTTCCGCTGGCAGGGGCGGCGCCGCTTGCCGTGATGGACTTCACCAGGGCCGAACGCACCCGATGGAATTCCTCTTCCAGGGCGAAGGGTCTGGCCAACAACGAATACGATTGTATTTTTTTGTCAACCGTATTGATCGACTGGTGGGCCGCATGGAGTGTGATGGCATCGTAAACGCCAAGCCAACCGCCCAGCCGTTCCGCAACGTCCTGCTTCGAGGTCTCAACATCCACGACGGCCAAATCACTGAGCATGCGAACGAGTCTTGAACTGCTGAAAATCCTGGGCAAATACATTCCTTTGACAGTGAAACATGGGAGCAAGGTCTGTCTGATTCTAAATAAGTAGCCAAAGTCATCGAAAACATGCCCTTGACCGTTTTCCATTGCCCGACAGCGTCCATCCCATGCCTCCACCCTGATTTCAAATAAACAAGCCTCCTGCGCCTTTTGAATCAGGCGCAGGAGGCTAGAAATCCATCGGAACATGAATCCGGCCGGGCCGCAAGCAGCCCGGCGCGGCGGCTTACTCAGGCGTAGTCGCTGACCGGCACGCAGCTGCAAAACAGGTTGCGGTCGCCATAGACATTGTCGACGCGGCCCACCGGCGGCCAGTACTTGCCCTGCTTCAGGCTGGCCAGCGGGAAGGCGCCGGTTTCGCGCGAATACGGGCGGTCCCAGTCGGCGCCCAGCAGGCTGGCAGCGGTGTGCGGGGCGTGCTTGAGCGGGTTGTTGTCTTGCGGCCATTTTCCGGCTTCCACCTGGCGAATCTCGCCCCGGATGGCGATCATGGCGTCGATGAAACGGTCCAGCTCGGCCAGGGTTTCGCTTTCGGTGGGCTCGACCATCAGCGTGCCGGGCACGGGAAAGCTCAGCGTGGGCGCATGAAAGCCGTAGTCCATCAGCCGCTTGGCCACGTCTTCGGCGGTTACGCCGCTGGTTTCCTTGAGCGGGCGCAGGTCCAGGATGCACTCGTGCGCGACATGGCCGTTTTCACTGGCGTAGAGCGTCGGGTAGTGGTCTTTCAGGCGGGCGCTGATGTAGTTGGCGCTCAGGATGGCGATTTCTGTTGCCTGCTTCAGGCCTTCAGGGCCCATCATGCGGCAGTACATCCAGCTGATCGGCAGCACGGCCGCATTGCCCAGCGGCGCGGCCGACACGGCGCCCACGCCGTTGACGGGCAGACCGGCGGTCGCATGGCCGGGCAGAAAGGGTACCAGGTCCGCCACCACGCAGACCGGGCCCACGCCCGGGCCGCCGCCGCCGTGCGGAATGCAGAAGGTCTTGTGCAAATTGAGGTGGCTCACGTCGCCGCCGAATTCGCCCGGCGCGGCCACGCCGACCAGCGCGTTCATGTTGGCGCCGTCCACATAGACGCGGCCGCCGTGCGCATGGACCAACTGGCAGAGTTCCTTGACCTGCGTTTCAAACACGCCGTGGGTGCTCGGATAGGTGATCATCACGCAGGCCAGGTTGGCACTGTGCTGTTCGCACTTGGCTTTCAGGTCGGCCATGTCGACGTTGCCCTGGGCATCGCAGGCGGTGACGACCACGGTCATGCCGACCATTTGCGCGCTGGCCGGGTTGGTGCCGTGGGCTGACGACGGAATCAGGCAGATGTTGCGGTGGCCCTGGCCGTTGGCTTCAAGATAAGCCTTGATGACCAGCAGGCCGGCGTATTCGCCCTGCGAGCCGGCGTTGGGCTGCAGGCTGATGCCGGCGTAGCCCGTGGCCTGGCAGAGCCAGGCGCGCAGCTGTTCGTCGAGCAGCTGGTAGCCCCGCAACTGGTCGGCGGGTGCGAACGGGTGCACGTTCGCGAACTCGGGCCAGGTGATGGGGATCATCTCGCTGGTGGCGTTGAGCTTCATGGTGCAGCTGCCCAGCGGAATCATGCTGCGGTCCAGCGCCAGGTCCTTGTCGCTCAGCATGCGGATGTAGCGCAGCATGCCGGTTTCGGAATGGTGGGTGTTGAACACCGGGTGCGTCAGGAATTCGCTGCTGCGGCGCAGGTCGGCCGGAATCAGCGTCTCTATGCCCTGCTCGAAGCTGCTCACCACGGGCTGCGCCTGGCCGGGCTGGGCAAAAAAGGACCAGAGCGTTTCAATGTCCTTGCGGCTGGTGGTTTCGTCTAGCGACACGCCGAGGTGATTTTTCAGGCGAAACCGCAGGTTGGCCCCCGCCTGACGGGCGCGTTCAGCGATTGAATTGGTAGCGTCGCCGGTCTTGATGGTGACGGAATCAAAAGCGCCCTTGCTGGTGATCTCAAAGCCCAGTTCCTGCAGGCCGTGCACAAAGATGGCGGTGTAGGTGGCCACGCGCTCGGCAATGCGCTTGAGGCCCTGGGGCCCGTGGTAGACCGCGTACATGCTGGCCATCACGGCCGGCAGCACCTGCGCGGTGCAGATGTTGGAGGTGGCTTTTTCGCGGCGGATGTGCTGCTCGCGGGTTTGCAGCGCCAGCCGGTAGGTCGGGTTGCCGTGCACGTCCTTGCTGACGCCCACCAGCCGGCCCGGCAGCGAGCGCTTGAATTCGTCGCGGCAGGCCATGTAGGCGGCGTGCGGCCCGCCATTGCCCATGGGCATGCCAAAGCGCTGCGTGCTGCCCAGCACGATGTCGGCGTCCCATTCGCCGGGGGGCGCGAGCAGCGTCAGCGCCAGCAGGTCGGCGGCCACGCACAGCGCGGCGCCGTCGGCATGCGCCTGGCCGGCCAGCGGCCGCAGGTCATGAATGCTGCCGGTGGTGGCCGGGTATTGCGCCAGCACGCCGAAATAGTTGCCCTCGGCCATCAGCTGGGGCAGGGTGCTTGACGCGGTGCTGACCTTGACTTCGATGCCCAGCGGCCTGGCGCGGGTCTGGATCACTTCGATGGTTTGCGGGTGGCAGTCGCCCGCCACCAGGAAGACATTGCTTTTGCTTTTGACGCTGCGCTTGGCCAGCGTCATGGCTTCGGCGGCGGCGGTGGCTTCGTCGAGCATGGACGCGTTGGCAATCGGCATGCCGGTCAGGTCGCAGACCATGGTCTGGAAGTTGATCAGCGCTTCGAGCCGGCCCTGGGAAATTTCGGCCTGGTAGGGCGTGTAGGCGGTGTACCAGGCGGGGTTTTCAAGCACGTTGCGCAGAATCACGCCCGGCGTGTAGGTGCCGTAATAGCCCTGGCCGA
>NZ_JADMJK010000184.1 GCF_018780625.1 Polaromonas sp. | reverse complement strand
ACCGTTCAGGCAGCTTTGGCAGCAGCGATCTGGGCAGCGACTTCAGCAGCGAAATCGTCAACCTTCTTCTCGATGCCTTCGCCCACCACGTACAGCGTGAAGGACTTGATCGTGGTGGCGCGCTCTTTCAGCATTTGCTCAACCGTCTGCTTGTCATTCTTGACGAATGTCTGGTTGTTCAGGCTGACTTCCTTCAGGTACTTCTGAACGCCGCCTTCAATGCGCTTTGCAACGATTTCAGCGGACTGAACAGCCTTGCCTTCAGCTTGTGCCTTGGCTGCATCCTCAGCCGCTTTGGCAGCTGCCACCGAACGCTCTTTGGCGACCAGTTCTGCAGGCACATCCGCGCTGGACAGCGCCACGGGTTTCATTGCCGCCACGTGCATGGCCACATCCTTGGCCGCGGCTTCGTCGCCTTCAAACTCCACGACCACGCCGATGCGCGTGCCGTGCAGGTAAGACGCCAGCGGGCTACCGGAAAAGCGCTTGAAGCGGCGCACGCTCATGTTCTCGCCAATCTTGCCGATCAGGCCTTTGCGAACATCTTCCACCGTCGGGCCAAAGCCGTCGAGCGACAAAGGCATGGCGCCAATGGCCGCCACGTCAGCGGGGTTGTGCTTGACAATGCCTTCAGCAACCGCTTTGGTGAACGCCAGAAAACTGTCGTTCTTGGTGACAAAGTCGGTTTCGCAATTGATTTCAACCAAGGTACCCACATCGCCCTCGCGGTGGGTGGCCACCACGCCTTCGGCTGTGACGCGGGATGCAGCCTTGCCGGCCTTGTTACCCAGCTTGACGCGCAGAATTTCTTCAGCCTTGTCAAAATTGCCGTCAGCTTCTGTCAGCGCTTTTTTGCACTCCATCATGGGTGCGTCGGTTTTTGCGCGCAGTTCAGCGACCATGCTTGCAGTAATTGCCATTTTTTTCTCCATTTAACGTATTGACTTGAGTGCGGGCGTCAGCGGCACGCCAGCCCCATTTGCCGTATATCTTTTCAAATTGTGAAAAAGGGGCTACGCGAGCCCCTTTTTCGCGTCTGGCACAGTGCCAAAACTGACAGCTACCTTAATCAGGCGGCTGCGTTCTGCACTTCCACGAATTCGTCAGAGCTCTCGGCCGCGACGCTCTTGACGAGATCGTTTCCGGCGCTGGCGCGGCCTTCGATGACCGCATCAGCGATTCCGCGGGCGTACAGGGCTACAGCTTTGGAAGAGTCGTCGTTACCGGGAATCACGTAGTCAATACCGATTGGCGAGTGGTTGGAGTCAACCACACCGATCAGCGGAATACCGAGTTTCTTGGCTTCCAGAACCGCAATCTTGTGAAAACCCACGTCAATCACGAAAATGGCGTCTGGCAGGGCAGCCATGTCCTGAATGCCACCGATGTCTTTTTCAAGCTTGTCGATTTCGCGCTTGAAGGTCAGTTGTTCTTTCTTGCTGATCGCGTCAAGGCCGGCTTCTTGCTGGGCTTTCAACTCTTTCAGGCGCTTGATCGAGGTCTTGACCGTCTTGAAGTTGGTCAGCATGCCGCCCAACCAGCGCTGGTCAACGTAAGGAATGCCAGCACGCTTGGCTTCCATGGCGACGGTCTCGCGCGCGGTGCGCTTGGTGCCGACCATCAGGATGGTGCCGCGGTTGGCAGCGAGCTGCTTCGCGAACTTCATCGCATCCTGGTACATCGGCAGCGATTTTTCCAGGTTGATGATGTGGATACGGTTGCGGTGGCCAAAAATGTACGGAGCCATTTTCGGGTTCCAGAAGCGGGTTTGGTGACCAAAATGGACGCCGGCTTCCAGCATTTCACGCATGTTTGTGGACATAATTAACTCCAAAGGTTGTGTCTAAAATCAGCGCTTATCGCCCGGCGACCATTACGACGGTCGCCAGACAACACCTTGAGTGGCTGATTTGCGATTTCCCCCGCAGATAGCACCATCGCCATTTGCAGAGCCCCTGAGTATAACATCCCCCACCCCATGAACCAGCCCAACCAGATCCCTTTCACCGGCGACCTTCATGCGACGCGCCAGGCCCTGCAAACCGGCCAGACCAGCATTCTCGAGATCCTTGAGTACGCATCCGCCATCGGCCAGAGCGCAGCCTGCCGTCACGTTTTTATGCCGTCCACGGCAGACAATCCATCTTTCAGCGTCAAGGGGATGAACAAGGATGCCCTCACCCTTTCAGCGCTGCCTCTCGCCGGGCTTCCCGTGTCTGTCAAGGACTTGTTTGATGTAGCGGGTCAAACAACCACCGCGGGATCAACGGTGATGGCTGGTGCGCCGCCCGCCAACGCCGACTGCCCGGCAGTAGCGCGGCTGCGTGCTGCGGGCGCGGTGCTGGTCGGGCGTAGCAATATGGTGGAGTTCGCTTTTTCCGGCGTCGGCATTAATCCGCACTACGGCACACCCGTCAATCCGGCCGACCGCAGCACAGAGCGGATTCCCGGCGGCTCCTCCTCGGGGGCTGCAGTGTCGGTCGCAACTGGCGCTGCACTGGTCGGTCTCGGCTCGGACACGGGCGGATCCCTCCGAATCCCGGCAGCCCTGTGCGGCATCGTCGGGTTTAAAAGCACGGCACGGATGGTTCCCACCGACGGGGTGTTGCCGCTATCAAGCAGTCTGGACACCGTGGGCGCACTGACCCGGTCGGTGCGCGATGCAGTCGCTGTTCACGAAGTGCTTGCTGCGCACACTGTGCGGTTAACGGGCAAACCCCTGTCAAAGAGCCGCCTCGCGGTAGCACGGACACAGATGCTTGACGGACTGGACAGCACAGTGGCACAGGCGTTTGAGCGCAGCCTGCAGCTACTGCATCAAGCCGGCGCAAGCATTGAAGAGATCGCGCTGGAAGAGATCAATGACCTGACCGCGATCAACGCCAGCGGCGGGCTGTCGGCAGCCGAAAGTTACGCCTGGCACCGGACCCTGATTGCGGAACATGAGGCCGAGTATGACCACCGGGTGGCGCTTCGTATCTTGCGCGGCGCCCAGATGCGTGCGGCCGACTATATTGACTTGCTGGCAGCGCGCCGGCGATGGATTTCGCGCATGGAGGCGCGCCTGCATGGCTTTGACGCCGTGCTGTCGCCCACGGTTCCCATCGTCGCCCCGCCCATTGCCAGCGTGCGCCATGATGATGCCGAGTTCTTCCGGGTCAACGGGCTTTTGCTGCGCAACACGGCAGTGGTTAACATGCTCGACGGTTGTGCGATTTCGCTGCCCTGTCACACCCCCGGCCAATTGCCGGTCGGCCTCATGCTCTGGCATGCAGCGCAGCACGACGATGCGGTGCTGGACCTGGCGCTTCAAGTTGAGTCGGCACTGGCCAACTCGCTACAATAATAATAGCTTCCAGCGCCCGTTTAAATTGGGCTGGTGATCCTTTTTACGTATAAAAACAATGCATCGCAATCTCTCTCGTCCGATCCATCCCATTTTTCCTGGTACAGCGCTATGAAGGTCGCAGTCATTGGGGCGGGCATTATCGGCATTACCACCGCCTACGAACTGGCTGCGGACGGTCACGAAGTCACCGTGTTTGAGCGCCGGGGCGCCGCAGCGGAAGAAAGCAGCTTTGCCAACGCGGGCGTCGTCGCGCCTGGCTATGTCACGCCATGGGCGGCGCCGGGCATGCCGGGTAAGGTGCTCAGCTACCTCTTCAGCCGCCATGCACCGGTCAAGCTCAGCCTGCCCTTGTCAGGCCGCGAATTGGCATGGATGTGGAAATGGCTGGGCGCCTGCAAGTTGGCGCCCTATTTGGCCAATCGCTCGCGCCTGCTGCGCCTGGCCTTTTACAGTCGCGAGCGGCTGCACCACCTGACCACTGAACTGCAACTGGACTACGAACACAGCCCAGGCTACATGGTGCTCCTTCGATCCGAAAAAGACGGCCTGCTGATTGAGCCCAGCCTGCAGGTGCTGCGCGATGCGGGGGTGGCCTTCAAGCAACTCAGTCCCGATGCGGCCCGACAGGTCGAGCCCGCGCTTAACCCCGACACTGCTTTTTTAGGCGCGGTGCACCTGCCAGACGATGAGGTGGCCAATTGCCGGCAGTTTGCGCTGCTTCTGAAAAATGAAGCCCAGCGGCTAGGTGTCATTTTTGAACTAAATACGACCGTATCCCAATTAGGAAGATCGAAGGCAGCTACTATTTCAATAACAGGCGAGGAATCGCCGCGTGTCTTTGACAGCGTGGTGGTTTGCGCTGGAATGGCCTCGGCCGAGTTGCTGAAGCCGCTCGGCCTGAAGATCCCGATGGCCGCCGTGTATGGCTACTCGATCAGCGCCACGATTCGCGAACCCCTCAATGCCCCGCGCAGCGCAGTGATGGACGAACGCTATAAAGTTGCGATTTCCCGTCTCGGCAACCGAGTGCGTGTAGCGGGCGGCGCAGAAATTGGCGGTTCACTTGAAAGCCGGCGCGCCTCCTCCCTGCAGACGCTGTACAAGGTACTGCACGACTGGTTTCCCGGTGCTGTCCAGCATTCGAACACCCACGGCAGCGTGCAGGAGTGGAAAGGTGCACGGCCGATGCTGCCCGACGGGCCCCCCATCATTGGCGACGGCGGCCTGCCCGGCCTCTGGCTCAATCTAGGCCACGGCTCCAGCGGCTGGGCACTCAGTTGCGGCAGCGCGCGCGCGCTGGCCGACCTGATGGCAGGCAAGGCCACCGATATCGACATGGAAGGGCTGGGCATCAGCCGCCTGGGCTGATACAGCCTGCTGGCGGGGTGTTGCATCAGCCCTCACAATGCACAGATGTACAAAATCTCCAGCGCCGTCAGCCAGCCGCTCTACAGCATTGCGGGCACGCGCCAGATTGAACAGCAGGCCTCGGCCTGCCTGCCGCCGCACACGCTGATGCAGCGCGCAGGACTCTCGGTGGCCCGTCTGGCGCTGGCACTGGCGCCGCATGCCCGTTGCATCTGGGTGGCCTGCGGACCTGGTAACAACGGCGGCGATGGCTTTGAGGCTGCGTTGCGCCTGCACCAGTGGGGCAAGGCGGTGTGCGTGACCTGGACCGGACTGCCGTCCGGCAAAGCCGAATTGCCCCCGGATGCCCACGCCGCGCGCGCGCGCGCGCTGGCAGCAGGCGTGCCCATGGCATGCGCACCGCCACCTGACTTTGATTTGTGTATTGACGCACTGCTGGGCATTGGCGCCACGCTGGACCCCAGCCGTTCAGGCAGCGATCTGATGCGGCAGTGGCTAGGCCTGATGCAGGCCAGCGAGGCACCCTGCCTGGCTGTGGACGTGCCGACGGGGTTGGTGGCCGACACGGGCGTGGCAATCGCTACGCCATTAATAGCAGCTACCCTCCACAGAGTAAAGGCCAAAGGCATTTTCACCTTAAGTTTATTGACGCTCAAACCGGGACTCTTTACCAACAGCGGTCGAGACAGCGCCGGCGAGGTGTGGTTTGATGATCTAGGTATCACTCCCCAGGAAGCAGCGCCTTGCGCCTTGCTGCTGGGTGCAGACCGCGCCCGGCAGCCGCTGCGCACGCGCGCTGCACATGCCAGTCACAAAGGCAGCTTTGGCGATGTCGCAGTGGTGGGCGGGCAGTCCGACGCTGGCGCCGCCACCCACATGACGGGTGCAGCCTTGCTGGCCGCGCGCGCGGCGCTGCACGCAGGCGCGGGCCGGGTATTTGTTGCCCTGCTGGGCAACACGGGGCCCAAGTTTGACCCCCTGCAGCCAGAACTCATGTTCCGCGCGCCTGATGCCCTGGATTTGAGGCATCAGGTGGTGGTCTGCGGCTGCGGTGGCGGGGAAACCGTTAAAACCGTAATCCCGGACATTCTTGCAAAAGCCATGCGCCTTGTGCTGGATGCCGATGCGCTCAACGCCATTGCCGCGGACCCGCAACTGCAGAGACTGCTGGCGGCCCGTCATCGGGAGGGGTGCAGCACCGTGCTGACGCCCCACCCGCTCGAAGCCGCGCGCCTGGCCGGGCTGACCGCCGCCCAGATCCAGGCGGACCGCCTGGCCGCCGCCCAGCGCCTGGCGGAGCGGTTTCAGTGCGTGGTGGTGCTCAAAGGCTCAGGAACCGTCGTGGCAGGCCCAAGTCAACAGACCTTCATCAACGGCACCGGCAACGCCCTGCTGGCCACAGCCGGCACCGGGGATGTGCTGGCCGGCATGGTGGGTGCCGCCATGGCCAGCGGACAAAGCGATTTTGAGGCGGCTTGCAGCGCCGTGTTCACACACGGGCGGGCCGCTGATGCATGGGCTGCCGATCGGCCAGGGCAGACACTGACCGCATCAGCGCTGGCCGCTGCCATCAGCATTCGGGACTAACCCAGCACCATCAGGCCGATCTGCAGCAACACCAGCAGCGCGAGCGTTGACAGATCGACGCCCCCAATCATCGGCACCACGCGCCGCAGTGGCGTCAGCAAGGGCTCGGTCAAACGGGACAGCAAGACATAGGCTGGAGAGCCAGGCTGAATCCATGACAGGACGGCGTAACCCAGCACCAAAACAAGCAAGGTTTGCAGGGCCACACGAAGCAGCATCTTCAGTGCAAACAGCAACAGCATCCCCAAGGCCATGGGCGAAAAATCCAGGCCAGACAGCAAACCCCACAACACGGCATAGACCAGGGCGAAAGCCGCAGCAGCCGTCACGCTGGCCCAGTCAACGCGGGACTGCGTCAAGGATTTGGGCAAAGCGTGCCGTAAGGGCTTGACCAGCCAGTCGGTCAAGGCCATCACGAAGCTGCCTGGCTGCGCACGCATGTTGACGCGAACCCAATTCATCCAGGCGCGCAACAGCGCGGCCGCAATCAGGACGAAGAACACCGTTTCAAGCAAAAAGGCCACGATCCGAATCAACATAAATCCCCGGCTCCTCGGTAGTAGGAAGCAAATTAAACGAAAGCATCCAAGGACGCGTCAGCGCCTGGGCTTTTTTCCCTGCTTGCGACCAGGATTGCTGGCAGATTTTTTGGCTTCGGCCTTGAGCGCCTTGGTCGGCGATCTGCCCGCCGCGTTCTCTGCAGACGCATCCCCACCGTCCGAGGCTGCGCCACGGCCACCCGCGCGCGGCTCGGATCGTCGTCCCGACCCCTTGCCACCCGCATGGCGCGGTGCGCCCCGCTCCTGGGCAGGCTGCTCTGCAGCACGGCCTGCGTTCTTGTCCTTTGTGGACCGTGCCGGCAACTCTTCGCCTTCATGCACCAGTCGAAAGTCAATCTTGCGGCCATCGAGGTCCACGCGGCTGACCTGCACCCTGACCCGTGTCCCAATGGCGTAGCGCATGCCGGAGCGCTCGCCGCGCAACTCCTGCCGGGCTTCGTCAAAGCGGAAGTACTCGGTGCCCAGTTCAGTGATGTGCACCAAACCCTCCACATACATGGCGTCCAGCGTCACAAACACGCCAAAGCCAGTGGCCGCCGTGACCACGCCGCCAAATTCCTCGCCCAAATGCTCGCGCATGTACTTGCACTTGAGCCACGCTTCCACGTCCCGGCTGGCTTCGTCAGCCCGGCGTTCGTTGGCACTGCAATGCAGGCCGGCCGCTTGCCAGGCCAGCTGGTCGGCACTGACTTTTGCAGGCTTTTCGCCGGGCGCCTTCACGCGGGATGCCAGCCGTTTGGAGAGCTTGGCCTCAGCCTCGCCCGGCGTGGGCAAAACGGGTAGCTGGTATTTGTCCTTGTTCAGAATCGCCTTGATGACGCGGTGCACCAGCAAGTCTGGATAGCGGCGGATCGGGCTGGTGAAGTGGGTGTAAGCCTCATAAGCCAGACCAAAGTGCCCCTCATTCATAGGGGTATAGAGGGCTTGCTGCATTGAACGCAACAGCATCGAGTGAATTTGCGGCGCATCGGGCCGGTCTTTCGTGGCCAGGGCAATTTTCTGGAATTCACCCGGCTCCGGGTTGTCACTGATGGTCATGCCCACGCCAGCCGTTTTCAGATAGGTGCGCAGCATGTCCATTTTTTCGGGGGTCGGGCCTTCATGTACGCGGAACAGGCCAACGTGCTTGCTCTGCGAAATGTAGTCTGCCGAGCACACGTTGGCGGACAGCATGGATTCCTCCACAATCCGGTGGGCCACATTGCGGGTACGCGGCACAATTTTCTCGATGCGCCCTGCGTCATCGCAGACGATCTGGGTTTCAGTGGTTTCAAAGTCCACCGCGCCGCGCACGCCGCGCTCTTTGAGCAGCACCTGGTAGACCTCGTGCAGGGCGAGCAAATGCGGCACCAGTTCTTTGCGCTGCAAGGCCTCGGGGCCACGCGTATTGGCCAAAATGGCAGCCACTTCGGTGTAGGTAAAGCGGGCATGGCTGAACATCACGGCCGGGTAGAACTGGTAGGCGTGCACCTCGCCTTTGGCATTGACCAGCATGTCACACACCATGCACAGGCGTTCGACGGCGGGATTGAGCGAGCACAGCCCGTTGGACAGCTTTTCCGGCAGCATGGGAATCACGCGGCGTGGAAAGTACACGCTGGTAGCCCGGTCGTAGGCATCAATGTCGATGGCGCTACCGGTTTCCACATAGTGGCTGACGTCCGCAATCGCGACCAGCAGGCGCCAGCCCTTGCCGCGCCCAACCTTGGCAGGCTCGCAATAAATCGCGTCATCAAAGTCGCGGGCATCCTCACCGTCTATGGTGACGAGCGGGATGTCGGTCAGGTCAACGCGATGCTTTTTATCGCTGGGCCGCACGGCATCCGGCAAGGTGCGTGCCAAGGCCAGCGCCTCTTCGCTGAATTCGTGCGGCACGCCATATTTGCGCACCGCAATCTCGATTTCCATGCCCGGGTCGTCCATCTCGCCCAGCACTTCGGTGACGCGACCCACAGGCTGCCCAAACAGCGCAGGAGGCTCAGTCAGCTGGACCACAACGACCTGCCCCGTATTGGCGGAGCCGGTGGCGCCCTTGGGAATCAGCACGTCCTGGCCGTAGCGCTTGTCCTCGGGCGCAACCAGCCAGACACCGCTTTCTTGTAGCAGCCGGCCAATGATGGGGTTGGGCGACCGCTCGATAATTTCGGTCACGCGGCCTTCGGGCCGGTTTTTGCGGTCATAGCGGACGATGCGCGCCTTGACCCGGTCCATGTGCAGCACTGCGCGCATTTCGTTGGGCGGCAGGTAAATGTCAGCCTCGCCATCGTCGCGCAAGACAAAACCATGGCCGTCACGGTGACCAGACACAGTGCCCTCGAATTCAGCGAGCAGTCCGGACGATGCGCCGGACGCTTGAAAAGTTGTTTTGATAAGAATTCCCTTCTATGAAATGCCGCTGGTTCCGCATAGGTGAAGCAGGGACTTGAAAATAATAGGCTTGACGACGTAGCGCCATAAGGCTTTTGTATCAGTTTTTACACCGAATACTAGCCGCGTTCCATGAAAAGCCGGTGACTCACTTGCGCGATGTCTCTGTGTTGCGAAAATTTTTCACACATCATGGGTTCGCCTGCAGCCCTTGCCACGGTGAAGCCGCGCGCTTTTGCAGAAAAATGAAATATTTCAGCGACGCAAGCCATTAAGCCATAAAGGTGATGTTAAACTGCTTTATGTGCCCGGGTGGCGGAATTGGTAGACGCGCACGGTTCAGGTCCGTGTATCGCAAGATGTGGAGATTCGAGTTCTCTCCCGGGCACCATAGATACACCATTCGCTAAGTTCATTCTTGGTGAATTCGGTCAAAAAAGCCACTGTTTTACAGTGGCTTTTTTGTTTTCAAAGTTGGTTGCCACAACCTGCCTTTAGTACCAGCTCAGTCACCGCCAGTACGCTTGCGACACGAGCCAATGTTCGAGCCGCAAGCCCCATACCCGGCAAAAACCAATCAGATGGGCACAGCCACCAGGTCGTGTCCCTGGGTTCCGACAATACGCGCCTTGGTAAAGGTACCGACTTTCAGCGTTTTGCTGATTTTTTCGGGGGGTAGCAGCTTGACCACACCATCGATCTCGGGCGCGTCTGCGTATGACCGCCCCGTTCCGCCCTTGCGACCCATCGCCGGCGCCGAGTCCACCAGGACCTGCATCGTGGCACCCACACGCAATTGCAGCTTCTCGCTTGAAACCGCTTCAGCCACGGCCATGAAACGCGCTCGTCGCTCTTCGCGCAGTTCCAGCGGCAGCATGCCGGGAATGTCGTTCGCGGTGGCGCCCTGCACTGCGCTGTAGGCAAAGCAGCCGGCACGGTCAATTTTGGCCTCGCGCATGAAATCCAGAAGATGCTCAAACTCCGCTTCGGTTTCCCCGGGGAATCCCGCAATGAACGTGCTGCGAATGACGATTTCAGGGCAGAGCTCTCGCCAGCGCGCAATACGCTCCAGGTTTTTTTCGCCGCTTGCAGGGCGCTTCATGCGCTTGAGCACATCGGGATGGCTGTGCTGCAAAGGCACATCAAGGTAAGGCAGCACCTTGCCAGTCGCCATCAGCGGAAGCACCTCGTCAACGCTCGGATACGGATACACATAATGCAAACGCACCCAGGCACCATAAGGCGCGGCAATCTCACCGAGCGCCTGGACCAGTTCCAGCATGCGCGTCTTGACCGGTTTGCCGTCAAAAAATCCCGTACGGTACTTCACGTCCACGCCATAGGCGGAAGTGTCCTGGCTGATCACCAGCAGCTCCTTCACGCCGCCTTCAAACAGGGCCCGCGCTTCGTTCAGCACATCACCAATGGGCCGTGACACCAGATCGCCGCGCATGGAGGGAATAATGCAAAAGGTGCAACGATGATTGCAGCCTTCACTGATCTTGAGATAGGCATAGTGCCTTGGGGTGAGCTTGATGCCGGCAATACCAAAGCTGTTGGGCACCAGATCCACAAACGGGTCATGCGGCTTGGGCAGGTTAAGGTGCACAGCATCCATCACCTCCTGTGTGGCGTGCGGGCCAGTCACCGCCAGCACGCTGGGGTGCATCTGGCGCACCAGATTGCCGCCGCTCTCACCCGATTTGGCGCCGAGGCAGCCAGTGACAATCACCTTGCCGTTTGCGGCGAGGGCTTCACCGATGGTGTCCAGACTTTCCCTGACGGCATCATCAATAAAGCCGCAGGTATTGACGATGACGAGGTCTGCACCTTCAAACGTCTTGGATGTCTGGTAGCCCTCCGCGCTCAGTTGCGTCAGGATCAGTTCGGAGTCGGTCAACGCCTTGGGGCAGCCCAGACTGACAAAGCCGACGCGCGGCGCAGGCTTGAGGCTGGGAGAGGACGTCGCGACGTGGGGGGTGGGGGAGAAAACTTCACTCATAGCCCCTATTGTCTCAGAGCAGGCCAGGCAGAGGGCCCAAGGCCTCTTGATGACCCCCGATCCAATTCAGGCTAAAACCCGGGAATCAGCGTTTTAGACCCAAGGCCGCAAGCATCTGCTCGCTTTGCTTTTGCATTTGCTCCTGCAACTGCGTAAAAACATCCTTGGACTGCTCGACGTAATTTCCCATCATGCCTTGCATCATGGGGGATTTTGCATTCATGAACTGGGCCCACATTTCCGGGCTCATGCCCTTGGATTGCTCCGCCATCTTGACCTGGAGATCCATAAACGCCTGGAGGTTTTTCTCAAGATAAGCCCCCATGAAGCTCTGCATCGCATTGCCGTAAAACCGGATGATGTTGCCCAGCACGGCCTCGGTAAACATCGGTGCGCCACCCGCCTCCTCTTCAAGAATAATCTGAAGCAGGATGCTGCGCGTGAGATCTTCATTCGTCTTGGCATCACGCACCACAAACTGTGCGCTATCCATCACCAGCTGCCGAACGTCGGTGAGCGTGATGTAGGTTGACGTTTCGGTATCGTAGAGCCGGCGATTAGGGTATTTCTTGACGACACGAATTGCCGCCGCCTGACCAGCCATGTGCGCATCGCTTTTTGAGCGGTGAATTTCTTGCGCAGCAGGTTTTTCTTGAAGCGAAGAAGCGCCGGATTTCAGCTTGCTTGGATTGCTTTTTGGCACTACTCGCTCCTATGAATGACGGCTTGCGTCGAGGTACCGTCAATGTGACAGCCTGCCCCACGCAGTTGATGACTTTTCAAATGCAATCGGACAAAAAAGAAAGGACTTAGCAGCGATGCTAAGTCCTTAATTCTGAACAGATTTTGGTAGGCGCGATTGGACTCGAACCAACGACCCCCACCATGTCAAGGTGGTGCTCTAACCAGCTGAGCTACGCGCCTAAATGCTGTTCGATCTAATTATTGTAGCAGGCCAAATCACAGGTCTTGCGCTGCTGCAGAAATTTGCAAAAATAAATGCGTTTTCTTTAACGTCTCCGGGCCGATCGAACCCCCTGTACGTCGGCGACGATACTCAGCACTTGATTGAGCCGACCCGACTGCGCCACCTCCACCGTAAAGGTCATACGCGCCGTACCGCCGCGGTTGTCTTTGACCGACTGCGTCTGCACGCCAATGACATTCATTTTTTCCTTGGCAAAGACCTCGGAAATATCGCGCAACAAGCCCTGCCGGTCAGCGGCCTCCACGGCCACATCCACCGGGTAGACCGAGCCGTCCGGCGTTTTGGGCGAACTCCATTCGACTTCAATGACGCGGTCCGG
>NZ_JADMJK010000223.1 GCF_018780625.1 Polaromonas sp. | reverse complement strand
TCACGTTCCCTTAAGCCACCAAAAGGCCAAACATGAAAATCACTGAACTCAACATGAGCCGCACCCTGGTGTTCCTGGCCGCAGGCCTGCTGGCCGGTGCCGGCGCCATGGCTGAAAAGCCGGAGTGGGCGGGCAATGGCAAGCAGGGCAAGTCCGAGCAAAAGCAAATGCACGACCAGCCGGGCCGGTCTGTGCAAACGCAAGAGCACGCTGCCCCCCGCCAGGCACAGTCGAACCGGCCGGGTAAGTCTGCGCAAGGGCAGCAAGGCACGCAGGTTCGCGTGGGGAGCTATTTCAACGACACCCAGCGCACGGCAGTACGCACCTACTACGGCGAGCAATACCGCGCGGGCAACTGCCCACCGGGACTGGCGAAGAAAAACAATGGCTGCATGCCGCCGGGACAGGCCCGCAAGTGGAACGTCGGCCGGGCTTTGCCTAGTGATGTCGTCTACTACAGCGTGCCGCAATCCGTCATCATTCAGCTGGGCGCGCCACCGTCTGGACAGCGCTATGTGCGTGTCGGATCGGACATCTTGCTGCTGGCCATCGGCACCGGAATGGTGATTGACGCCATCCAGAACCTGGGCGGCCTGTAGCCCCAGCCCTGGCCCCCCGGCGCCCTGCGCTCCCAGAAAACCGCCGCAGGGCGGTTTTTTTTCGCCTGCACACCCCTTCAGCTTGCGGCGGCCCGCCCCAGCCGGTCCCGCACGCCGTCCCATTCGGCGGTGGCGGGCGGGTGCTCAACCCAGATCAGCTTGATGCCCTGGTCGTCGAAGTCGCGCAGCACGGCAAACAGCTGCTGCGCGGTGGCCACCGCATCGTCAGGCATGCGGCGAAACAGCACCTTGGCGGATGGGATGCGCAGCACGCTGCGGGCATAGACGGCAATGTGGGCGGCATCGGCGCCCAGCAGATCGAGCGCGGTCTGGATCGCGCTGGCGTCCATCAGGCGCACCTTGGCGTTGGGCGCGTAATGCGCGGCCAGCGTGCCAGGCGCGCGCGGGGCGTGTCCCGCTGGCTGCAAGTCCTCCTTGTCCAGCACCGGCTCGCCGCAGGCGGCCTCTAACTGCGCGCGGGTCAGCACGCCGGGGCGCAGCAGCACGGGCTTTCCCCGGGTGCAGTCGACAATGCTGGACTCGATGCCGACCGCGCACGGCCCGCCATCGAGCACCAGCAAGGCATCGCCAAACTCCTCGGCCACATGCTGCGCCGTGGTCGGGCTGACGCGGCCAAAGCGGTTGGCGCTGGGTCCGGCCACGCCACTGACGCCCAATTCCAGGCATGCCTTCAGGAAAGCCAGCGCCACCGGATGCGACGGGCAGCGCAGGCCAATCGAATCCTGGCCCCCGGCCGCGGCGGCGGCCACGCCTTCCCTGCGCGACAAGATGACCGTCAGCGGCCCGGGCCAGAAGGCCTTCGTCAAGCGCGCGGCAAACGGCGGCACGCTGCGGGCGTAGTCGGCCACCTGCGCCGCATCGGCCACATGCACGATCAGCGGGTGGTCGGCGGGCCGGTCCTTGGCGGCAAAAATGCCGGCCACGGCTTCATCGCTGGACGCATCGGCGCCCAGGCCGTAGACGGTTTCGGTCGGAAAGCCGACCAGACCGCCGGCCCGGATGCAGCGGGCTGCTTCAAGAATCGCCTGCGGGTCGGTGCCAGGCAGGATCATTGCGCGCTTTCAAAACCCGGCAGGCCCAGAATCCGGGCGGCCTGGCGCGCCGTGGCCTTCACGCTGGCCACATCGGCACCCGTGAAGGTCAGGTGGCCCATCTTGCGGCCCGGCCGTGCGTCGGTTTTGCCATACAGGTGCAGGTGCGCGCCGGGCAGGGCCAGCACGGCCTGCCAGTCGGGCGTACGGGGCTGACCGGCAGCGTCAAACCACAGGTCGCCCAGCAGATTGAGCATGATGGCGGGCGAATGCTGGCGCGGCGCGGGCAGCGGCAGGCCGGCCATGGCATGCACCTGCAGGTCGAACTGCGACACATCGCAGGCGTCCATGGTGTAGTGGCCGCTGTTGTGCGGGCGCGGCGCCATCTCGTTGACGACCAGCGCGCCGTGCTCGCTGCCGTCGTCGATCACGAAGAACTCGACGCACAGCACGCCGACGTAGCCGATGTGATTTGCTATGGCTTTGGTAGCTTCTTGCGCCCGTGCAGCAAGCGCCAGAGGCATATTTCCTTCATAAACCTCGGTCACTGCCAGAATCCCGTCGACATGCAGGTTGAGCTGCGGCGGAAAGCTGACGATGTCGCCGTCCCAGCCACGCGCCACGATGACCGAGCATTCAGCCTTGAGCGGCAGCAGCTTTTCAAGCACGCAGGGCACCTGCTTCAGCTCGGCCCAGGCCGCGGCCAGCTCGGCGGCGTTTTTGACGCGCGCCTGGCCCTTGCCGTCGTAACCCATGCGGGCAGTTTTCAAAATGCCGGGCAGCAGATCGGCGGGAACGGCCTGGAGCTGCTCCGGCGATGCAATGACGGCATAGGGTGCGCAGGTGACGCCCGCCACGCCAGCGCTGGCCGTGAAATGCGACTTTTCCTGGATGCGGTCCTGCGCAATCGCCACGGCGGCTGCGCCGGGCGCGACCGGGCGGCGCACGGCCAGCGTGTTCAATGCGGCAGACGGCACGTTCTCAAATTCGGTGGTGATGGCCGCGCACAAATCGGCCAGTTGCGCCAGACCCTGCGCATCGCTGTAGCCGGTCTGGATGTGGTGGTGGCTGACCAGGCCGGCCGGGCTGTGCGGATCCGCGTCGAGCACGGCGGTGAAGTAACCCAGGCGCTGCGCGGCATGCACGAACATGCGGCCCAGCTGGCCACCGCCCATCACGCCCAGCGTGGCGGGCCGGCCGGCGGCGTCCACCGTACCCGGGAAAACCGGCAAACCGGACGGCGCGCTCATACGGGCGGCAGCGTCATGGCGCGTGCGGCGGCGGTCTGCTCGGTGCGAAACGCCTGCAACTGGTCGGCCAGTGCCTTGTCGTGCAGCGCCAGCATGGCCACCGCGAACAGCGCCGCATTGGCCGCGCCGGCATTGCCAATCGCAAACGTGGCAACCGGAATGCCCTTGGGCATCTGCACGATGCTGTGCAGCGAATCGACGCCCTGCAGATGCTTGCTGGCCACCGGCACGCCCAGCACCGGCACCACGGTTTTGGCGGCCAGCATGCCGGGCAGATGCGCGGCACCGCCGGCACCCGCAATGATGGCCTGCAGGCCCCGGCCAGACGCGGCCTCCGCATAGGCAAACAGGTCGTCAGGCATGCGGTGGGCCGACACGACGCGGGCCTCGTGCGCCACGCCAAATTGCTGCAAAATCTGCACCGCATGCTGCATCGTTTCCCAGTCGCTGCTGGAGCCCATCACCACACCGACCACGGGGGCAGGCGGATTGTTTGTTGTCGTCATAGTGGGAGCCTTCAAGGCCTTGAGGTAAGTAGGGGGTAGGGGCAGGTCGCCGGAAACGTCAGATTTTAAGGGCTCGGGCCGCCGGCTTGCGTGCTATCGTCCTGACCACTCGGCGCTCCGCCTGAAACTGCTTTTAAAAAAATCCATCTCAAAAAAACCATGATCAATGTCACCGTTGCCAATTTTGAAGAGGAAGTCGTTGCCGCTTCCATGACGCAGCCCGTGCTGATTGACTTCTGGGCGCCGTGGTGCGGGCCCTGCAAGTCGCTCGGCCCGGTGCTTGAAAAAGTCGAGGCCGACTACGCCGGACGCTTCAAGCTGGTCAAGATCGATTCCGACCAGGAGCAGGAGATCGGCACCGCCTTCGGCATTCGCAGCATTCCCACCTGCATCCTGATGATGAACGGCCAGCCGGTGGACGGCTTTACCGGCGCCCTGCCCGAGGGCAAGGTCAAGGAATTTCTGGACAAGCACCTGCCGCCAGCCGCCGAGCCCGAACCCGAAGCGCCGGCCGTGGAAGAGGACAGCAGCCCCGACGCCGTGCTGGACCGGCTGCAGCAGGCGGTGGCGGCCGATCCGGCCAGCGAAACCGCACGCTTTGACCATGTCAGGCAGCTGCTGGCGCTGGGCCGCGACGACGACGCCAAGGTGGCGTTTGCACCGGTGATTGCCCAGACGTCGACGGTGCGCCGTTTTGACTCGCTGCAGCGCTGGATGAATGCTATTGATTTTGCAGCTACTCATCTAGACGCAGCGGTGGCCGAGGCCGGATTTGATTCAAAAATTGCCGCCAACAAGCGGGATTTTGACGCGCGCTTTGACAAGGCCCGCTGGCTGATGGCCGGCCAGCGCTGGACCGAGGCACTTGACGAGTTGCTGGAGATCCTGATGCGCGACAAGGCATGGAATGACGGCCTGGCCCGCAAGACCTGCATCGCCGTCCTCGACGTCATGGAAACGCCCAAACCCAAGGTGGCCGACGGCCAGATTCCGCCGGAAGACCCGGTGGTCGCGACGTATCGGCGGCGCTTGAGCAGTGTGGTGCTGAGCTGAGGTTTTCACCGAGGAACACCGCGGAACCGGCTTCGCCGGGCCGCAGGTGTTGCCCCCTTGAGGGGGTTCCGGCTACACGAAGTGAGCCGAGACAGGGGAGAACCAACCTTTCAAGCCGTCAGCCGCGCCATCGCCTCCTGGTACTTGGCGGCGGTCTTGGCGATCACTTCTTCCGGCAGGCGCGGCGCCGGTGGGGTCTTGTCCCAGGGTTTGCCGTTGATGCGCACGGCTTCCAGCCAGTCGCGCACAAACTGCTTGTCATAGCTGGGCGGGTTCTGGCCTGCGGCAAAGGCCGCTTCATAGCCTTCGACGGGCCAGTAGCGCGACGAATCAGGC
This sequence comes from Polaromonas sp., assembly GCF_018780625.1. Taxonomy (GTDB): domain Bacteria; phylum Pseudomonadota; class Gammaproteobacteria; order Burkholderiales; family Burkholderiaceae_C; genus Polaromonas. Next base: position 7,891 of record NZ_JADMJK010000223.1, on the reverse strand, counting down.
GTCAGCACCTCGTCCATCAGCGTCAGCGTGCCCTGCTCGTCCAGGCCAAACTCGAACTTGGTGTCGGCAATGATGATGCCCTTGGTCAGCGCAAAGGCGGCGGCGGCCTGGTAGATCTCGATGCTGAGCTTTTTGATCTGCGCGGCCAGTTCGGGGCCGACGACCTTGACCACCTGCTCGTAGCTGATGTTTTCGTCGTGCTCGCCGGCCTCGGCCTTGGCGGCAGGCGTGAAGATGGGCTCGGGCAGCTTGCTGGCGTTTTGCAGGCCGGCGGGCAGCGCGACGCCGCAGACCGACTGGGTTTGCTGGTATTCCTGCCAGCCGCTGCCGGCCAGGTAGCCGCGCACCACGGCTTCCACCGGAATCGGTTTGAGGCGCTTGACCAGCATGGAGCGGCCAACGACCTGGGGCAACTCTGCGGCGGTGACCACGCTTTCGGGCGCCTCGCCGGTCAGGTGGTTGGGGCAGATGTGGCCCAGTTTGCCAAACCAGAACAGCGCCATTTGCGTGAGCAAGGCGCCCTTGCCGGGAATCGGCTCGCCCAGGATCACGTCAAAGGCGCTCAGGCGGTCGCTGGCCACCATCAGCAGCCGGTCTTTGCCCACGGCGTAGTTGTCGCGCACCTTGCCGCGCGCGAGCAGGGGCAGGGAAGTCAGGGCAGAGGTGTGGAGTGCTTCGGTCATGGTGGTCAGACGGGTAAAAAGTGAAAAAGCCCGCGCAACTCCTCTGGAGTCCACGGGCTTTGAATTATCGCCAATCCGGCGAAGCGGCGGGCACGGGCGCGTGGTTAACGAACGACTTGCGCCAGTTCGCCCCGGGCGTACTGGGCGGCCACGAGGGACAGGCTATGGCCCTTGATCTTGCTGGCCTGGCCTTCGCAGCCGAACTCGATGTAGCGCTGCTTGCAAATCGCCTTGGCGGCTTCGCGGGCAGGCTTAAGCCACTCCCTGGCATCGAACTTGTCGGGGTTCTCGGCCAGGAACTTGCGCACCGCGCCGGTCATGGCCAGTCGGATGTCGGTGTCGATGTTGATCTTGCGCACGCCGAACTGGATGGCTTTCTGGATTTCCTCGACCGGCACGCCGTAGGTTTCCTTCATGTGACCGCCGTACTGGTTGATGCGGGCCAGCAGGTCCTGCGGCACGCTGGACGAGCCGTGCATCACCAGGTGGGTGTTGGGAATGCGGCGGTGGATTTCCTTGACGCGCTCGATGGCCAGGATGTCGCCGGTGGGCTTGCGGGTGAACTTGTAGGCGCCGTGGCTGGTGCCGATGGCAATCGCCAGCGCGTCGAGCTGGGTGCGCTTGACGAATTCGGCGGCTTCCTCGGGATCGGTCAGCAGCTGCTCGTGCGTCATGACGGCATCGGTGCCGTGGCCGTCTTCCTTGTCGCCTTGCATGGTTTCCAGGCTGCCCAGGCAGCCGAGTTCGCCCTCGACCGACACGCCGGTGGCGTGGGCCATCTCGACCACCTTGCGGGTGACCTCGACGTTGTACTCGAAGCTGGCAATCGTCTTGCCGTCGGCTTCCAGCGAGCCGTCCATCATCACCGAGCTGAAGCCCAGGTTGATGGCACCCTGGCAGACATCGGGGCTCTGGCCGTGGTCCTGGTGCATCACCAGCGGAATGTGCGGGTAGGCTTCAACGGCCGCCAGGATCAGGTGCTTGATGAAGGCTTCACCCGCGTACTTGCGCGCGCCTGCGCTGGCTTGCAGGATGACGGGCGCACCGACCTCGTCGGCGGCGGCCATCACGGCCTGGACCTGCTCCAGGTTGTTGACGTTGAAAGCTGGAATGCCGTAGCCGTTGACGGCCGCATGGTCCAGCAGCTCGCGCATCGAAACGAGTGCCATGAGTGAATTTCCCGGATAAGTTGAACCGTTGCTAACAACGGCGGGTTAAAAGGCGGGTTATGGGCGGCGGTCCGCACAGCGCAAACGCTGCCTGACAGGGGCGGTAACCGCAAAGTAACTTGAACCCCCCATTCTACCGGGTGACGCAAGGCGGTCTTGTTCAAAGCTCCTTGGCGCGCGCCTGGCGATTGAAGCGATGTTCCTCGCTTAAGCCTGGCTTAAGGCCACCCGATTACCTTCACATGGCATGTTGAAACCCCTCCATTCATGAGTCCGGCCCAGCGCCCGGGCGCGCCTGCCCGCTTTTTCCTGTTCTGGTCCCTGGGCAGCCTGTTGCTGCTGCTGGCCTGGGACTATTCGGGGCTTGACCGGGCCATGGCGCACTGGTTTGGCACTTCGAACGGCTTTGCGCTGGAACACCACTGGCTGTGGCGCGGCGTTTTGCATGAAGACATCCACCTCTTGCCATGGCTGCTGGAACTGGGCTTGCTGGTGGCCGTGGCCCGGCCGCTCGGCGCCTTCAGGCAGTTGCCGGGCCTGCGGCGGGCGCAGTTGGCGCTGACCACGCTGATCGCGCTGCTCGTGGTCTCCAACATCAAGCGTCACAGCCTCAGCAGTTGCCCCTGGGACTTGCAGGAGTTTGGCGGCATGGCGACTTATGTATCGCACTGGACCTGGGGCCTGCGCGATGGCGGCAGCGGCGGCTGCTTCCCGGCCGGCCACGCGTCGGGCGGCTTTGCATTTTTGGGCGGTTTTTTTGTGTTTCGCCGTGGCTTGCCGCAAACAGCCAGACGCTGGCTGGCCGGCGCGCTGGCGGCCGGTTTGGTGATGGGCCTGGCGCAGCAGGTGCGCGGCGCCCACTACATGAGCCACACGCTCTGGACCGCGTGGTTGTGCTGGGCCACCGCTGGCCTGGTGGACCTGGGCGTCAGCCAGTGGATTGCACGAAAGCGCTTGTTCGCGCCAGCACTGACGCCCGCCACCGCAGAACCGGCGCCCTGGCCCGTTACGCCACGCGGCAGATCTTGAGCATGTTGGTGCCGCCGGGGGCGCCCATCGGCTCGCCACAGGTGATGGCATAGACGTCGCCGCTTTGCACGATGCCCCGGCGCAGCAAGTGGCCTTCGGCCTGGTCCAGCGCGGTGTCGCGGTCGGCGCTGGTGTCCAGCAGCAGCGGCCGCACGTTGCGGTAAAGCGCCATCTTGCGCTGCGTGGCCAGGCGCGAGGTCAGCGCGTAAATGGGCGCGCGGATGTCATGGCGGCTCATCCACAGGGCGGTGGAGCCGCTGTCGGTCAGCGCCACAATCGCCTTGGCGCCCAAATGATGGGCCGTGAACAGGGCGCCCATGGCAATCGACTGGTCGATGCGGGTGAAGGTCTTGCCCGAGAAATCGGCGCCCAGTTCCTTGTACTCGGCTTTTTCCGCCTCCTCGCAGATCTTGGCCATTTCCTCGATCGTCTCCAGCGGGTACTTGCCGGCGGCGGTCTCGGCGCTGAGCATCACCGCGTCGGTGCCGTCGAGCACGGCGTTGGCCACGTCGCTGACTTCCGCGCGCGTCGGCACGGGGTTCAGGATCATGCTTTCCATCATCTGGGTCGCCGTGATGACGACCTTGTCCATGGCGCGGGCCATCTTGATCATGCGTTTTTGCAGGGCCGGCACCGTGGCATTGCCGACCTCGACCGCCAGGTCGCCGCGCGCCACCATGATGCCGTCGCTGACGCGCAGGATTTCTTCAAGGTTGGGAATCGCCTCGGCGCGCTCGATCTTGGCAATCAGGCCGGGCTTGTGCTTGTAGGGCGCGGCGGCCACGTTGCACAGCTGGCGCGCCATCTCCATGTCGGTGGCGTTTTTGGGGAAGCTCACGGCGACGTAGTCGGCCTGAAAGCTCATCGCCGTCTTGATGTCTTCCATGTCCTTGGCCGTCAGCGCCGGCGCGGTCAGGCCGCCGCCCTGCTTGTTGATGCCCTTGTTGTTGGACAGCTCGCCGCCGAGCTTGACGGTGGTGTGGACTTCCTCGCCACGCACGGCATCGACGGTCAGCACGATCAGGCCGTCGTTGAGCAGCAGCAGGTCGCCGGCCTTCACATCGCGCGGCAGTTCCTTGTAGTCCAGCCCCACGCCCTTGATGTCGCCCGGCTCGGTGCGGGACGCGTCCAGCACAAAGCGCTCGCCGGGCTCCAGCATCACCTTGCCTTCGGCAAACTTGCCGACGCGGATCTTGGGGCCCTGCAGGTCGGCCATGATGGCGACCTCGCGGCCGGCGCGCTGGGCCACTTCGCGCACCAGTTGCGCCCGGTCCACATGGTCTTGCGCCTGGCCGTGGCTGAAATTGAGCCGCACCACGTTGACACCGGCACGGATCATTTTTTCAAGCAAAACGGGGTCGCTGGACGCAGGGCCGAGGGTGGCAACGATTTTGGTGGCGCGAAGCGACATGAAGGGTCTCCTTGTAATTTGTTTTCTGATTCTTACATGGAACCGGTTACAGGCCGGGTACCAAAACATGGGGCGGCTCGGATCCGGGTTTGCAAAAGTTTGATCCTGGTCAGAACTTGTGCGGGCCGCTGCCCCTAGAATTTCGCTCGTTGTCTGCACCGCGCCCGGCTAAGCCGGCGCGGTGCGGCCTGGCCTCTTTTCCGGGCCCTGTTGCCATCCCCTTCACTTACACGCCCATGCCCGCTTCCCTCGCCCCCATTCCCGCCGACCAGCCGCTGCCGCACCGCAAGACCCTGCGCGCGTGGCTGATCCCCCTGTCGAGCCGCACCACGCTCTGGGCGCTGCTGCTGCTGGTGTTCGACTACGCACTGCTGCTGGCGGCGCTGGCCGGCACCGTGCTGGTCGACGCTGTGTGGGGCAAGCTGCTGTGCGGCCTGGCCGCGGGCTTTGTCACCGGCCGCCTGTTCATCATTGGCCACGATGCCTGCCACCAGAGCCTGACGCCGCACCGCAGGCTCAACAAGTGGCTGGGCCGCATCGCCTTCCTGCCGTCCCTCACGCCCTACAGCCTGTGGGACGTGGGCCACAACGTGGTTCACCATGGCTACACCAACCTCAAGGGCGTGGATTTTGTCTGGGCCCCGCTCACGCAGACCGAATACCAGGCGCTCACGCCCTTTCAGCGCCTGCGGGACCGCGTTTACCGCAGCGGCTGGGCGCCGGGCCTGTACTACATGATCGAGATCTGGTGGAACCGCATGTTCTTTCCGAACCGGGCGCACATGCCCACGCGCCGCCCGATTTTCATCAAGGACTGCCTGCTGGTGTCGGCCTTTGCCGTGCTGTGGGCCGGCGTGATGGTGGCGGCCGCGCTGGCCACGGCGCAGCCGGTCGCGGCGGTGCTGCTGAGCGGCTTTGTACTGCCCTTTTTGTTCTGGAACGCGATGATCGGCTTCGTGGTGTATGTGCATCACACGCACGTCAAGGTGTCCTGGCACGACGACAAAGCCGCCTGGTCCCAGGCGCAACCCTTTGTCTCGACCACCGTGCACCTGACCTTTCCGCTGGGCATAGGCGCGGTGCTGCACCACATCATGGAACACACGGCGCACCATGTGGACATGAGCATTCCGCTGTACCGGCTCAAGCAGGCGCAGAGCAAGCTCGAACACATGCTGCCCGAGCGCATCGTGGTTCAGCCGTTTTCGTGGCGCTGGTACTTTGAAACGGCTCGCCAGTGCAAACTCTACGACTACAGCCGCCGCTGCTGGACCGACTATGCAGGGCGCGCCGCCAGCACGCAACCGGTCTGAAAAAAGGGTGCCTCGGCACCCTTTTTAACATCAAAGTAGGCTTCTAGCCCATAAAACACGGGCTCATGAAGCTATTATTTTTATAGCACATCAGCAGCCGACCCAGCACCTTCAGCCAGCCGCCCGCTGCTGCAAGATTTCGAACGCGGGCAGCGTCTTGCCTTCAAGAATCTCCAGAAATGCGCCGCCGCCGGTAGAGATGTAGTCCACCTGCGACTCAATGCCATATTTGGCAATGGCCGCCAGCGTGTCGCCGCCGCCGGCCAGCGAAAACGCGCTGCTCGCGGCAATCGCGCGCGCAATGCCTTCGGTGCCGTTGGAAAAGGCCTCAAACTCGAACACGCCGACCGGGCCGTTCCAGACAATGGTGCCGGCCGCCATCAGCTGCGCCGCCAGCCGGGCGGTGGTTTCGGGGCCAATGTCCAGGATCAGGTCGTCGTCGGCCACCTCGGTCGCCCGTTTGACGGTAGCCGGCGCATCGGCGGCAAAGGTCTTGGCGCACACCACATCGGTGGGAATCGGCACTTCCGCGCCGCGCGCCTTCATGGCGTCCATCACCGCCTTGGCTTCAGGCAACAAATCGGCTTCGGCCAGGCTTTTTCCGATGTTCAGGCCGGCCGCCAGCATGAAGGTGTTGGCAATGCCGCCGCCCACGATCAGCTGGTCCACGTTGGCCGCCAGGGCCTTGAGGATGCTGAGCTTGGTCGAGACCTTGCTGCCTGCCACGATGGCGACCAGTGGCCGGCGCGGGCTGGCCAGCGCTTTGGAAATCGCGTCCATCTCGGCCGCCAGCAGCGGACCGGCGCTGGCCACAGGCGCGTATTGCGCAATGCCGTAGGTCGAGGCTTCGGCGCGGTGGGCGGTGCCAAACGCGTCGTGCACAAAGATGTCGCACAGCGCGGCCAGCTTGCGGGCCAGCGCTTCGTCGTTTTTCTTTTCGCCCTTGTTCAGGCGGCAGTTTTCCAGCATCACCAGCTGGCCGGGCTGCACGTTGACGCCGTCCACCCAGTCAGACACCAGCGGAACCTCACGATTCATCAACTCGCCCAGGCGCCTGGCAACCGGCGCCAGCGAGTCGGTCGACTTGAACGCGCCTTCCACCGGGCGCCCCAGGTGGGACGTCACCATCACGGCCGCGCCGGCATCGAGCGCCATCTGGATGCAGGGGATCGAGGCCCGGATGCGGGTGTCTTCGGTGATGGCGCAGCTAGCGTCCTGCGGCACATTGAGGTCGGCACGGATGAAAACGCGCTGGCCTGCGGCCTTGCCACTGGCGCAGAGGTCGGCAAAACGGATGAAATTCATGAACAACTCCCAAAAAGACTGGCCCCGATTGTAGGAGGCTCACTTCCCGCCACTGTTCGCGGGCAGGCTTGAGCCCCTACCAGCCCAGCCCCAGGCGCAGCGGCAAATACACCGCCATGCCGACCACGATGGTGCCCAGCACGGCCTGCCCGGCACCGCGGCGCCAGAAGTAAAACGCCGCACCTGCCGCCGCACCGTAAATGCGCGCGTCCTGCCAGGAGGCGATCAGTTGCCCCTGCGTCATGACCAGTTCGGGCGCAATGACGGCCGCCAGCGCCGCAATCGGCGCGTACTGCAGGCCGCGCTGCGCCCAGTGCGGCAGGTGCCAGGGGCGGCTGGAGATGAAAAAGAAACTGCGCGTGACCACGGTGACCACCGCCAGCCCCGCGATGACGCCCAGCGTCCACCAGTCTGTGCCCGGGCTGCTCATGCGTGCGGTCTCCGGTCGGGCGGCGCGGGCGACTCCAGCATCAGGCACAGCGCCACCGCCGCCGCAATCGCCACCACGATGTTGAGCTTGAAGGGCAGTGCAAACGCGGCCACCGCCGCCGCGCCCGCGACACCGGCCGAAATGCGGCGCATGGGCGTAGAGGCCAGCGAACAGCTCATGCCGATCAGCGCCAGGATGCCGGCGAAACCCAGACCCCAGGACACCGGAATCCATTGCGCCAGGGCAATACCCAGCAGGCTGGACACTTGCCAACTCAGCCAGTTCAGGCTGCCGTTCCCGGCCAGATAGGCCAGTTGCGCCTGGCGCTGCGCGGCGCCCACCGGCGGCTGGGAAAAGCGGCGCACAAACAGGACATACGTCATGTCGGTGCTCAAATACCCGGCCAGCAGGCGCACCGAGCGGGGCAGGTGCATGACATAGCTGCGCAGGTGGGCGCTGAACACGACAAAACGCAGATTGACGCAAAAACCCGCCACCAGAATCACCCAGACCGGTGCGCTGGCGGCAATCAGCGGAATGGCCGCCAGCTG
>NZ_JADMJK010000028.1:6572-56467 GCF_018780625.1 Polaromonas sp. | reverse complement strand
TCGGCAAACAGCTGAATCGCCTCGGGCGTGTAGCCGCGGCGGCGCAGGCCGACGATGGTGGGCATGCGCGGGTCGTCCCAGCCGCTGACTTTGTGGTCGTACACCAGCTGCGCGAGCTTGCGCTTGCTGGTGACCACATAGGTGAGGTTGAGGCGGGCAAATTCGTACTGCCTGGGGGGCGGGGCGCTCAGCAGGCCGCCGATGACACGTCCATCGGAAAGCGTGACCGTTTCCGAGAGGCGCTCCAGCAGCCAGTCGTAAAACGGGCGCTGGTCTTCAAACTCCAGCGTGCACAGGCTGTGGGTGATCTGCTCCAGTGCGTCCTCAATCGGGTGGGCAAAGGTGTACATCGGGTAGATGCACCATTTGTCGCCGGTGTTGTGGTGGGTGGCGCGGCGAATGCGGTAGATGGCCGGGTCGCGCAGGTTGATGTTGGGGCTGGCCATGTCGATTTTGGCGCGCAGCACCATGGAGCCGTCTTCATGTTTGCCATCGCGCATTTCGTGAAAGCGTGCGAGGTTTTCGGCTGCGGTGCGGCTGCGGAAGGGGCTGTCGACACCGGGCTTGCCGAAGTCGCCGCGATTGATGCGCATCTGCTCCACGGTTTGCTCGTCCACGTAGGCATGGCCGGCTTCAATCAGCTGCTCGGCTGCGCGGTACATGAAATCAAAGTAGTCGCTGGCCTGGTAGAGGTTGCTTTCAGCGCCGTTTTCCCAGCCGAAGCCCAGCCACTGCACGGCATCCTTGATGCTGTCGACGTATTCGGTGTCTTCTTTTTCGGGGTTGGTGTCGTCAAAGCGCAGGTGGCACACGCCGCCGTAGTCGCGCGCCAGGCCAAAATTGATGCAGATGCTTTTGGCGTGGCCAATGTGCAGGTAGCCGTTGGGCTCGGGCGGAAAGCGCAGGCGCACCTTGGCGGCGTCCAGCGGGCCGGCCGCGTGGTGGGCGGCGTCGCCGGGGCTGCCGCCCCAGCGCCGGCTGGCGTAGGTGCCCTCAAGCAGGTCTTTTTCAATGATCTGCCGCAGGAAGTTGCTGGGCTTGTGGGTTTCTTTGTCGGCGGCAACAGGGGCTGCGGTGGCGGCTTTGGAGGGGGCTGGGGAGGTCATGCGGTGATTCTAGGCCGTTGCAGCTTACGTTTGGCTACGCTCTTCACTGTGCAAACGGTAGGCGGTAACGCTGCTCCCGCGTTTAATACCTGCATGGGCACTTCCCGCCCTGATTAGGAGAAACAGATGAAGACAGCTATCAAGTCAAACCGCTCGATCATGCTGGGCAGTGCCACCGCCGCACTGGCCGTGGTTGCCATGGGCTTTGCGGGCGCTGCGCAGGCCAGAGACGATGTGTACTGGTCGGTGGGCGTGGGCTCTCCGGGTGTGTCCGTGAATCTGGGCAATGCGCAGCCGATCTACTCGCAACCAGCGCCGGTGTACTACCAGCCCGCGCCGGTTTACGTGCAACCTGCACCGGTTTACTACCAGCCGCGTCCTGTGTATGTCAGGCCCGCCCCCGTTTATTTCGCCCCGCAGCCGGTTTACTACGGACATCCGGGTCGTGGTCACGGGCGCCGTCATGGCCGCGGCGAACAGTACATGCAGGCGCCCCAGCAGGGTTATGGTGGGGGCTATTACGGGCCGGTGACGCAGGTGGATTACGACCGGGGTGACCGGGGTGGCCGATACGGTGACCGCCGCTAAGGATCTGGCAAACAATAACTTCCCGTCATTCCCGCGTAGGCGGGAATCCAGCAACCCGGATTGAAAGCTCCAACGAGTCTGGATACCCGCCTTCACGGGTATGACGCAGGGAAGTTATTACTGACCGTATCCTAAACAGGCCTGAGCCACTCAAAAAACCTGCCTTGTGCAGGTTTTTTGCTTTGCCTTGGCGCACCACCAAGCCATTGAAGGGTGACCGTGTCGCAGCGGGTCCGGCCTCAAGTCCGCAGCTTTCGCCAAAGCGTGGTGCGGCTGATGCCCAGCGCGCTTGCTGCGGCGTCCCGGTCGCCGCCGGCGGCTTGCAATGCGGCCTGAATTCGCTGGTTTTCGTCCTGGCGGCGCAGTTCGGTCAGTGAACCCGCCGCAGGGCTGGCCGTCGCGGCAATACGCAGGGCACCATAGCCCAGCAGCGCGACAACTTCCTCCAGCGCCGGCGCAGCCTGTGCCATCAGGCAGGCCATGGCGATGCGTTCTGCCACATTTTCAAGCTCGCGCACATTGCCGGGCCAGTTGTGCTTTTGCAACGCCGGCATGGCGGTGCGCAGTACCTGCGGCGCCAGGTGACCCATGCCTGCGCGTTCCAGGGCAGCGGGCACCAGGCCGGCCGCCAGGGCTTGCACGTCTTGCGGCCTGTCGCGCAGGGGCGGCAGCACCACCTGCAGTATGTGGATGCGGTAGAAAAGGTCTTCCCGAAAACTGCCCAGCCTCACCATGGCCGACAGGTCGCGGTGGGTGGCGGCCACGATGCGGACATCCACGGGAATGGTGTCTACCCCGCCGACGCGGGTGATTTCCTTTTCTTGCAGCACGCGCAGCAGACGGGTTTGCAGCAGCAGGGGCATTTCGCCGATTTCGTCCAGGAACAGCGTGCCGCTGTTGGCCGTTTCAAAAAGACCGGCCTTGCCGTGCCTTCTTGCGCCCGTAAACGAGCCTTCTTCGTAGCCAAAAAGCTCGGTCTCCAGCAGATTTTGCGGAAAAGCGCCGCAATTGGTGGCGACAAACGGCTGCTGCCTCCTTCTGCTGGCCTCGTGAATGCCTTGGGCGACCACCTCCTTGCCGGAGCCGCTTTCGCCCTGGATCAGCACTGTCGCGTCGCTGTTTTTCGCCAGCACGTCGCAGCGCCTGACGAGTTCCTGCATTTGCGGCGATACCGCCACGAGCTGGTCAAGCGTGTAGCGCGCCGAGCGTGACCGCCTGTGGCTGTGGGCGCGCAGCCGGCTGACGGCGTTTTCCATGGGGCCCGGTGCGTGCAGCGTAAAAACGGCCCCGGTTTGCTGGCCTGCGTCATGCAGCGGCACGCAATCCACCACCAGCGAGCGGCCCATCAACTCGTCGACCCGGCCCAGTTCTGTCGAGCCTTGCGTCAGCACGGTGCCTGGCTCCAGGCCGGCAAATATTCGCTGCAGCGGTGCGCCCAGCGCGCCGTCAATCGGCCGCCCCACCATGCGCGCGGCCGCCGGGTTGAGGGTGGTGATGCGTCCGGCCATGTCGATGGCCACTACGCCGTCGCTCAGGTGGCGCACCACGGAGTCGAGCTGCGTATGCCGCGATTTCTGGTCGCGTTGCGCCACCGCGATGGCGATGGCGTCTTCCATGGCGTCCCGAACCGAGTCGGTGGAATAAAGAAACACGCCCGCCAACCCGGCCTGCTGCGCCAGGCTGGCCACCATGCCGGCGCCCACCACCACCTCAATGCCCAGGCCCGCAAGCTCCTGAATGCGGTAGAACGCGTCATCGGCGGTTTCATAAGATCGGAATTCCAGCGCAATGCCAAAGCGATCTGCAAAGCGGCGCAGCTCGGGCGACACGGCCCGGTGCAGCACCACCGCAATCCGGCTGGACAGCGCCCGGGCATTGCAAAGCGCCGTCATCAGGTCATAGCCACCGACCTTGACCATGACGACCGGAACCGCCAGGTGGCTGCGCAGGTAGGCGCCGTTGGAGCCCGACGCCACCACCACGTCGCAGGCCTGCTGCGCAAGCTGTTCGCGCAGGTGGGCCACGGCCTCGTCAAAGGCAAGGTGCGCGACCTGGATGCGGGCACGCGACGCAAAGTCAGAGCCTACGGCGCGGAAGGTATCCACCAGCCGGTGGCCGCTGATGGCCCAAATCATGGGGTTGCTCTGGGCAGGCTGGAACGCGGAGGTGGCAATCTTGGGCATGGCAAAGGCGTTTCAAAATGGCGGTGATGTTTCAATTATGAAATAAATTTATTTCAAATATGAAACGACGCAGAGGCCGGCATGCTGGCTTCCGGCAAAAAATCCTTTGAAATCATTGCTCAATTCACGGCCTTGCCCCGCTGCGTTGCATGGCACGCATGTTGCTAAATCACATTCAAACCCGCGCATCCAGGCGGTCCGTAAAAAAAACCAGGAGACAAAGACATGAAGATTCCAGGCCGCATCGCGGTGGCGCTCTGCACCGCATTTTCAGTCGTGACGATGTCCGCATCGTCATCCGTATTCGCCGCAGACACCGACCCCTTTCCCAACCGTCCTGTCAAGCTGCTGGTGGGTTTTGCACCCGGCGGCAGTTCCGACACGGTGGCGCGCATCATGGCGCCGCGTCTGGCGGCTGCGCTTAAACAAAGCGTGGTGATTGACAACAAACCCGGCGCGGGCGGCAATATTGCTTCGGATTTCCTGGTCAAGTCGCCGCCCGACGGCTACACCATCATGCTGGGCACGATTGGTTCGCTGTCGGTCAACCAGCACCTCAACAAACTCAGCTACAACCCCTTGACCGACATGGCGGGTTTGTCGATGGCGGTGGTATTCAGCAATGTGCTGGTGGTCAACGCCTCAAGCAGCATCCGCACGCTGGAAGACTATGTCAGTCAAGCCAGGTTGCCGGAGTCAAAACTGTCTTTCGGCTCGTCAGGCATAGGCGGGAGCGGGCATCTGGCGGGTGAATTGTTGAAGTCAGCCGCAGGCCTGAACAACCAGCATGTGGCCTACCGTGGCGGCGCACCGGCCATGAACGACCTGCTGGGCGGCGTGCTGTCGTCCATCTTTTCCAGCCCCACCGATGCGCTGCAGTTCATTCAGTCGGGCAAGCTGCGGCCCATCGCCACCACGGGCAGCAAGCGGCTGGAGGCGCTGCCTCAAATACCCACCATTGCGGAGTCGGGTTACCCCGGTTTTGAGGCGATCAACTGGTATGCGTTCACAGCGCCGCAGCGCACGCCGCCAGAGGCTGTGCAGCGGCTCAATGCCGCCATCGTGGCCACCTTGAATGACCCGGCCATCGTGGCGCAACTGCGCAAGCTGGGCCTGGATCCCGCACCCTCGACACCCGAGGAGACGATGGGTTTCATGCGCAAGGAAAGTGACAAGTGGGGCGCAGTGGTGCGCAAATCGGGGATCAAGGTCGAATAAGCCAAATCAAGCCCGAATTTCAGGCGGACGACATCAACCTACACACACTATGAGTTCAACCATTGCAGAAAAAATCCTGGCCCGCCGCGCCGGGCTGGCGCAGGTCAGGGCAGGGGACATCGTCATTGCCAAGGTGGACTTTGCCATGGTGCACGATGCCCGTGCGCCCAACACCCTGCGCATGGTCGACAAAATGGGCGCGCAGCGCTTGCCTTTTGCCCGCAAAACCGCCTGGGTGCTAGACCACTACTCGCCGCCGCCCACGCTGGAAGCGGCGCAAACCCACACCGCCATGCGGCGTTTTGCCGACGAGCAGGGCAGCGTGCTGTATGACATTGGCGACGGCATTTGCCACCAGGTGCTGCCGGAAGGCGGCCACCTGACCTGCGGCGACCTGATTGTGGGCACCGACACGCATTCAACGACTTACGGGGCATTCAACGCATTTGGCACCGGCATTGAAGGCACGGACGTGACGGCCGTGATGTCGACCGGCAAGGTCTGGCTGCGGGTGCCCGAGTCGGTTCGGGTCCAGCTTAACGGCCGCCTGCAGCCCGGGGTGTGGGCCAAGGACATCACGCTTTACATGCTGGGCCGCTTCGGCGCGGAGGGCTTGAACTACCGCGCGATTGAATATGTGGGCGCCGCCGTCAGCGCCATGGAAATTGATGACCGCATGACGCTGGCCAACCACGCCGCCGAGCTGGGCGCCAAGGCCGCGCTGCTGGAGGCTGACGAGAAAACCTTTGCCTGGCTGGCAGCGCATGGCGCCAAAGCGCCGCAGCCAGTCAGCGCCGACGCCGATGCGGTGTACGCGCAACGCATTGAAATTGACGCCTCGGCGCTGGCGCCGCAGGTTGCGCGCAAGGACGCGGTGGACGACATCGTCGCGGCATCCGAAGTGATTGGGAAAAAGATCAACTTTGCCCTGATAGGCACTTGCACCAACGGCCGGCTCGACGACATTCGCCAGGCCTCCGCCATTTTGAAGGGCCGGCGGCTGGCCAGGGGCGTGCGCATGATCATTACACCGGCTTCGCGCCAGATCTACCTGGCTGCCGCGCGCGAGGGTTTGATTGAAGCGCTGACCGAAGCGGGCGCCTCGTTTGAGGCGGCCGGCTGCGGCACCTGCGTGGGCATCACCAACCACCTGATTCCGGGCGACCGCGAGGTCGTGGTTTCAAGCGCCAACCGCAACTTCAAGGGGCGTCTGGGCAACCATGACGCAGAAATATGGCTGGGTTCGGCCGCTACGGTGGCGGCCTCCGCGCTGACCGGCTACATCACCGACCCGCGCACCGTGGCGGGCGGGCAATGGGAGGCAACGCATGTCTGATTATTCAAGCGACGCCATCCGGGGCTGTGCCTTTGTGCTGGGCGACGATGTCAATACCGACCTGAACTGCTCGGGCAAGTATTTACCCGGAAAAGACGAGGCTTACATTGCGGCCCAGGCTTTCGAGGCGGTTTGCCCTGGTTTTGCCGCGCGCTTTACGCCGGGCGGCGTGATTGTGGCGGGCAAGCACTTCGGCATCAATTCATCGCGCGAGCAGGCCGTGCACATCCTGCGCCGCATGGGGGTGGCGGCCATTGTGGCGCCGTCTTTCGGCCGCCAGTTTTTCCGCAATGCCATCAACAACGGTTTGCCGGTGCTGGAGTGCGACACCAGCGGAATCAGCGAGGGCGACGCCCTGGTGCTCGACTTGAGCGGCCAGGTGCTCACGGTGGCAGGTGCCGCCAAGCGCCCGCTCCCCGCCATGCCTGCCGCCATACGCGCCATCCTGCGTGAAGGCGGTCTGATCCCCTTTTTGGCCAAGTACCCCAACTGGGAGTTGCCTGCATGAGCGCGCACGAAAATACACGGAGCGTGTCCACGGGCGCAGGGCGCACCAGCCGCTTGCGCCAGGCGTTGCGCCAGCGTTTGGCCCATGCCGGGCGCACGGCCCCGACGCTGATAGCCCCTGGTATCTATGACGGCTACGGCGCGCGCATGGTGGCGCTTGCCGGGTTTGAGGCCGCCTACATGACCGGAAACGGCGTTTCAGCGTGCCTTCTGGGCCGCCCTGATGTGGGGCTGGTGGACTTGTCGCTGATGTCCAGCCATGCCGGGAATGTGGCCGCATGCGTGGACATTCCCCTGATCTGCGATGCCGACACCGGCTATGGCGGCGTGGTGGCCGTCAGGCGTACGGTGCAGGCGTTTGAGGCCGCGGGCGTTGCCGCCATTCATATTGAAGACCAGCTGTCGCCCAAACGATGCGCCCAGTTGCCCGGCGCGCGCGAGGTGCTGCCTTTCGAGGCCGCTGTTGCAAAAATAGGGGCAGCGGTGGCGGCGCGGGACGACGCCGATTTTCTGGTCATCGCCCGCACCGACAGCGCCGCGTCGTGTGGCGTGGGGGAGGCCATACGCCGGGCCCAGGCCTTTGAGCGGGTAGGCGCCGGTGCGGTGTTTGTCGAACTCAAGGGCCACGCCGGAATTCTGGAAGACATTCGCCGGGTGGCTGACGCCTTGGCCATCCCGTGCATGGTCAATATCGATGCGGGCGGCCCGCTGGCCGGCCTGCGCAGCGACCAGTTGCACACCCACGGCATCGCCATCGCCATCTACCCGGCCCTGTTGCGCAATGCATTGGGTTTTGCCATGCGCGACGCCCTGCAGCACCTGCGGCTGGACGGCAACACCGAGGCCGTGCGTCCCCGCATGCTGAGCAGCCAGGAGTACAACGACTGCCTGGGCCTGCCGGAGGTGGAGGCGTGGGAACAGCGCTTTCCCGCGTAAAAAAGCCCGCTCGCCGGTCCATAAAAAAGGCCCGCAAACCTGGTTGGTTTGCGGGCCTTTTGTCATGGCCGCCTTGCAGCCACGCGTGCGTCAGAGGTCGCGGCTCGCGCTGCTGCCTGGCGGGCGCTTAAGCCGCTTTCCAGAAAATGTAGTCAGCCTGGTAAGGTCGGGTCAGCTTGTCGCCCATGTCGACCTGGTTGCAGGCCTTGCTCAGGTCCTGGCCGCCCTTGGTCTTGATGCGCTGGATGTAGGTCACGTTTTGCAAAATGCCTGGCGCGGCATCGGGGGTGCCCTTGGACAATTGGTTGGCGATGTTGGTTTCGCCTACACGCGGCGCAAGGGCAATCTGGGTGCCGACCACGCGGGAGCCGTCAACGTGGCTCCAGGTGGCGGGTGGGCCAGAATATTTCACGACCAGCTTGCCGGTGCGGTCAAGCAAGTCGGCCTGCGGCGTCACCAGCACCCAGCCGGTGGTGGTGGCTGTGGTGGCTTTGCATTCGTAGGTGAGGATGCCGGTGGCGGTGGTTTCAAGCGCCACGACGTTGCCTGCAGGCACCTGGATTTGCGCATCGAGCGTGACCTGCGAGTATTCCTTGGGCGGTGGTTTGATGCTGGAGCAGGCTGCCATCAGGCCGACCGTGCCGGTGACCACGGCCAGCGTGACGGCTGCGCTTTTGCCGTAGGCCCAAAGGGTGTTGTGTGTAGTTTTCATGCAGTTCCTGAAGTTGTTGTTGCATTTTTATTACAACCTCACACCGCAAGCGCGGCTGTAGGACGCCAGACGCAGTTCTTGCCAGCGCAAAGCCGGTGACGGGCGGCTTGGGTGCGATGCATAAAAAGGCCAGCAGACTCCGCCTGTTGCGGGTTCTGCGGGCCTGAAGACCGGTGCGACTTTTACGCCATCGCGGGTTTCTCACCCGGAACGTCAGCGGCGCATGTTCCGAAAATCATGGGGCACGTTCTAAGGCGTCAGGCTTGGCGGGTGTCCGTTGGCGCCGGCCGCGTGGCGTTACATAGCCTTGTAAAAAATGTAGTCGGCCTGGTACTTCACCGTTTGCCTGGCGCCCATGTTGCCTGCAGCGCACGGCGTGACGGGGGCTACGCCACCCCGGGTGTCGACGCGCTGGATGTAGGTGACGCCGCGCATGGCGCCGCTGCCCATGGCAGGGTTGCCCTTGACCAGCTGTGACGGAATGTTGCCCATGCCGTTGGGAGCCACCGCCACCTGGGTGGCGGTCAGCCTGGAGCCATCCATGCTTTCCCAGGTGGCGGGCGGGCCGTAGTACTTGCCCACCTGTTTGCCGCTGCGGTCATTGAGCGTGGCTTCGGGCCCTGCAAAGACCCATTCGAACTGGCCGGCCATGTCTTTTTTGGCGCTGCACTGGTAAGTGATTTCGCCCACGCCCACGGTTTCCATCGCGACCTTGTGGCCGGCGGGCACCTGGACGGCGGCGGGCAGCATGGCTTGTGAATACGTGGGCATCATGGGCGCCATGCTGCCGCAAGCGGCGAGCAGGGATAAGAGCAGTGCGGAAGCTGGGACGGCGGCGGTGCGTGAGATCATTTTTTACTCCTGGATTTGAAGGCGGCGGCTTGGCAAGCCGGCGGGGGCAAGACGCCTGCAGCCCGTGCGTTGCGTGCTTGGCTGCTGTCGTCTTGCAAGCTATACGCAGCGTCAGGCGGGAGTGGATTCAAAAAAAACAGCGCCATGCGTCCTGGGACCGGGCTTGATGGTCTTGGCGCCCGCGTGGCGCCGCCCGAGTTGCCTCAAGTCCGCCAAACGCCGGTCTGCCGGGGCATTTTGCGGGCCAACCCCTGCTGAGTTGACCGGGTCGCCAAGGCCGAGCCTTTAGTGCAGCCCGCCTCGGCAGCTTTCCAGCGGCATCCTGCTGCGGCTACGCTGCCCGGATTTCGGGGTGCTACCCGGGTTTGCATGGGCTGGGTGGACCTCGGTGTCATAGTCTTCGTGCTCCGATCCTCTTGCTTTGGCAACTGAGTCGCCGAGGAACTCCGCGCGAATTTTATGGGTGCTGGGAAGTCCTTCAGGCGCGAGCACGCAGTAGGCAATGCCGCACTGTGACAGCAGGCTTTGCTTGAGATGCCGGTGGCTGCTAGGCAGGCCGCGGTCACCCAGTACATCGACACAGCCAATCACCTGGCCGTCGGACCTGCAGACGGTGAGGGTGCAGTACACGCCACTGAGCACCTCGTACCAGTGCAGGCTTTGCTCTTTGGCGCTTGGCAACGTGAAACTCGTTAACGGGACCTTGATCATGACGTGGTGGTCGGAAAAACTCCGCGTCAGCCAGCGCCAGACCTTACGCTCTTCCGGGTTGGCCAGTGCGCGTGCGCTGAGCGGCCATTGCTGGGGAATCGCCCGACGCTTGCGGGCTGACTTGCTCATCCACCACTCGTAGAGCAGTGCGCCTGCAGCCGCGCCAGCGACCGCAGCGGCAAGCGGAAATATCCACACAACAAGATCGTTCAAAAGTGCACTCCCAAAGACACAATTTGTTTCCAATATACCGGGATCAATTTGTAAATCAATGGTAATTTTTCACGTAATGTGGGTTTTTCTTGTTGATTTGTAGCGCGGCTCTCTGGTCTGCAGCCCAAAGGGTCGTGGGCGACAATAGGCGGATGGTAAGCATGCATCTGGACAATATTCTTTACTCCCAGGGGTTCGGCACAAGGCGCGTTTGCGCAGGGCTGATTCAACAGGGTTTTGTGGCTGTAGCCGGCGTTCCGTGTGTGGACCCTGCTATGGAATTTGAAGTGCAGGACCTGCACTTTGCCGTGCAGGGCGTAGCGTGGGAGTTCCACGAAAAGGCCTACCTGATGCTGCACAAGCCCGCCGGGTACGAGTGCTCGCAAAAGCCCAGCACCTATCCCAGCATTTACACGCTGCTGCCCGCGCCGATTCGCCAGCGCGGTGGCGGCGCGGCGGCCGGCGTGCAGGCGGTCGGGCGGCTGGACCAGGACACGACGGGCTTGCTGCTGCTGTCGGACGACGGCAAGTTCATTCACCGCATGAGTTCACCCAAACACCATGTACCCAAGGTCTATGACGTGGTGGCCAAACATGAAGTGGATGACCAGCAGATCCAAAAACTGCTGGCGGGCGTGGTGCTGGATGATGACCCCAAGCCGGTCAGGGCGGCGGCCTGCGAAAAGACGGGCGAGTTGCAACTGAGCCTGACCCTGACCGAAGGCAAGTACCACCAGGTCAAGCGGATGATTGCCGCCGTGGGCAACCGGGTGGAGGGCTTGCACCGCGCACGCATTGGCGCGCTGCAGTTGCCGTCCGACCTCAAGCCCGGGGAGTGGCGCTGGCTGACGGCGCAGGACCTGGCCCTCATTGCCGCCAAGCCATGATTCGATTGCGGGCTCAGAAGTGTCTGTTGCCCTTTATTTGCAACAGTCAATTGCTGTAAAAAATATAGCAGTCATGCGCAGTTTTCCAGGAATTCAGTGATCGCCTGCAAGCTTGCCTCGGGCTGGTCTCGGTAGGGCGAGTGGCCGCAGCGGGCCAGCCTGACTTGCTGCGCATGCGGCACGGCCCGGGCAATTTCATCGAGTTGACGCAGGGTGCCGTAGGCGTCGTCCAGCCCCTGAATCAGCAGCAGGGGCGCACGGATGTGCTGGCACTCCGGCCGGATGTCAAAGCTGCGAAAGCCAGGCGACAGCCAGACATCGTTCCATTGCCAGAAAGCGCCGTCCACATCGTGGTGGTGGCGGGCCAGGCGCTCGCGCAGTGGTCCGCTTTCAAACGCCAGGCGCGCCTGGGCAATCGACGCAAGGGCAATGTCTTCCACCAGCACATGGGGCGCCATGGCGATGCAGGCTGAGACAGCAAACCGGCTGGCATGGAGCAGGGCAATCGTGGCGCCGTCGGAGTGGCCCAGCAGCACCGGCTCGTCAATGCGCAGTTGCTGGAGCAAGGCGGGCAGCACGTCCCAGGCTTCGCGGTGCATGTAGTCGGGCTGCAGCCGGCCCGTGCGCCGCACGTCATGCACGGCTTCAGACTGCCCGTAGCCGCGCCTTGAATAGACCAGCCCCGCCCGGCCCGTTGCCGTGCACACCGCTTGCGGCCAGTCCTGGCCGCGCTGGGCCCACAAGCTGATCGAACCGAGTCCCTCATGCAAAAAAACCAGGGGGCGCTTGTGGCTGGCGCCGGTAATACGCCGCAACTCCAGCCCGACGCCGTTTATTTCCAGAAATTTCATGCTTGCATCCTAAGCGCTGTAAACCACTTGGGTCATAGGGCGTTATTTATCGATATGAGCGCTCAAGCGGTCCGTTAAACTCAGTTGTTGATATTTGAAAGACTGCTTCTTGTGAATGTTTCTGCCCGTTTTCTAGCCGTCAGGCTGTGTGTTGTTGCCAGCCTGCTGGCTGTGAAAGCTGCTCCGGCCCTGGCGCAGCAGTCTGTCCCGGCCTCCCCGGCATTGGCCGCCGCAGCCTATCCCGTGTTTGTGCTCAATTCGCTGGAAGACAGCGTGAGCGTGATCAATCCCGTGGACTGGACCGAGACCCGGCGCATTCCCACGGGCAAGGAGCCGCACCACCTCTACATGACGCCCGACGAGAAGTCGGTCATCGTGGCCAATGCGCTGGGAGACTCCCTGACCTTCATCGACCCGCGCACGGCCGAGGTGCAGCGCACGGTGCGCGGCATTCTGGACCCGTACCAGCTGCGGTTTTCGCCCGACATGAAGTGGTTCGTCACGGTGGCCAACCGGCTCAACCACATCGACATCTACCGCTGGGACGGCAAGGAAATGACGCTGGCCAAGCGCATTTCCACCGGCAAAACGCCCAGCCATCTCTGGATTGACAGCAAAAGCACCACCATTTACGCCACCATGCAAGACAGCGACGAGCTGGTGGCTGTTGACCTGGCCACGCAAACGCTGCAGTGGCGCGTCAAAACCGGCACGATGCCGGCCGACGTGTTTGGCACACCCGACGACAAGACCTTGCTGGTCGGCCTTACGGGGGGCGACGGCGTGGAGGTGTATGACGTTTCGGTCAAGCCTGCGCGTTTGGTGAAAAAAATCCCGACCGGCCTGGGCGCGCATGCGTTTCGCGCTGCTGGTGATCGCCGCCACGTGTATGTGAGCAACCGCGTGGCCAACACCATCAGCAAGATCGACTACCAGGCCTTCAGCGTCGTGACGTCCTTTTTGGCGCCCTCGGGCCCGGACTGCATGGACGTGTCGGCCGACGGCAAGACCATCATGGTGGCCTCCCGCTGGGCCAGGAAGCTCACCGTGATCGACGTTGCCAGCGGCAAGATCGTGCGGCAAGTCAAAGTGGGTAAATCGCCGCACGGCGTCTGGACGCTGAACCATGCGGCGCGCCAGTAAAACTCGGTGTGCTATTTTTTTAATAGCTTCTCTCGCCTGTGCTACATGGGCCACGGCTCAAAATAGCTTAAAGAATAGCTGCGCCAGGCCGCTCTACCTGACGTTCGACACGGGCCACATGGACGTTGCCCCGCTGATTGCGGACGTGCTCAAGCGCCAGGACGTCAGGGTGACGTTTTTTGCCGCCAACGAGCGGACCCGGGTGGGGGATGGCAGCTTGGGCCAGCACTGGGGCCCCTGGTGGAAGGCACGCGCCGCCGAAGGCCACGAGTTTGCGTCGCACACCTATGACCACGCGTACTGGCGCGGCGATTTGCCGGGCGCCGAGCCCACGTTTCGCATCCGCCCCTCGGCCGGCAGCGACGAGGGCCGCGACCTGACCTGGAACGCGGCCAATTACTGCGCCAACATTGACCTTGCCGCCCAGCGCCTGCAGGACATCACCGGCAAAAAGCCGCTGCCGCTGTACCGCGCGCCGGGCGGCAAAACGTCACCCAGGCTGCTGGCTACTGCCAGGGCCTGCGGCTGGGCTCACGCGGGCTGGTCGCCGGCGGGCTTTCTGGGCGACGAGTTGCCGAGCGAAACCTTCAGCAACGCAGCCTTGCTGAACAAGGCGCTGAAAGACATCCGCGAGGGCGACATCCTGCTGGCCCACCTGGGCATCTGGTCGCGCAAGGATGCGTGGGCGCCGGCCGTGCTGGAGCCGCTGATCGTGGGCCTGAAAGGCAGGGGCTTTTGCTTTGAAACCCTGCGCGCCCACCCGGCTTACAAGGGCTGGATTGCCGCGCGCGGCCAATAAACACCGAAAGAGACGTCGCCGTGATTGAATGGATGCAGGACCAGTTTTCCGTGGCGCAGCAGTGGCTGTTTGAGACCGCGGTGCAGCCGCTGGCGTTTGAGCTCGGGGCCGGCAACCTGCTCGAAGTGGCTTACACCGGCACGGGCTGGCTGGTGATGGGGCTGCTGCAGATTGGCGTCCTGTTGCTGGTTATCGGGCCGCTGCAACGGCTTTGGCCCGTGGAGTCCACGACCGACCGGCGCGCCATCCGGGTGGATGTGCTCTACACCCTGATTCACCGCCTGGGACTGTTCAAGCTGGTCATGTTCTTCACGTTCGAGAACTGGCTGGAGTCGGGCATTGGCGAGTTGCGGGCGCAGGGGCTGCCCACGTTTCACCTGGACCAGCTCTGGCCCGGCGTGACCGATGGCGCGCTGCTGAGCTTTGTGCTGTACCTGGTGGTGTTTGATTTCGTGGATTACTGGTACCACCGTGCGCAGCATCATCTCAACTGGGGCTGGGCGCTGCATTCGCTGCACCATTCGCAGCGGCAGATGACGATGTGGACCGACAACCGCAATCACCTGCTGGACGACGTGCTGCGCAGCTTGATTTTTGTGGTGGTGGCGATCCTGATTGGCGTGGGCTCAGGGCAGTTCATTGCGCTGGTGGCGATCAGCCAGCTCAGCGAAAGTTTTCAGCATGCCAACTTGCGCCTGTGGTTTGGCCGGGTGGGTGAGCGGCTCTGGGTCAGTCCGCGCTTTCACCGGCTGCACCACAGCGTTGGCCTGGGCCACGAAAGCCACGGCCCGAGCACCCTGGGCGGCTACAACTTTGGTGTGCTGCTGCCCTGGTGGGACATGCTGTTTGGCACGGCCAACTTCGAGCAGCGCTACGACGCCACCGGCGTGCGCGACCAGATCGAGCAGCAGCGGGACTATGGGCGCGGTTTCTGGTCCCAGCAGTGGCTGGGCCTCAAGCGCCTGGCCGGCCGGGACTGAGCCTCTGCGTCGGGCTCGTCCGCTGTTCAATCGGGTTATCCTTCCCGTCATGAGCAAGCTTCTCGATTCCTTCTGGCGCGCCGTGATGTACTGCCTGCATCCCCGCGTGATCGCCCTGTCTGTGCTGCCCGTGGTCATCATGGGGGTGCTCTCGCTGGGTCTCGGGTATTTTTACTGGGAAAGCGCGCTGTCGTTGATGCGCGAGAGCCTGGAGAGCTTTGAGCTTGTCAACGCCATGGGCCGCTGGCTGGACGGGCTGGGCCTGGGCAGTCTGCGCCTGGTGCTGGCGCCTGCACTGCTGCTGTTCCTGGCCATTCCGGTGATCGTGATCACCACGCTGCTGTTTGTGGCGATGTTCATGACGCCGGCCATGGTGGCCATGGTGGCGGAACGGCGGTTTCCCCGGCTGGAACGCAAAAAAGGCGGCTCCCTGCTGGCCAGCATTCTTTGGTCGCTGGGCTCGACGCTGCTGGCCATCATGGCGCTGCTGGTGTCGATTCCGCTGTGGCTGGTGCCGCCGCTGATTCTGGTTTTGCCGCCCCTGATCTGGGGCTGGCTCACCTACCGTGTCATGTCCTATGACGCCCTGGCGGACCACGCAAGCATCGAAGAGCGGCGTCAGATCTTCAAGGAAAATCGCCTGACGCTGCTGGGTATCGGTGTGCTCAGTGGCTACCTTGGCACCGTGCCCAGCCTGATCTGGGCATCGGGCGCCATGTTTGTCGCCATGGCCCCTATCTTGGTGCCGGTCGCCATCTGGCTCTATACCCTGGTGTTTGCTTTTTCGTCGCTCTGGTTTGCGCATTACACGCTGGGGGCGCTGGAGCAGTTGCGCAAGACAAATAGCGTTTCCCCATCCGCCCCGATGGCATCAAATGCCGTTGACGTGATGGCCATGAAGCCGGTGCCTGAAGCGCTGCCGATTCAGGCACCGGGCGTGCCATCATCGGGTGGGCAGCCCGATGCCAGACTTTAAAACCCTAGACTTCAAGAACTCCCCGCATGACTACACATTTTGGACTCATCATCGTCGGCGACGAAATTCTTTCGGGCAAACGCGCCGACAAGCACCTGCCCAAAGCCATTGAATTGCTGGGTGCGCGCGGCTTGCAGCTCAGCTACGCCCACTATGTGGGGGACGATCCGGCCCGCATCACCGCCACGCTGGCGCAAGCCTTTGCCGCCGCGCGTCAAACCGGCGATGTGGTTTTTTCCACCGGCGGCATCGGCGCCACACCCGACGACCACACCAGGCAATGCGCGGCAGAGGCGTGGGGCGTGCCGCTGGCGCTGCATCCCGAGGCCGAGGCGCTGATCCGGGAGCGCATGCAGGACACAGCCCGGGAGCAGGGCGTGGCCTACGAGCCTGACCGGCACGACAACATTCACCGCCTGAACATGGGTGTGTTTCCGGTGGGCGCCCGGATCATTCCGAACCCCTACAACAAGATTCCGGGCTTTAGCTGCCATGCGGGCGAGGGCGCGCTGCATTTCATGCCGGGTTTTCCGGTCATGGCCTGGCCCATGCTGGAATGGCTGCTGGACACCCGATATGCCCATTTGCACCAAAAGTCAGCCTACGCCGAAAAATCGGTGATCGTTCTGGGGTCCATGGAGGCTATGCTGACACCGCTGATGATCGATATTGAAGATGCATTCAAAGGTGTCAAGGTGTTTAGCCTGCCAAGTGTTGACCACCCCGAACACGGTCGCCATATTGAATTGGGCGTGAAGGGCGCGCCGGAGGCGGTAGAGCCGGCTTATGCGGCCTTGCTGGCGGGCCTGCGCGAATTTGATCTGAATTTGGGCCCTGAATTGGTGCGTTAAATATTGCACCATAACGGTGCAATATTTAAGTGCATTTTTTTGGTGCATGGTCCGAGTGTTTTTTGACTTGGGTATTCGGCAAATGCCCGAAGTAGCTTCAGCTCACGCGACAATAGCGGCACAATCCAGCGTTGAGCTAAAAATCGGGCAAGCCCGGCTTTGGCATAAAAAGTGCATTGGCAGTGCACTAAGACAATTTTTTAACCACCTATCCAGCAACAGGAGATTCTGATGGCAAAGACCGTCGCAGACGTCATGAAAATGGTCAAGGAAAACGAAGTCAAGTTTGTTGACTTCCGCTTCACCGACACCCGGGGTAAAGAGCAGCACGTCACCGTGCCTGTGTCCCATTTTGACGAGGACAAGTTCACTTCGGGCCATGCGTTCGACGGCTCATCGATTGCAGGCTGGAAAGGCATTGAAGCCTCCGACATGCAACTCATGCCTGACCCCAACACCGCCAACATCGATCCTTTCTTTGAAGAAACGACCCTGTTGCTGAGTTGCGACGTGGTCGAGCCCAGCGACGGCAAGGCCTATGACCGCGATCCGCGCTCCATTGCCAAGCGCGCTGAGGCCTACCTCAAAGCGTCCGGTCTGGGCGATACCGCCTACTTCGGACCAGAGCCAGAATTCTTCATTTTTGACGATGTGCGCTGGAACACCGACATGTCGGGCACCTTCTTCAAGATCGAAGAATACGAAGCGCCCTGGAATTCGGGCGCCAAGCTCGAAGGCGGCAACCGTGGCCACCGTCCCACCGTCAAGGGCGGCTACTTCCCCGTGCCGCCGGTTGACAGCACGCAGGACATGCGCGCTGAAATGTCCCTGATTCTCGAATCGCTGGGCATTCCGGTCGAAGTGTTCCACCATGAAGTTGCGGGTCCCGGCCAGAACGAGATCGGCACCAGGTTCAGCACGCTGGTAGAGCGCGCCGACTGGACGCAGCTGATGAAATACGTGGTGCACAACGTGGCCAACGCCTACGGCAAGACCGCCACTTTCATGCCCAAGCCCATCGTTGGCGACAACGGCTCCGGCATGCACGTGCACCAGTCGATCTGGAAAGATGGCAAAAACCTGTTTGCCGGCGACGGCTATGCGGGCCTGTCCGATTTCGCGCTGTACTACGTCGGCGGCATCATCAAGCACGCCCGTGCCCTGAACGCCATCACCAACCCCGGCACCAACAGCTACAAGCGCCTGGTTCCTGGTTACGAAGCACCGGTCAAGCTGGCTTATTCGGCCAAGAACCGCTCGGCTTCGATCCGCATTCCCTACGTGGCCAACCCCAAGGGTCGCCGCATTGAAGCGCGTTTCCCCGATCCACTGATGAACCCTTACCTCGGCTTTGCAGCCCTGATGATGGCCGGTCTCGATGGCGTGGAAAACAAGATCCACCCGGGCGAAGCTGCCACCAAGGACCTGTACCATCTGCCGCCCGAGGAAGACGCGCTGGTCCCGACCGTGTGCCACAGCCTGGACCAGGCGCTGGACGCGCTGGACGTGGGCCGCGGCTTCCTGACCAAGGGTGGCGTGTTCACCGACAGCATGCTGGACGCCTACATTGAACTGAAGATGGGCGAAGTGACGCGTCTGCGCCAAGCCACGCACCCTATCGAGTTCGAGATGTACTACTCCCTGTAAATCAGGGCGCTGCGTTTTCCCGCCATCGGCGGGTTTTCTGCAGCTCAGGGTTAAAAAGGACGGCCAATGCCGTCCTTTTTTTATGGTTATACGGCATTATTTCCTTGCCGGCTTTGTACACTTGCCGCTTAGCCGCATGCTGGGCGGCATTTGCGCTTGTGCGCCCATCATTTGCTTGCGGGCACCCGGAGTTCCCTATGAAACACACCCTACTGTTGCCCGCTTTTTCCTTGCTGCTGGCAAGCGCGGGAAGCACTGTCTGGGCGCAGCAGATTTATCGCTGCGTCGACGCCAGCGGCGGGACGCCGGAATACATCAACAACGTCAAGGACGCCCAGATCCGCAACTGCAAGCAGGTGTCAGGGGGCAATGTTACGGTGGTGCAGCCCACGCCGGTTCCCAGAGCCTCTGTTGTCCGCGCAGCGCCAGCCTCGGCCGTGGCCAGGCCACGCAACGACGGCAACCCAGAGCAGCGTGCCCGCGACAGCGACTCGCGCCTCATTCTTGAGGCAGAGCTGAAAAAGTCCGAGGCCAGGCTGGCCGAGCAACTCAAGGAATACAACAATGGCGAGCCCGAAAAGCAGGGCATCGAAGGGCGAAATTACCAGCGTTACCTGGACCGCGTGGCCGAACTCAAGGAAGGCATTGCGCGCACCCAAAGCGATATTACTGGCCTCAAGCGCGAGATTTCTCGTTTGCCGGCTTCAAATTAGGCGCTGGCTGGGCTGTGCGGCGGCCGCTTCTGAGCCAAAATAGACGACTTGATCAAGCCTTATTTTTCTGCCGTTTCAGACATCCCCCTTGCGACCTCCGGGCCGCCCCGGTTTCAATCGTTTGACCTGCTGGCCACGTTGGTGGCGGTGGTGCGAACCGACGGCACCGTTGTGTTTGCCAACGCGGCGCTGGAAGACGCGCTAGGCATTTCCCGGCGCACCATTGAAGGCTCGCAACTGCCCGAGTGCTTCACGGAACCCCAGATTCTTCAAAATGCGCTCGAAGGTGCGTGCAGCAACGAGTTTGCCGCCCTGCGCTATGACGCGTGGCTCAGGCGGGTCAACCATGAACCCCTGCCCGTCCATGTGGTGGTGGCGCAGACCGATCAGCCCGGCGAAGCGATTGTGGAATTGCTGCCGCTGGAGCAGCAGGCCAAACAAGAGCGCGAGGAGCGCCTGATGGATCAGGCTCAGGCCAACAAGGAGCTGATCCGAAACCTGGCGCACGAGATCAAAAACCCCCTGGGCGGCATTCGCGGCGCGGCGCAGTTGCTGCAGATGGAAATCGACAAGGACCTGAGCGAGTACACCCAGGTCATCATCCACGAGGCTGATCGACTGCAAACCCTGGTGGACCGTCTGCTGGCACCGCACCGCCGTCCGCACCTCGTAGGGGATGTGAACATCCATGAAGTGTGCGAGCGGGTGCGCTTGCTGGTACTGGCCGAGTTTCCCAAGGGTCTGCAGCTGACGCGGGACTACGACACCTCGATTCCCGATTTTCGCGGCGACCGTGAGCAACTGATCCAGGCGGTGCTGAACATCACCCACAACGCGGCGCAGGCGCTGGCGGAGCGCATGGCCGCCGGGGATGCGCAGATCACCTTCAAGACACGGATTGCCCGGCAAGTAACTTTTGGCAAGCAGCGCTATCGCCTGGCACTGGAATTGCATGTGGTTGACAATGGACCGGGCGTGCCGGACTCCATCAAAGACCGGATTTTCTATCCCCTGGTATCAGGGCGTGAAGGCGGGTCGGGGCTGGGGCTGACATTGGCGCAAACCTTTGTTCAGCAACACCACGGTTTGATTGAGTGCGAGAGCAGGCCAGGCCGAACAGATTTCAAGCTGCTGATACCACTGCCTTAAGCTTGAGGTCTGTTGTTTTTCATTTTGAAAATAACGGATAGACCCAAGGGATGACAAGCATGAAACCGATCTGGATTGTTGATGATGACCAGTCCATCCGGTTTGTTCTGGAAAAGGCACTGCTGCGGGAAGGCCTGCCCACGCGCAGTTTCACCAACCCCCGCGAGGTGCTGGCCGCGCTGGAAGACGCGGGCGAGGACGAGGGGCCGCAAATCCTGGTCAGCGACATCCGCATGCCGGGCGGCTCTGGCCTGGAACTGCTCGAAAAAGTCCATCTCAAGCTGCCCGGCCTGCCGGTCATCATCATGACCGCGTTCTCCGATCTGGACAGTGCGGTGTCGGCCTTTCAGGGCGGCGCGTTCGAGTACCTGCCCAAGCCGTTTGACCTGCCCAAGGCGATCGAGTTGATCCGCCGCGCCGTCGAGGAAAGCCAGCGCGAGGAAGTGGCCGAGGAGCGCATGGCAGCCGCGCCGGAAATGCTGGGCCAGGCTCCGGCCATGCAGGACGTGTTTCGGGCTATTGGCCGCTTGAGCCAAAGCATGGTGACCGTGATGATCACCGGCGAATCAGGTTCGGGCAAGGAGCTGGTGGCGCGCGCGCTGCACAAGCATTCGCCGCGCGCCAACGGGCCTTTTGTCGCCATCAATACCGCCGCCATTCCAAAAGACCTGCTGGAGAGCGAGCTGTTTGGCCATGAGCGCGGCGCCTTCACCGGCGCCCAGACCATGCGGCGCGGCCGCTTTGAGCAGGCCGATGGCGGTACGCTGTTTCTCGATGAAATCGGCGACATGCCGTTTGACCTGCAAACGCGTTTGCTGCGGGTGCTCAGCGACGGTCATTTCTACCGGGTGGGCGGCCATAGCGCCGTCAAGACCAACGTGCGCGTGATTGCCGCCACACACCAGGATCTGGAGCAGCGCGTCAAGGAAGGCGGCTTTCGTGAAGACCTGTACCACCGCCTCAACGTGATTCGCCTGCGCCTGCCTGCCTTGCGCGAGCGGCGAGAAGACGTGTTCATGCTGACGCGGCATTTCTTGCAGCAAAGCGCCAAGCAGCTGGGCGTTGATTCAAAGCGCATCTCCGACGCAGCCTTGCAGCAGCTCAGTAATTTCAGCTTTCCGGGCAATGTGCGCCAGCTCGAAAACATCTGCCACTGGCTGACCGTGATGGCGCCTTCGCAGGTGATCGAGCCCAAAGACCTGCCGCCCGAGGTGCTGAGCGCCATGCCCGGCGTGGCCAAAGCCGTGGCGCCAGCCGACAAAACGGAGGCCGTCAAGCCCGAGTGGACTGCTCCGCAGGAAAGCGCAAGCGATGCGCCCCAGGCGGACGCCGCTATGGCCGGCGCCGCTTATCTGCCCCTGGACGGGCTTGACCACAGCGCGCCAAACTGGGAAAGCGGGCTGGAGGCCGAGGCCCAGGCCCTGCTGGCCACGGGTCGCACGGACGTGTGGGACGTGTTGACCCGCCGCTTCGAGTCCAGGCTGATCCAGACCGCGCTGCTCAACACGCGCGGCCGCCGCATCGAGGCCGCCCAGAAACTGGGCATTGGGCGCAACACCATCACACGCAAGATCCAGGAACTAAATCTTGAGTGAATAGTAGCCATAGCCCCCGTCCTGCAAGGGGTGTAAGCTGCTTTTTTAATAGCAAAAAGATTCCCGGCGAGCGGCCTGGAATTGGCTAAATATTCCCTGGATCACGGCAGTTTTCAGATCGCCCGGCAGATCACCTGCGGCGCTGTGCTTATAGTTGCCGAATCCATAACGATCAAGGACAACCATGAGCCTTTCCGGGGCGGACATTCGGGCGCGCCACCTGCAGGAAACGGCGCTGCGCTATTTCTTCGAGGTGGCCCGCTGCGGCTCCCTGACGGAGGCGTCGGAACGGCTTCATGTGGCGGCTTCGGCCATCAGTCGCCAGATTACCGGGCTTGAGCAGGCGCTGGGCACGCCGCTCTTTGAGCGGCATCCGCGCGGCATGGTGCTGAACGCGGCTGGCGAGATACTGGCCACGCACGCGCGCCGGGCCAGCCTGGATGCCGAAAGGGCGGTGAAGGAAATCATGGCCCTGCAGGGCCTGCGCTCGGGCAAGGTGCGCATTGCCGCCTCGGAGGGTTTTGCCAACGAGTTCCTGCCGCCGCTGATTGTCGCCTTCAGGGTGCAGAACGAAGGCATCGTGTTTGAGCTCAACGTCGAGCCACCCGCCCAGGTGGCGGCGCGTGTGCGCGACGGTGATGTGGACATCGGACTGAAGTTCAGCCGCGCCCCCGACAAGGAGATCAAGGTTGAGTACCGCCAACCGGCGCCCGTGCTGGCACTGATGCGCCACGACCATCCGCTGGCCAGGTCCCGGTCGGTCACGCTGGCCAGCATGAGCGCGTATCCGGTGGCGCTGCCCGCGCCGGACACCACGGTGCGCCAGATGATCGACGTGGAGTGCAGCCGCCAGCAATTGCTGATGGAGGCCGTGCTGACCAGCAACAACATGACCACGCTGCACAACTTCGTCGTGCATGGCGGCGGCATCTCCATCTCCGGCGAGGTGTCGGTGCGGCACCTGGTGGCGGCTGGTGTGCTGGTGGCGATTCCTATCCGCGATCGCGGCATGGGCTTGCGCTACATCGAGGTGCAAACGCTGGCCGGCCGCAGCCTGCCGCAAGCGGTGCAGTCCTTTCTCGGCTATTTAAAGCAACATCTGTCGGGCGAGCCTGCGCCGAATGCAGGCTTGGCGCCATGACGCCGCACCGCTGCCCGATCAGCAATCCGGCCTCCAGGGAATACTGAATTTTCAGGTTTGCCGTTTTGGCAAAGAAATATTGCGTATTCTCTTATTGTGATAAGGCGCAAGTCTTTCTATGATGCGTCCAGACCTGAATTCTCGGGCGACACTGCGGGCATCGCGTGCCTCACCAACCAAGGGAAATTTACATGCGTTTTCTACCTAACGGCCTCCGCATGCTGGGCGCTGCCGCGCTCATCGCCGCATCTGCAGCCAGCCAGGCCCAAGCCTGGCCCGAGCGGCCTGTGCGCCTTGTCGTTCCTTTTCCGTCTGGCGGCGCCACCGACCTCGTGGCACGGGTGATTGCCCAGCGCGTGTCCCGGGACATTGGTCAGCAGATCATCGTTGACAACAAGGCCGGCGCGGGCGGCACCATTGGTTCGGCTGAGGCGGCCAAGGCGGCGCCCGATGGCTACACCCTGCTGCTGACCACCAGCAGTACCCATGCCATTTCGCCGCACCTGATGCCCAAGCTGCCCTACGATCCCCTGAAGGACTTCACGCCGGTTGCGCACCTGGCCGACGCCGCGAGCGTGGTGCTGGTGACGCAGTCGCTGCCCGTCAAAACGGTGGCCGAACTGATCACCCATGCCAAAAAACATCCCGGCCAGCTTAACTACGCCAGCAGCGGCAACGGCACTATCGTGCACCTGACGACCGAAGCCTTCAAGGCCCAGGCCGGAATTTTCATGACCCATGTGCCTTACAAAGGCACGGCACTGGCCATTCCTGACGTCATTTCAGGCGCGGTGCATGTGTTGATCGATGCGATTCCGTCCGGCATGCCGCATGTCAAGAGCGGCCGCCTCCGGGCGCTGGCTGTCACGGGTGAAAAACGTTCGGCCCTGGCGCCCGAGTTGCCGACCGTTGCCGAGGCCGGTCTGCCCGGTTTCTCGTCCGTGACCTGGTTTGGGCTTTATGCGCCGCGCGGCATGAACGCGGACCTGGTGGCGCGCGTGCATGACGCGTTCGAGAAAGCAGCCCACGCCCCTGACGTGGTGGAAAGCCTGGCCAAGCTGGGCGTTGAAGCCGCGCCCACGGGCTCGCCCGCACAGTTCGCTGCGATGGTGTCTGCCGACAGCCAGCGCTGGGCGCGCATTATTCGCGACCGCAAGATCACCATTCAATAAAAGGCGCACCCATGCCCACTTCATCCCCCCTCGATTTCACAAACCCCTATCCGTCGGCCCGCTCTGCCGTGATGGGGCGCAACGTGGTCAGCACCTCGCAGCCACTGGCCGCACAGGCCGGCCTGCGCATGCTGCTGGCCGGCGGCAACGCGGTGGACGCCGCCATTGCCACGGCGATGGCGCTGACAGTCGTCGAGCCAACCGGCTGCGGCCTGGGCAGCGATGGCTTTGCGATTGTCTGGGACGGCAAGGAACTGCACGGCCTGAACGCTTCCGGCCGCTCCCCGGCAGCCTGGTCGGCCGACCGCTTTGCCGGCCACAGCGTGATGCCCGACAAGGGCTGGGACGCCATCACCGTGCCCGGCGCGGTGTCCGCCTGGAGCGCGCTGTCCCGCCGCTTCGGCCGCCTGCCGTTTGCCGACCTGGCCGTGCCCGCCATTGGCTACGCGCGCAACGGCTTTCCGGTGTCGCCCATCATTGCCCATTTGTGGGCCATGGGCGGCGTGCGCCTGGGCGACCAGCCCGGCTTTGCCGAATGCTTTTTGCCTGGCGGCCGCGCGCCGTTTGCAGGCGAGCTGTTTCGCAGTGAAGCCCATGCGAGCACGCTCGAAGCCATTGCCGACAGCCATGGCGAGGCGTTTTACCGCGGCGCGCTGGCCAGTCGCATGGCTGCGCATGCCCGGGAAAATGGCGGCGTGATGACCGAGGACGACCTGGCAGCCCACAGCGCCGACTGGTGCGGCACACTGTCGCAGCCCTTCGCCGGCTCCGTGGTGCACGAGTTGCCGCCCAACGGGCAGGGCATTGCCACGCTGATGGCGCTGGGCATGCTGGAGGCCCTGGGCATCGGCAACCAGCCGCTCGACCACGTCGACACCGTGCACCTGCAGATCGAGGCGATGAAGTTCGCGCTGGCCGACCTGCACAGGTACAACGCCGACATCGATGCGATGCAGGTCACGCCCGCCGCACTGCTGGACCCGGCCTACCTGGCCGAGCGCGCCCAACTGATTGACCGCAACCGGGCCGGCGACCCCGGCCACGGCGCGCCCAAGCAGGGCGGCACGGTCTACATTGCGGCGGCCGATGCCTCCGGGATGATGGTCTCCTTCATCCAGTCCAACTACATGGGCTTTGGCTCGGGCATCGTGGTGCCCGGCACCGGCATCAGCATGCAGAACCGGGGCTTTGGCTTTTCGCTGGAGCAGGGGCATGCCAACCAGGTTGGGCCCTCCAAGCGTCCTTCACACACCATCATTCCGGCGTTTGCCATGCATGCCGATGGCACGCCGCAAATGGCTTTTGGCGTCATGGGCGGGCCGATGCAGTCACAAGGCCATCTGCAAATGGCCTTGCGGGTGCTGCACTACGGACAGAATCCGCAGGCGGCGGCCGATGCACCGCGCTGGCGCGTGACCGGCGGCCTGAAGGTGGCGGTCGAGCCGGGCTTTGATGCCGGCGTGGTCAGTGAACTCGTTGCGCGCGGGCATGACGTCACCGTCGAGCGCGGCAATGGCGTGTTCGCCTTTGGCGGCGCGCAGCTGGTGCTCAAGCGCGGCGATGCCTACATCGCAGGCTCCGACCCGCGCAAGGATGGCCAGGCGGTGGCATTTTGATCATGAACATTGACCCTGTCCTGATCGTTGAGTTGCTCGTCATGGGCTGCATCAGCGGTTTTCTTGCCGGCTTGCTGGGCATAGGCGGCGGCATGGTGCTGGTGCCAGCGCTGACCTTTATCGGGACTGCAAAAGGCTTTCCGGCCGACTATGTCGTCAAGATGGCGGTCGCCACCTCGCTGGCCACCATTTTGTTCACGTCGCTGTCGTCGGTGCGCGCGCACCACAAGCGCGGCGCGGTGCGCTGGGACGTCGTCAAGCTGCTGGCGCCGGGCATCGTAGTGGGTTCGCTGCTCGGCGCCCAGATCGCCAAGCTGCTGTCGACCAAGTCGCTCGCGCTCGTCTTCGCCGTTTTTGTCAGCTATTCGGCGCTGCAGATGTTCATCGACAAGAAGCCCAAGCCCTCCCGGCAATTGCCGCAGGGCGGTGGCATGATTGGCGCGGGCACGGTGATTGGCACGCTGTCGGCGCTGGTGGGCGCCGGTGGCGGGTTTATTTCAGTGCCCTTCATGGCCTGGTGCAACGTCGCCATCCACACGGCCGTGGCAACCTCGGCCGCATTGGGATTCCCGATTGCGCTGGCCGGCACCATCGGCTATATCTATGCGGGCTGGAACCTGCAGGGCGTGCCAGTTGGCAGTTTTGGCTACCTTTACCTGCCAGCGCTGGTGCTGATCGCCGTGACCAGCGTGATCTTTGCACCGTTCGGTGCCAAGGCGGCCCACAAGCTCGACGTCAAGCAACTCAAGCGGGTGTTTGCCTGCCTGTTGTTCTTGCTGGCGGCCTACATGGCGAGCAAGGGGCTTGCGGCCTGACCGCCAAGCCGCCAGGCCTTTGCTGGACTTTTCCCAAGTAGCACCGGCATTCGGTGCTATTTTTTATAGTTTTTCGAGTTCCACCACGACCGGCACATGGTCGCTGGGCCGTTCGTTCTTGCGTGGCAGTTTGTCGATCACGCAACTGCGAACCAGCGGCTTGAGCGCTTCGCTGACCAGAATGTGGTCAATGCGCAGCCCGCGGTTGCGCCGGAACGCCATTTCCCGGTAGTCCCACCACGAGTAGCTTTTCTCGGGCTGGTCAAACATCCGGAAGGCGTCCGTCAGGCCGAGTTGGGTGAGCGCCTGAAAGTGCAGCCGCTCTTCGCTGGTGTGGTGAATGGTTTCGCGCAGGCTTTCCGGGTCGTAGCTGTCGCGGTCATCTGCGGTGATGTTGAAGTCGCCCACCAGCACCAGCCTGGGGTGGGCCAGCAGTTCTTCCCGCAGCCAGTCGCGCAGGCCTTCCAGCCATTTCATCTTGTAGTCGAACTTTTCGCTGCCCGGCGACTGGCCGTTGACGAAGTAGCCGTTGACCACGCGCACCTCGCCATCAGGCGTGTCCAGCGTGGCGGCAATCACGCGCGATTGCTCGTCCGCGAAGCCTGTGATGTTTTTCACAATGTCGCGCGCCGGCGTGCGGCTCAAAATGGCGACGCCGTTGTAGGTTTTCTGGCCAAACACCGCGCTGTGGTAACCCGCCGCTTGCAACTCTTTCAACGGGAACTTGTCGTCGCTGAGCTTGAGCTCCTGCAGGCACAGCACATCGACCGGATTGGCTGCCAGCCAGTCGAGTACCTGCGGCAGCCGCACCGTCAGCGAATTTACGTTCCAGGTGGAAATTTTCATGATTTGATGGTTCCAGCCCAATGAATTCGGGCGTCAGTAGCGATTAAACAAGGCGCGGGTTTGCGGCGTTCGGGCCGACTGCCCCGCCTCAGGCCGCTTCGGCTTTGCGGTAGGTGACGAAGCTGAACGTCAGCCCGCCAGCCGCCACATGGTCTTCGCGCGCAGTCGCTGTCCATTGCGGCCCCAGTGCGGGCGCGAAGGCATCACCTTCAAAGTCCTGGTCAATTTCAGTGACCTCGATGCGCTCAGCCAGCGGCTCGGCTTGCGCATAGATTTGCGCGCCACCGATGATCCAGACCTCGTCAGACTGATCACACAGCCCAAGCGCGGCCTCCAGGCTGCTGGCCGGTAGTGCGCCAGCGTCATGCCAGTCCGGCTGCCGGGTGATGACCACGTTGGTGCGGCCGGGCAGGGGGCGAAAGCGGGCTGGGAGCGAATCCCAGGTCTTGCGGCCCATGATGACGGGCCAGCCCTGCGTCAGGCGCTTGAAGTGCGCGAGGTCTTCGGGCAGGTGCCAGGGCATGGCGTTGTCCTTGCCGATCACGCCGTTGGCGGCGCGCGCGTAAATCAGGTTGATGCGGGGCATCAGACGGCTACCGGCGCCTTGATGGCCGGATGGTGCTGGTAGTCCAGGAACTCGAAGTCCTCGAACTGGTAGTCAAAGATTGATGCGGGTTTGCGCTTGATGTGCAGCGTGGGGTAGGGCAGGGGCGCGCGGCTCAGTTGCAGTTCGACCTGTTCCTGGTGGTTGCTGTAGATGTGGCAGTCGCCGCCGGTCCAGATGAAGTCGCCCACGTCCAGGTCGCACTGCTGCGCCACCATGTGCGTGAGCAGGGCGTAGCTGGCGATGTTGAAAGGCACGCCCAGGAAAATGTCGGCGCTGCGCTGGTAAAGCTGGCAGCTGAGCTTGCCTTTGCCGCCGGGCTCGGTGGCCGGCGCCACGTAAAACTGGAAAAAGGCGTGGCAGGGCATCAGCGCCATCTTGTCCAGGTCGGCCACGTTCCAGGCGCTCACGATGATGCGGCGCGAATCTGGGTTGGTCTTGAGGGTCTTGATGACCTCTGCAATCTGGTCAATGTGGCCGCCATCGGGCGTGGGCCAGCTGCGCCACTGCACGCCATAGACCGGACCCAGGTCACCGTCTTCCCGTGCCCACTCATTCCAGATCGTCACGCCGCGCTCGGTCAGCCAGTTATTGCTGCTGGAGCCGGTCAGGAACCACAGCAGTTCCTGGATGATGGATTTAACGTGCACCTTCTTGGTCGTGACCAGCGGAAAGCCTTCGTTGAGGTCAAAGCGCATCTGGTGGCCAAACACGCTTTTTGTGCCGGTGCCGGTGCGGTCGGCCTTGAACACGCCTTGCGTGTCCACAAGGCGCATGAGATCTTCGTATTGGTGGCGGATGGGTTTTGTGTGCATGTCAGTAAGATCCAAAAATACAGTCCAGCGCCGCCACGATTTCTTCTTGATGGCCTTGCAGGCTGGCGACGCTTTGGCCCAGTTCCCGTGCCGGGAAGGACGCCAGTGCTGCGGTGTCCAGCACCACTTGCTGGCCCTGGATCTCAAACACGGGGTTCAAATCCCGCAAGCGATGTCGATACAGGGCTGCTGGTCGCAACGGAATGACGATGCGGGAATCCAGGCTGTCGATGTAGTCGTTCTGGATATCCAGCAGAAAGGGCGTGCTACTGCGCAGCGAGGCATCGGGGTGCGCGTGGACGTCAAAACGAGCCACGGTCAAAAGGTCCGGTACTTGGCCAGGGGAAGGCCGTCAAGGGCCATGCGTGCGTTGTATTCGGCAACGGCATCCTTGTTTTCAGCGTTCCACTGTTCCCAGTAGCGGCGCCGAACTTCAGCCGCCAGCAAGGTGTCAACGGTTTGCGAGACGTTCATGCCCATCTCGCGGGCCATCTCCAGTACCTTGGAATTGAGCGACAGATTGGTCGATTTTTTGGGCGAGTTGTCGAATCTGAGCATGAAACATCTCCATTGACTATGCGCATATTATATGCGCACGACCCGCCCCGGGTTCATGGTGTTCTGCGGGTCCAGCGCCTGCTTGATGGCCCGCATCATGCCCAGGGCCACCGGCGATTTGTGCTGCTCCAGGTGGTCCAGCTTCAGGCTGCCCACGCCGTGTTCGGCCGAAATCGAGCCGCCAAAGCCTGCCACCGAATCGTAGACCAGCGAATTGACGTGTTCTTCATGGTCGCGCAGAAACGCCCTGGCGTCGCCGTCGGCGGGCGCTTGCACGTTGTAGTGCAGGTTGCCGTCGCCCAGATGGCCAAAATTCACCAGCCGCACGCCCGGCAGGGCTTGCTGGAGCAGCGCATCGGTCGCCTCGACAAACTCGGGAATGCGCGACACCGCAATCGAGATGTCGTGCTTGATGTTCAGGCCTTCTTCGGCCTGCGCCAGCGGAATGCTTTCGCGAATGTGCCAGAGCTGGTGCGCCTGGGCCAGGTTTTCAGCCACTACGGCGTCGCTCACGCAGCCCTGCTCGAGCGCGGTTTCCAGCAGCCGCTCGAATTGCGTGCGCGCATGGGCTTCGGATTCGGTGTCGGAGTTTTCCAGCAGCACGCAAAACGGCGTTTCCTGGTAGAGCGGCACGCGCTGCTGCGGGAAATGACTGGCCACCAGGCTCAGGGCAAACTGGCCCATCACTTCAAAGCCGGTCAGGCCCGCGCCCAGGTGCTGGTGCGCCAGGCCAAGCAGGGTGACGGCGTCCTGCATGGATGGCACTGCCGCCCAGGCCGTGAGGCGCGCGGCGGGCTGGGGGTAGAGCTTGAGCGTGGCGGCCGTGATGACGCCCAGCGTGCCTTCGCTGCCGACGAACAGGTCGCGCAGGTCGTAGCCGGTGTTGTCCTTGCGCAGTCCCGACAGCCCGTGCCACACCTCGCCCTGCGCGGTGACCACTTCCAGCCCCAGGCACAGGTCGCGCGCATTGCCGTAGCGCACCACCTGCGTGCCGCCGGCGTTGGTGGCCAGGTTGCCGCCAATGGTGCAGCTGCCTTCGGCGGCCAGGCTCAGCGGAAACAGAAAGCCGGCTTTTTCAGCCGTTTCCTGCAGGGTCTGCAGGATGCAGCCAGCTTCCACCGTGAGGGTCAGGTTGGCGCCATCGAGCGCGCGCACCGCATTCATGCGCTGCAGGCTCAGCACCACCTGCTGGCCCGAGTCGTCCGGCGTTGAACCGACCACCAGCCCGGTGTTGCCGCCCTGGGTGACGATGCTGACACCGGCCGCCGCGCAGGCCTTGACGACGGCGGCGACCTCGGCGGTGCTGCCCGGCCTGACGACCGCCAGCGCCTTGCCGCGGCTGCGCTTGCGCCAGTCTTGTTCCCAGGCTGACAGGTCGCCGTCGGTCAAGACCTGGGACGCACCCGTGATCGCCCGCAGGGCTTGAATAAGTTGTGAATGCTGGCTCATAAAGGGGTTTCCATGGGTGCAGCCGGCACAGGGGCAGCTGCCGTTTTAAGTCGGATTCGCACGTGCAGCGCGCAAGCCGCAAACAGCACCAGGCACAGCGCGACTTCGATCATCGCCAGGTAGTTGCCGGGGACCGGGTCGCTCCAGGCGCGCGTGGCGCCTTCGGTGAAATACACCCAGACCATCAGGCTGACCCAGCGGTAGGTGTACATGCGGTTTTTCAGGAAACCGGCCAGCGGAATGCACAGCGGCAAGACTTTCAGGGCCAGCAACGAGCCGCCCGGCCGAATCGGCGCCAGCCACATTTCCCATGCCAGGCCCAGCACAATCAGTCCGCCCAGGCTGCCCAGGGCCATCCAGCGGGTCATTTCAATTTGGTTTGCTTTGTTCATGGTCATCGTTTTTTCAAATGGCATGATACCGGGGATGAAAATTCCGCAGTTCCTGAAAGCCTTGTTGAACGAGCTGGCCCATTTCCCGTGGCAGCACACCGCGACCACCCTGCGCAATCGTTTCCGTGAAGACCACATGGGGCTGACCGCCAGCAGCCTTACCTTCACCACCTCGATTGCGCTGGTGCCTTTTTTTACCGTGGCGCTGGCGGTATTTACGGCCTTTCCGATGTTCTCCAAGCTGCAGGGCGCGCTGCAAAGCTGGCTGATCCAAAGCCTGATCCCTGACAACATTGCGCGTCAGGTGCTGGGTTACCTGACGCAGTTCACCCAGCAGGCCAACAAGCTGGGTGTGGCCGGCCTGGCGGTGCTGCTGGGCACGGCGATTACGCTTATTTTGACGATAGACCGCACGCTCAACGGCATCTGGCGCGTCAAGAAACCGCGCCCGCTGGCGCAGCGCGTGCTGATCTACTGGGCCGCCATCACCCTGGGGCCGCTGATACTGGCGGCCAGCCTGGCGCTGACATCGTATGTGCTGTCGGCTTCCAGGGGCCTGGTGGGCGCCTTGCCGATCAGCCTGCGTTTTTTGCTGGATGTCGTTCAGTTTTTGCTGGTGGCGGGCGGCATGGCGGCGCTGTACCGCTATGTGCCCAACACCTACGTCAAGTGGTCGCATGCCTGGGCCGGCGGACTGTTCGTCGCCGCCGGCATTGAGCTGTCCAAGAAAGTGCTGGCCTTGTACCTGGATGCGGTACCGACTTATTCTCTGGTGTATGGCGCATTTGCCACCCTGCCTATTTTGCTGGTGTGGATCTACGTGTCGTGGGTGGTGGTGCTGATGGGGGCGGTGATTGCCGCCTACCTGCCCAGTTTGCTGGCCGGCGTGGCGCGCCGCGGCAGCGCCCATGGCTGGCTTTTTCAGCTGGCCATTGAAGTGCTGCAGCAGCTGCATGAGGCCCGCACCACCATGCGCAAAGGCGTGAGCGCCTCGCAGCTGGCTGAACGGCTCCAGGTGGACGTGCTGCAGTTAGAGCCGGTGCTGGAAACGCTGGTAGCGCTCGATTGGGTCGGGCAGCTCAATGATGAGGAAGTCGACGCGGAGTCCCGCTACCTGCTGCTGGTGGACCCGGACGCCACCTTGCTGGCGCCGCTGATGCAGCAGTTGCTGCTCGACCAGGCGCCATCGCTCGATAATTTATGGAAAAAAACCTGCTTGCCCGCTCTGAAATTGCGCGACGCGCTATGAAATAGTGATCGCTCTGGCGAATTCATAATTAGGGCGCTGTGGCGGGCCCGCGCCTGCCCATACCCCGGCTTAACAACTCTGGACACCTCTTGCATGGCACGTACATCCGCATCTGACCCTTATTTGCCCGACTACTGGGTGGTCTGCTTGTGCGCCGACTGGTGCGGCCTGTGCCGCGACTACCGGGATGTTTTCGCCTCCATGGCGGCGCGCTATCCG
Source organism: Polaromonas sp. (assembly GCF_018780625.1). Taxonomy (GTDB): domain Bacteria; phylum Pseudomonadota; class Gammaproteobacteria; order Burkholderiales; family Burkholderiaceae_C; genus Polaromonas. The sequence goes on along the minus strand of NZ_JADMJK010000028.1, from coordinate 23,638 downwards.
CGCGCGCGTTTTGCCTGGCTCGACATCGAAGACCAGGCCGACCTGCTGGGCGATGTGGAGGTGGAAACCTTTCCGACGCTGCTGGCGGCCGACGCCGAAGGCCTCCGGTTTTTGGGCCCGCTGACGCCGCAAGCCCAAACGCTGTCGCGCCTGCTCGATTCGCTGGAGCGGGGCAGCCTGCAGGCCACGGCGCATGGGCCTGCCACGCAGCAACTGCTGCAGGCCTTGCAGGCGGCGCCCGAGCACTGGGTCAGGGCCGGGCGCTGAGCAGACAGTCCGCTGCTTGCGCGCCGCCCATGCGTCGCCGATGGCGTCACCTTGGGTAAGTCGTGTAAGTCATGGAAATGGGAGCCCCTGCGGGACTTGTACGGCGCGGGTGTCGGTGCTAAAAATGAACGACTTGGGTAGTTGCGTCGAACGCAGCCCGCCCTGGCACCATCAAGGAGTACGCCATGACCAAATTACAGGCCCCACGGATTGAGGCGCTCAAAGGCAAGGTGACGGGGGCCGTGATCCTTCCGGAGGACGATCTTTACGAAAGCGCCCGCAAGGTCTGGAACGCGACGATCGACAAGCACCCTGCACTGATTGTGCGCTGCGCCACCACATCGGACGTGGTTTGCGCGGTGAACTTCGCGAAGGAGAACGGCCTTGTGCTCGCCGTTCGGGGCGGCGGGCACAACATCGCGGGCAGTGCGATGTGCGACGACGGTTTGGTCGTCGATCTCTCGCCGATGAAGGCCGCGCGCATCGACGCTGGCGCCCGCCGCGCCACCATCGAGGGCGGCGCCACGCTGGCCGATCTCGACGCCGCGACCCAAGCCCACGGCCTTGCCACGCCAGTAGGCATCAACTCCACCACTGGTGTTGCCGGGCTGACGCTGGGCGGCGGCTTCGGCTGGCTCAGCCGCAAGTACGGCATGACCATTGACAACCTGGAGTCCGCCGAGGTGGTGACGGCCGCTGGCGAGGTGGTGCGCGCCAGCGCCACCGACAACCCTGATCTTTTTTGGGCGCTGCGGGGCGGCAGCGGCAACTTTGGTGTTGTCACAAGCTTTGAGTTCCGGCTCCACCCGGTCGGGCCCGGCGTCCTCAGCGGCCTGATCGTCTACCCGCTCTCAGAGGCGAAGGCCGTGCTGCGGCAGTACCGCGAATTCATGGCGAAGGCACCGGACGAACTCTCGGTATGGGCCGTTTTGCGCCAGGCGCCGCCTCTGCCCTTCCTTCCAGAGGCGGTCCATGGCCAGGGAATCATTGCGCTCGCGCTGTTTTACGCGGGTGACCCGGCGCAAGGCATGCCGCTCATCGCGCCGCTGCGCTCGTTTGGCGTACCCCTGGGCGAGCATGTCGGCGTGCAACCCTATACCGATTGGCAAAAGGCCTTTGACCCGTTGCTTACCCCGGGCGCGCGCAACTACTGGAAGTCGCATAATTTCTCGGTGCTCGATGATGGTCTGTTCGACGCCGTGATCACGGCCATCCAGACGCCGCCATCGCCCCAGTGCGAGATATTTTTTGGCGCTATTGGCGGCGCAACCTCGCGGCCCGCGCCTGACTCTGCTGCGTATGCGCACCGCGATGCCCAGTTCGTGATGAACGTCCACGGCCGCTGGGACGACTCGGCGGACGACGAGCGCTGCATACGCTGGGCCCGCGACTTCTTCAAGGCTTCTGCACCCTTTGCCAGCGGCGGCGTTTATGTCAACTTCCTGACTGCCGACGAGGGCGATCGCGTGCGAGCAGCCTACGGCCAGAACTACGAACGCCTCGCCCGGATCAAGCGCCAGTACGACCCCCAAAACCTTTTCAGCACGAATCAGAACATCCCGCCAGCCTGATTCAGGATCTCGGTGGCTTAGGTCGGCGTTTCGGAACCGCCGTCGGTCGATTCAGTGTCTGAGGTTCCAGTCGCCAAAAGGATAAAAATCATGAGAACCTACATCGCACTTTCCAGCTTTACCGACCAGGGAATCCGCAACGTCAAGGACAGCACCAAACGCGCCGAGGCTGTGCAAGATGCCGCAAAGAAGTTCGGCGCCAACATGACCCAGATTTACTGGACGCTGGGGCACTACGATTTGGTGGCCATCATTGAGGCGCCGGATGACGAGTCGGCGACCGCGTTCGCATTGGCCATAGGGGCTGCGGGCAACGTCCGCACGCAGACGCTGCGCGCCTTTTCCAAAGACGAGATGAACGGAATTCTCGGCAAGATGGTTTAGGGGCCTGGACCATTTCCATTTCCATTGACACATGCCGGTAGCGCCGCAAAGGCCCTGAACCGGCACCTCATCCAAAGGAGAACTTCAATGACCCGCTACCTTCTGATCAGGCACAAGGTGAAGGACTTCGCGGCGTGGAAGCAGGGTTACGATGCCCACCTTCCCAAGCGCACGGAGGCCGGGCTCACGGAGAAATACCTTCTTCGCGCAGACCCCGATCCAAATGAGGTCATCCTCATGTTTGAAGTGCAGGACCTCAGCCGTGCCAAGGAATTTTCCGAGTCTGCAGACCTCAGGGAAAGGATGCAACAACTGGGCGTCGTAGACAAACCCGACATCTATTTCCTCAATGGCTGAAGGGACGATGGAACACCACGCTTGGGGCGGGCAATGCGGGCCGGCTCATGATTTCAGGAAATCCCGAATGGCAAACAGCGTGGCATCAGGCGCCTCGGTCATCTGGTGGTGGCCGACCGGCAGACTGACCCGCTGCACCGTCTTGCCCGAGTCGCGGGCCGCGTTGATCAGCCCCTGCGCGGCTCTGGGCTGCGTCATCTGGTCCTGGGCACCCAGCACAAACAGCACCGGGCAGGTAATGGCTTGAATCGCCGCTTCGCCGTTGGCGTAGCTGTCGCAGGCCTTGAAACCGCGGTGGAACACGTTCACCTTGGGGTTGCTGGCCAGCACGCGTCGGCCCAGCGCCATGCTGGCGCCATAGACCCAGGTCCCGGGGCCGAGGGCCGAGGGCGGCGGGGCCAGCGTGCTGCGCGAAAACACGTTCACCATGGCCAGCGCCTTCATCGGCTCGTTCAGCGCGCTGTCCAGCAGCGCCGGCGACACCTTCATCGGGAACGCCGTGCCGACCAGCACCAGGTGGCTGACGCGCGCTTGCAGCCGGGCGGCGGCCTCCAGCGCAATCAGCGAGCCCCAGCTGTGGCCGACCAGCGCCGCGCGCTGCACCCCAGCCGCGTCGAGCAGTGCGGCGATGAAGTCCGCCGCTTCTTCAACGCTGGAAGGCGCTTCACCGCCGCTGCGGCAGTGGCCGGGCAGGTCGATGGCCAGCACGTTCCAGCCATGATGGGCGAGGTAGCGGCTTTGCAAAATCCAGACGCTGTGGTCGTTCAGCACACCGTGGATGAAGACCACGGTCGGCTGCGCCGCATCGAACGCTTTGCCGCCGGTGTAGCAGTAGGTTTTGGCGCCGTTGACGTGGAGTTCCATCACGCACCTGCCTTTTCTGCTGTTTTTAGCGCGCGCTTCAGGTCGTCGATCAGGTCGTCTGGGTCTTCCAGTCCGATGCTCAGGCGTATCGTGCCCTGGGTGATGCCCGCGCCTGCCAGCGCGTCGTCGCTCATGCGGAAATGCGTGGTGCTGGCCGGGTGAATCACCAGGCTGCGGCAGTCGCCGACGTTGGCCAGGTGGCTGAACACCTTGAGCGCTTCCACAAACGCCTTGCCTTGCGCACGGCTGCCACGAATGTCAAAGCTGAACACCGAACCGGCGCCGCGCGGCAGCAGCTTTTTGGCCAGCGCGTGGCTGGGGTGCGATTGCAGCATCGGGTGGCCGACGCGCGCCACCAGCGGGTGGCTGGCCAGAAACGCCACGACTTTTTCGGTGTTGCTCATGTGGCGCGCCATGCGCAGCGGCAGCGTTTCGATGCCCTGCAAGATCAGCCAGGCCGTGTGCGGGCTCATGCAGGCGCCAAAGTCGCGCAGGCCCTCGCGGCGCGCACGCAGCAAGAACGCGCCGACCGTGCTTTCCTCGCTGAACACCATGTTGTGAAAGCCGTCGTAGGCCTCGGTCAGTTCGGCAAACTTGCCTGCGGCCCTGGAAGAGTCCCAGTCAAAACTGCCGCCATCGACGACCAGGCCGCCAATGACCGTGCCGTGGCCGCTCAAAAACTTGGTGGCCGAGTGGTAGACGAGGTCCGCGCCGTGGTCAAACGGCTTGATCAGCCAGGGCGAGGTCAGCGTGGAGTCGACCAGCAGCGGCACGCCAGCATCATGGGCAATGGCGCTCACGGCCTCCATGTCCAGCACGTCGAGCCCCGGGTTGCCGACGGTTTCGCCAAAGAATAATTTGGTGTTGGGCCGCACGGCGGCGCGCCAGCCGTCCAGGTCGCCGGGCTGGACAAAGGTGGTGTCAATGCCAAAGCGGCGCAGGGTGTAGTGCAGCAGGTTCTGGCTACCGCCATACAGGGCGGTGCTGGCCACAATGTGGGAGCCGGCGCCCATCAAGGTGGCAACGCTCAGGTGCAGCGCGGCCTGGCCGCTGGCCGTGGCAATCGCGCCTATGCCGCCTTCGAGGGCCGAAATGCGCTGCTCCAGCACCGCATTGGTCGGGTTGCTGATGCGCGAATACACATGGCCGGCGCGCTCCAGGTTGAACAGGCTCGCGGCGTGGTCGCTGGACTCGAAGACAAAGGAGGTCGTGAGGTGAATCGGCACGGCGCGTGCGCCTGTGGCCGGGTCGGGGGCGGCACCGGCGTGCAGCGCCAGGGTGTCAAAACCGGGGTCGGAATAACCGGGCATGCGTGTGTCTCCAGAATAAAAAAGCGAAAGCAGAGGGCCAGGGTTTTTTCGGCGCCTGGCCCGGGCCGGGTGACGCAGGCGATCCGGGAAATCATTACAGCCTGCCCCCGGATTGTGGGCTATATTAAAAGTGAATTTCCCGGCGCTGCTTAGCAGGGAAACAATCGCAAAACAACCCAGGAGAAGGCGATGAAGGTTATTGACATCCTGCGCGTGAAGGGCAACACGCTCTACACGGTGCAACCCGACGAGCCTCTGTCCAAAGCGGCCCAAATCATGGCCGAAAAGGACATCGGGTCGCTGGTCGTCATGGAGCATGGCGACCTGGTCGGCATGCTGACCTTTCGCGAGGTGCTGCTGTGCATCGTCAGCAACGGCGGCGAGATGGGACGCACGCTGGTGCGCAAAGCCATGGACGACCATCCGCTGACCTGCACCACCGAGACCGACATGGACGAGGTGCGCCGCATGATGCTGGACCGCCATGCACGCTACATGCCCGTGATGAACCAGAAAATGCTGATGGGCGTGATCAGCTTTTACGACGTGGCCAAGGCCGTGGTGGACAGCCAGAACTTCGAGAACAAAATGCTCAAGGCCTATATCCGCGACTGGCCGGCCGAAGACGACGCCAAGGAAGTCTGATCAGCCGCGCGCTCAGGGATAATCCAGTCCATGAGCGGCAATACTTTTGGAAATCTTTTCGCAGTCACCAACTTTGGTGAATCCCACGGCCCGGCCATTGGCTGCGTGATTGACGGCTGTCCGCCGGGCATGGCGCTCAGCGAGGCAGACATTCAGCCCGACCTGGACCGGCGCCGCCCCGGCACCTCCAAGTTCGTGACCCAGCGCAACGAGCCGGATGCGGTCGAGATCTTGTCGGGCGTGTACCAGGGCAAGACCACCGGCACGCCGATTTGCCTGCTGATCAAAAACACCGACCAGCGCAGCAAGGACTACGGCAACATCCTGGAATCCTTCCGGCCAGGCCACGCTGACTACACCTATTTCCAGAAATACGGCATTCGCGACCCGCGCGGCGGCGGGCGCTCGTCGGCCCGCCTGACCGCGCCCATGGTGGCGGCCGGCGCGGTGGCCAAGAAATGGCTGTTTGAGCGCTACGGCACCGAGTTTCGGGGCTGCATGACGCAAATTGGCGAGTTGCCGATTGGCTTTGAGTCCTGGGACTTTGTGCCGCACAACCCTTTCTTTGCCCCCGTGGCCGACGTGTCGGAACTGGAAACCTATATGAACGAGTTGCGCAAGGGCGGCGACTCCTGCGGGGCGCGCATCCGCGTGTCGGCCTCCCGCGTGCCGGTTGGCCTGGGTGAGCCGCTGTTTGACAAGATGGACGCCGACATTGCGTACGCCATGATGGGCATCAACGCCGTCAAAGGGGTGGAAATTGGCGCCGGTTTTGCCAGCGTCGCGCAGCGCGGCAGCACGCACGGCGACTCGCTCTCGCCCGAAGGTTTCAAATCCAACAACGCGGGCGGCGTGCTGGGCGGCATCAGCACCGGGCAAGACCTGGAAGTGTCGATCGCCATCAAGCCCACCAGTTCCATCCTCACGCCGCGCGAGTCGATTGACCTGGCCGGCCAGCCGACCCAGGTCAGCACCAAAGGGCGGCACGACCCGTGCGTCGGCATTCGGGCCACGCCGATTGCCGAGGCCATGCTGGCGCTGGTGGTGATGGAGCATGCGCTGCGCCAGCGTGCCCAGAATGCAGACGTCGTGGTCAGCACGCCGGACATCATGCGCCAGCGCGACTGATTGGCGACCCCCATTGCGCATCAGGGCTCGGGCGGCGCGCCCCTGAACGGGTTGAAGCCCGTGATCAGCGCGGTGGCCGCCAGCACCAGCAAACAGCCGGGCAGCATGCTGGCGGTGACGGGTTCACCCAGAAACAGCCCGCCCCAGCTGACGCCGAACAAGGGAATCATGAAGGCCGCCGAGGTAGCCGCGCTGGCCGGGATCTCGCGCATCAGCCGCATGCTGATCCAGTACATGAAGCCCGAGGTGATGGTGCCCAGCACCGTCACCGCGATCAGCGCCGCCGGCGTGTAATGGGCCGAGGGGGCGGCGGCGCCTGCCGGAGCCAGCAAAATCAGCGCGGCCGCCACATGCACGGCGGCCGAAGCTGGCAGCGGCGCGTAGGCCATGGTGGCGCGCTTCATCAGGATGGTGCCAAAGCCATAGGCGGCCGCTGCGGCCGTGCAGGCCAGCGCGGCCAGCACCACCTGCGGCGTCACGGCGACCGGCCCCAGCTGCACCAGCAGCGCAACGCCGGCAAAGCCCACGGCGCAGCCCAGCAGGCGGCGTGTCGTCAGTTTTTCTTCACCGGCCACGGCTGCACCCAGCACGCCAAACAAGGGTGCGGTGGCGTTCAGCACGGCCGAGTAGCCAGCAGGAATCACCAGCGCCGCCCAGCTGAACAGCACGAACGGCGTGACCACGGTGAGCAGGCTCAGCAGCGCCAGCCTTGGCCAGGCGGCGCGCGGCGGCCAGCGCTCCCGCAGCGCGCGCATCAGCACGGCCAGCACCACGGCGGCCAGGGTGCAGCGCAGGCCGGCCAGAAGCCAGGGTCCGAGCGCGGGGCTGGCAATGCGAAGCAGGGGGAATGAGGCGCCCCAGAGGGCGGACATGCCGATCAGCTGGAGGAAATGTCTGGTGTGCATGTCGTGCGCGGTCAGCGGCCCTGGTGGGTGTATTTATTGATGAAATAGGCCTCTAGCCCACAATGAACGGTCGCTAATAGCTACTAAAAAAGTAGCATTTTAAGTGTTTTTGGTCAGGCTGCAGGGCCTTGCCTGTGGCGCTCAAATCAGATTGCGCATGGCGCGCGCGGTTTCCTGCAGCACTGGCAGCACCCGCGCCACCACCTCCTCAGAACTTTCCTGGCCCATCGGCGTGGTCACATTGAGCGCGCCCACCAGGTCGCCCCGGTGGTCCAGCAGCGGAACGGCGATGCCGCGGGCGCCGAGTTCGAGTTGCTGCTCTGACAGCGACCAGCCCTGCGCCCGAATGCGCGCCAGTTCCAGGCGCAGGCGGTCCTTGCTGGCGATGGTGTGCGAGGTATAGGCCTTGAGCGTTTGCGTGGCCAGCCAGTGCTCCACCCAAGCCGGATCGCCAAGCGCCAGCAGCAGCATGCCGGCGGCCGTGACCTGCGCCTGCACCCGCGCGCCCAGCACATAGCCGGTGTTCATGATGCGGCTGGAGCCGTTGCGGGCGATGTACACGATGTCGTCGCCATCGAGCACGCTGACATAGGCTGTTTCTGAGGTGCCCGCCGTGACGCGCTGCAAAAACGGCTGAACGATGCGCGGCAACCGGGCCGATTCCAGGTAGGACTGCCCCAGGCGCAGCACGCGCGGCGTGAGCCAGAACAGCTTTCCATCGGTCGCCACGTAGCCGATGTGCCGCAGCGTGAGCAGGTAGCGGCGCGCGGCGGTGCGCGTCATGCCGCAGCGCTCGCCGGCCTGGCTGGCGGTCATGCGCGGGTGGGCGTCGTCAAACGCCTCAATGATGGACAGGCCTCTTTCGAGGCCGGCAATCCAGTCGCGCTTGTCCAGCACGGGGCTGGCTGGCGTGAACGTTTCTGATGAAGATGGCGGCATGGCGGGCAATTCTGGTTCGGGCAACGGGCGCTTCACCTTAGTGATAACCCTTAATAAGATCGATGATCGATCATATTTGTTCGATCATCGATCTTGTGACGATGATTCTTGTTTTGATTCGGGCGCCTATTGGCTAAAGTTCGCATCGAAATGCTAATTATGAACGATCACCGAACAAATCTGCCAGCCAGTCCAACACTTGGCACCCGCATCCATGGCTGCACCGATGTCTACTTCATCGTGGGCGATCCGGTGGCGCAAGTGCTGGCGCCCGAGGTGTTCAATCCCCTGTTCGCCCGCTTTGGAATTGACGCGGCCATCGTGCCGGTTCAGGTGGCTCCTGCCGACCTGGCCGCATTTGTCAAAACCGCTTTCCTCGGAAAAAACATCAAGGGCATGTGGGTCACCATTCCGCATAAAACGTCGGTCATGCAGGTGCTGGACCACTGCAGCGCGCTGGCCCGCATGGCGGGCGCTGTCAATGCCATCAGGCGCAACGTCGACGGCTCCCTGGAGGGCGGTCTGTTTGACGGCGAAGGTTTCGTGGCGTCGCTGGGCTACTTCAATATCTCCTACGCAGGCCAGCGGGTGCTGATTCTGGGCGCTGGCGGCGCGGCTGCCGCCATTGGCGCGTCACTGGCGCTGGCCCGCAACGGCGTGGTGGCCGCAGAGGTGGCATTTTTTGACCCGACCCCTGGCAAGGCGGCTGAAGTCGCCGGGCGCATTGCGGCAGCCACCGGCACGCGTGTGCAGTCCGTCGCCAGCAGCGATCCAGCCGGCTTTGACCTGGTGGTCAACGCCTCGCCCTTGGGCTTGCGTCTGTCGGATGCCTTGCCGTGCGATGTGGCGCGGCTGGAGCCCTCGGCGGCACTGGTCGACATTGTGATGAAAAACCAGCCCACGCCCGTGGTGCGCGCCGCACGGGAACGCGGGTTGAACGCCCAGCCCGGCTTTGAGATGCTGATCCAGCAGGCCCACTTGTACCTCGATTTTTTCGGGTTTTCCGAGGCCGCCGCAGCGCTGCGCCACGATGCCGATGGCATTCGAAAAGTCATTTATCCAACGGCGTTGCAGGGCGAAATCCGTCCTCCGCCGTCCACCTTTTTTCCAACCCCGTGAGGCATTCGCCCACATTTTTTCCACCTGAGGAGACAATCCCATGAACTATCGTCGTCAACTGCTGGGCGCTGCCGCGCTGGCCCTTTTTGCATCCGTGGGCGCGGCCCAGACCTACCCCGACCGTGAGTTGTCAGGCGTGATCCAGTGGGGCGCCGGCGGCGCGACCGACGTGGTCGCCCGCTCCCTGGTGCCTTACGCCGAAGAAGCGCTGGGCAAAAAAATCGTGCTGCAAAACAAGGCCGGTGGCGTGGGCGCCATTGCCACCAATTTTGTCTATCAACAGGCCGCCGACGGCTACACGCTGCTGATCGGCGCCGAGAACCCGCAGTTGCACCCGGTGCTGGGCATTAGCGAGCTGGACTACTCGAAGTTTTATCCCGTCAACATCATTGGCCGTGGCAATGTGCTGGTGGTGACCACCCCGAACAAGCCGTGGAAGACCTTCAAGGACTTGCTGGCTGAAGTGCAGGCCAACCCGGGCAAGGTCAAGCAGGGCTCCACCGGCACCGGCGGCCTGCCTTTTACCGTGAGTTCCATGATTTCCACGGTGGCCAAGTTCCCGGCCACTGCCGTGCCGTTCGATGGCGACGGTCCTGGCGTCACCGCCTTGCTCGGGGGCCACGTGGACTTCATGTTTGTCGGCGCAGGCGCTGCCGCCGAGCACATCAAGGCCGGTCGACTCAAGGCGCTGGGCGTCATCAGCAGCGAAGCCTACGAGGGCATTCCGCCCATTACGGCAGACCTGCCAGCCTTGGGCAAGTACCTGCCCTGGGGTCCTTTCTACGGCGTTTTTGTCAAGCGCGATGTGCCTGATGCCGCCAAGGCCAAGCTGGTCGCTGCCTTCAAGACCGCCGCCAACAACCCCAAGTTTGTGGAGCTGATGAAGAGCCGCGGCAACGTCATGATGAATATTTCTGGCGCCGAAGCCGAGACCTTCCTGAAGAAATGGCAGTCGGTGACATCCTGGACCTATCAGGAAGTCGGCGTGGCCAAGAAGTCGCCGGCTGACCTGGGCATTGCCAAGCCCTGATGCTTGCTGCCCTCGGGCCGGCATGGCGCCGGCCCGATGGCGTTCAATCCACCCATCAGGAGATACCCATGAGTTTCCCCCGTTCACGTCTGCCCGGCGAACTGGCATTTTCGCTGCTGCTGGTTGTTTTCAGCGTCTTCATGCTCTGGCAGGCCTATGCCATTTCCAAGTTTGAGTCGCTGACCTCGGCTGGCGCTTTTCCGATGTTTGCGACCTTCGTGCTGGTCGTGACCGGCCTGATGATTGCGGGCCAGACGGCGCGCGCCAGACCGCTTCCTGGAGACGCCGGTGAATCACTATTTCAGCAGTTCGTGCGCCGCATCACGCCTGTTGTGCTGGTGCTGTTCGTGGTGGCGATTGCGGCCTACATGTGGCTGCTGGAACGTTTGGGCTTCGTGGTGTCGTCCTACCTGTTTCTGGTGCTGTCGATGGGGCTGCTCGGCAGCCGCCGGCTTGTGCTCAACCTGGGGGTCAGCGCGCTCAGCCTGGCCTGCATCTACGTTATTTTCCAGACGGCTTTCTCAGTCGTTCTGCCTTCCGGCACCTGGATTCAAGGGTGGCTCAAATGACCGAAGCACTGACTTATTTTTTCATGTCCTGGGTCGATCCGAACCTGCTGTTTCTGACGGCGGCCGGCACCTTCGCAGGCATTTACATCGGCGCCATCCCGGGCCTGTCGGTCACGATGGCGGTGTCCATCCTGATCTCGTTCACCTTCAAGTGGCACGTCAACGATGCGCTGGCGATGATCTCGGGCATCTACCTGGGCGGCGTCTACGGCGGCTCGCGCAGCGCGATTCTCCTGAATATCCCGGGTGCGCCGTCGGCCATTGCCACCGGCCTGGACGGCTATCCGCTGGCCAAGCGCGGCGAGGCGGGCGCGGCCATTGGCCTGACTACCATCGTGTCGGTGTTTGGCGGTTTCGTCGGCATTCTGGCGCTGGCGATTGCCGCGCCGGCGGTGTCGGAGCTGGCGCTCAAGTTTGCGCCGCGAGACTATTTGATGCTGGCGGTCTGGGGCATCTTGCTGGTCGGCAGCCTGTCGGGCGGCTCGCTGGCCAAGGGCATTTTTGCCGGCGCCCTGGGCGTGCTGATCGGCTCGGTAGGCCTGGATCCGATGACGGCCGAGTCGCGCTTTACCTTTGGCAGCCTGCAGCTCACGGCCGGCATCTCGTATGTGGCGGCCATGATCGGTTTCTTTGGCGTGGCCGAGGTGCTGGTGCAGCTGCATGAAATGAAGCTCAAGGCCGTCAAGCAGGACGTCAGCAAGATCATTCCGCCCTGGGCACTGGTGCGCAAGTACCTGCCGCTGGCGACCCGTACCTCGGCCATCGGCGTGGTGGTCGGGGCCCTGCCCGGTGCGGGCGGCGACATCGCGGCGCTGATGGCCTACGACCATGCCAAGCGCACCGTCAAGAACCCGTCGCGGCCCTTTGGCGAGGGCGCTTACGAGGGCCTGGTGGCACCTGAATCGGCCAACAACGCCGCCGTGCCGGGGGCCTACATTCCCATGATGACGCTGGGCATTCCGGGCGATGCGGTGACCGCCGTGATCATTGGTGCGATGTACATCCACGGCCTCAAGCCCGGCCCGATGCTGATGATCGAGACGCCGCACCTGTTCTGGTTCCAGGTTGGCGCGCTGACGCTGGCCAACTGTTTCCTGCTGATTTTTGGTCTGACCGGCATCAAGTTGTTTGCCAGGATCGTGGAAACGCCCAAGCCTATTTTGTTGCCCCTGATTCTGGTGCTGTCGGCCGTGGGCGCCTACGCTATCAACAACAACCCGGTGGATGTCTACTGGATGCTGGCTTTTGGCGTGATCGGCTACTTTCTCAAGATGTATGGTTTTCAGGTCGGGCCGGTGATTCTGGGCATGATTCTTGGGCCCATGATGGACAAGTCCTACCGCCAGGCCATGATTTCCGCCGAAGGCAACATCGGGCAGTTTGCCGGCGAATTCTTCACGGCACCGCTGTCCTTCATTATTTTGATGGCGCTCACGCTCACCATCGTCAGCCAGACCCAGTGGTGGAAACGCCTGCGCGGGCGCGCCTGAAAGCGCCTGCAAGAATACAGACATACTTGCTGTTCAAAAAAGGAAGCTACTTATGACGACCGCCACCTTGCCGGACCGCGAAGCGATTGCCGGCGCCACCAACCCTTTGGGCCTGGACGGCATTGAATTCATCGAATACGCCACCGCCAAGCCGCAGGCGCTGGGCCAGGTGCTGGAGATGATGGGTTTTCGCCCGATTGCCCGCCACCGCTCGCGCGAAGTGATGCTGTACCGCCAGGGCGGCATGAACGTGATTGTCAACGCCCACATTCCGGCCCTGCCCAATGGCGCGCCGCCAACCGACCAGCCGGTGCTGGCCGCCGTGGCCCTGCGCGTGCGCGATGCGGCTGCGGCCTATGCCCATGCGCTGGAGCGCGGCGCCTGGGCCGTGCCGCCGCGCGTTGAGGTCATGGAGCTCAACATCCCGGCAATTCACGGCGTGGGCAAGAGCCGCATTTATTTTGTGGACCGCTACGACAAGTTTTCGATCTACGACGTGGACTTTGTACCGATTCCGACGGTGGACCAGCACCCGCCCGCAGTGGCTGGTCTGCATTTCTTTGGCCTGGTGCAGTACATCGGCAACGACCGCACCGAGGACTGGGCCGAGTTCTACCGCGAACTGTTTGGTTTTGTCGACCTGCCCGCCGAGCAGCGCTTTGGCATCTTGCCCAAGGGCCGGATCCTGCGCAGCCCGTGCCCGGCGTCTTCGCGCTTTTACCTGCAACTGATCGAGCCCGAAGCGACCGTGCTCGATGTCGAGGGCGACGAAGGCCTGCAGCGCATCGGCCTGGGCAGCCCCGATGTGCTGGCGGCCGTGGCCGAGCTGGGCCGGCGCGGCGTGGAGTTTGTCGAGTCGCGCGGCGTGCACACCGAAGACCGGGGCGCGCTGACCAAGACCTGGATGGGCAGTGTCAGCTTTGAGCTGGTCCACAACGAACGTTAAGCGAGCGGCCATCACCATGATCCACAACAGCGGAAATATCGACGATTTCGGGATGGACACCATCTCGCTGGCGGGGCCGCTTGAGGCCAAGCTCAAGGCCGTGCGTGAGGCCGGCTTCACCCAAATCATGCTGGCCGCCAAAGACCTGGTGGGCCACCCCGACGGCCTGGATGCGGCCGTGGCGGCCGTGCGTGCCAGCGGCCTGCGCGTGACCGGCTTTCAGGTGCTGCGCGACTTCGAGGGGCTCTCCGGCCACCTGCACGCCTACAAGATGGACATTGCCAAGTCCATGCTGGAAATGTGCCATGCCCTGGGTTGCCACCTGTTGCTGATCTGTTCGTCGACCTCGGTGCATGCCACGGGCGACACCGCCGCGCTGGTCAGGGACTTGCGCAAGCTGGCCATGCTGGCAATTCCCATGGACATCAAGATCGCCTATGAAGCCTTGTCATGGGGCCGCACGGTCAATGAATTCCCGCAGGCCTGGGACCTTGTTTGCCAGGCCGACATGCCCAACCTCGGGCTGGGTTTTGACTCGTTTCACATGTTCGCCACCAACACCGCGCTGGACGAGCTGGACATGCTGGACCCGCAGAAAATATTCCTGGTGCAACTGGCCGACTTCATGTGGACCGAGATCAAGTCGGTCGAGGAACGCATTGCCACGGCCCGGCATTTCCGCGTGTTTCCGGGCGAGGGCGTTCACAGCGAAGCGCTGGCGTCCCTGGTGAGCAAGCTGCACAGCCTGGGCTACCGCGGCGACTACAGCTTTGAAGTCTTCAACGACGACTACCAGCAAATGCCGCTGCCCACCGTCGCCCAGCGCGCCTGGCGCTCGGCCCAGTGGCTGGGCGAGGATGTGCTGCGGCGCTCGGTACCGCTGCCCAACCAGATCCGCCTGAAGCGGTGAAGCCCTGGGCGGCCGAACGGCGGATGGATTGAACTGGACGACGACCGCATGCACAGTTTCTACGATGGTTTTTTATCCGCCTCCGATGTGTCGGAGGTCTTTAGCGAGCGCACCTTTCTGCAAGCGCTGCTGCGCTTTGAGGCCGCACTGGCGCGCGCGCAGGCCAGCGCCGGGCTGATCCCCGAGGCGGCGGCCCAGTCCATCGTCGGCACCTGCAGGATCGAGCTGTTTGACGTGGCCAAAATCGTGCGCGACAGCGCACGGGCCGGCAGCATGGTCACGCCGCTGGTCAAGAGCCTGAAGGAAGCCGTGGGCCTTTTCAACCCCGAGGCCGCCGGGTTTGTTCACCTGGACAGTACCGGCCAGGATGCGGTCGATACCGCGCTGGCCCTGGTCACGCGCCATGCGCTGGGCCTGATTGACGCCGACGTGCGCCAGGCGGTGGCGGCGCTGATGGCGCTGGCCGGGCGCCATGCGGCCGATCCGGTATTGGAGCGCAGCCTGCAGCAGCACGCCACGGCCACCAGCTTTGGGCTGCTGTGCGCGGCGTGGGCGGCGCAGCTGGTGCGCAGCCTGCAACGCTTGCAGGCTAGCAGCGGCCAGGCCTTGTGCCTCCAGTGGAGCGGCGGCGCGGGCGCGCTGGCTGCCATGAAGGGCAGGGCGCCTGACGTGATGGCGCTGATGGCGGCTGACCTGCAGCTCAAAGCGCCGCTGCCTGGCGGGCCTGCGCAGCGCGACGAATGGGTGGCGCTGGGCTGCGCGCTGGGGCTGCTGGTGGGCAGCCTGGGCCAGGTGGCCAAAGAGATTGCGCTGATGAGCCAGCCTGCGGTGGGCGAGTTGTGTGATGCGCCAGCCGCAGCGCCCGGGCGCACCGCGTTCGCCTGCATGACGGCGCTCTCGGCCAGCGGGCGTGCTCCGCTGCGGGTAGCGGCCCTGCTCGCGGCCATGCCGCACGCGCATGAGCGCGCGCTGGGCCACTGGCAGGCGGAACTGGCCGAATGGCCGGAGTTGCTGGTGTCAGTGCATGCCAGCGCGCGGGCCATGTCAGGGGCGCTTGTGGGCATGGAGGCGGACACGCAGCGCATGCGGGCCAACCTGGACCCATTGGGCGCGCAGTGGTCCCCTGAACTGGCCGGGCAGGCGGCGCAACTGACGCGCGACCAGGTGGCTGCGCTGACAGCCCCTTGATCAACCGGCTCTCAAGCCCCATCTTGCCTTGGTCCGAAGCCGTTATTGACGCCCGTATTTTTCAGCCGGCCGTGGCCCGGGCAGCGCCGATAATCACGGTGGCTGACACCCTGCAAAGCCTGCTTGCCTTGCAAGCGGTGCGCCGCTCGATTGCCACCGGGCAAACTGTGGCGCTGCAGGACTTGCGCTGAAACCCACATTGCCCCACCACTCACAGAAAGACACGCCGCATGAAAACAGTCCTGGTCCTGAACGGCCCCAACCTCAACTTGCTGGGCACGCGCGAGCCGGCCGTGTACGGATCGCAAACCCTGGCCGATGTGGAGGCGCTGTGCCTGAAGGCCTGCGCTACCCACGGCCTGGCGCTGGACTTTCGCCAGAGCAACCATGAAGGCGTGCTGATCGACGCGATCCAGGAGGCCGGGCGCGCCCAGGCCGCCGGCACGCTGGCCGGCGTGGTGCTGAACGCCGGCGCCTACACCCACACCAGCGTGGCCATCATGGACGCGATCAAGGGCGCGGGCGTGACGCTGATCGAGCTGCACATCAGCAACGTGCATGCGCGCGAGGCGTTTCGCCACCATTCCTACATCTCGCCGGTGGCCAAGGCGGTGATGGCCGGCTTTGGCATCAAGGGCTACGCGCTGGCCATTGCCGGCCTGGCCGAGCTCGCACAGCCGGCTTGATGACTCCTTTCAGGCACTGAGTCATGTCGCCCAATAAATTTCTGGTCGACGAGTGCGAGGTGGAGCTCAGCGCCATCCGGGCGCAGGGCGCGGGCGGGCAAAACGTCAACAAGGTGTCCAGCGCGGTGCATCTGCGCTTTGACATCAGGGCCTCGTCGCTGCCCGACGAGATCAAGGAGCGCTTGCTCTGCTTGAGCGACAGCCGCATCACCCAGGAAGGCGTGCTGGTGCTCAAGGCACAGCAGCACCGCACCCAGGAGATGAACCGCGCCGATGCGCTGGCGCGGCTGCAGGAGGTGGTGGATTCAGTGTCGAATCCGCCCAAGGCCAGGCGCGCCACCAAGCCGACCTACGGCTCCAAACAGCGGCGGCTGGAGGGCAAAAGCCAGCGCGCCAGCATCAAGTCGTCGCGCGGCAAGGTGCAGGACTAAGCTGGGTTCCAGGCGGGCTGCTCAAACGCCGCCGCCAGGTAGTCCACGATGCGCCGCACCTTGACCGACAGGTGCTGGCGGCTCGGGTACACCGCGTGAATGGCCAGCACTGGTGCGCGGTACTGGGGCAACACTTCCACCAGGCGGCCATGTTTGAGGTCTGCCCCCACGATGAAGTCCGGTTGCAGGATCAGCCCTTGCCCGGCCAGCGCCGCCGCCAGGCAGGTGTCGCCCGAGTTGCTGCGCAAGCGGGCCTGCGTGGTGACTTGCACCGGGCCGTTCGGGCCTTCAAAAGCCCAGACATCGCCACCCGACCAGTAGCTGTAG
>NZ_JADMJK010000028.1:0-6472 GCF_018780625.1 Polaromonas sp. | reverse complement strand
CGGGCCGTTCGGGCCTTCAAAAGCCCAGACATCGCCACCCGACCAGTAGCTGTAGGCCACCACCGTGTGCGCTGCCAGGTCTTGTATGCGGGCCAGCGGCGCGTGCGCTGCCAGGTAGGCGGGCGCGGCGCACAGCACCACGCGCGTGCTGGCCAGCGGCCGCGAGATCAGGCTGGAGTCGGGCAGCCGGGCAATCCGGATGGCCAGGTCAAAGCCGTCTTCGACCAGGTCCACCAGCCGGTCGGACAGCGTGATGTCCAGCGTGACCTCCGGGTATTGCTGCAAAAATCCGCCCCACAGCGGCGCCAGGTGCAGGTTGCCAAAGCTCACGGGCGCGTTGATGCGCAGCCGGCCCACCGGCCGGGCCGTGCCTGCGCTGGCTGCCAGGTTGGCCTCGGCCAGGTCGTCCAGGATCTTGCGGCTGCGCTCAAAGTAGTCGGCGCCGGCCTCGGTCAGCGACTGGCGGCGTGTCGTGCGGTTCAGCAGCCGCGTGGCCAACTGGGCCTCCAGCTCCAGCACCAGGCGTGACACCACGGCCTTGGACGTGCCCAGCCTGTCGGCGGCCTTGACAAAGCTGCCGCCTTGCACCACGGCGACAAAAGCCTGCATCTGGCGAAAAAGGTCCATGAATGGCTACACGCGTTGTTTGAAAGGGTTATTGTCAATTTAATAAAGACGATGCGTCAACAAACTAGTTGTTTATCTTTTATTGATGGGTAATTACAGTGGCGGTATCTCTTTGGAATGTCTTTGGAAAGCGAGTTGCCCCATGAATGCCCATACCCCCACTATTCTTCCCGCGCTGTTTATTTCCCACGGTGCACCGCTGTTTGCCCTGGAAGCAGGCAGCACCGGCCCGGCGCTCACGCGCTGGGGTCAGGGCCTGCAAGCGTCCGGCCAGGGCTTGCGCGGCGTCGTCATCATGTCGCCGCACTGGATGGCGGGCAGCCCGGCGGTGATGACCAACCCTGCGCCGGCCACCTGGCACGACTTTGGCGGTTTTCCGTCCGAGCTTTATGCCCTGCAATATCCGGCGGCCGGCAGCCCGGCACTGGCCGCTGACGTGCTGGCCTTGCTGGCCAAGGCGGGCATGGCAGCAGCCGGCGACGCCGAACGTCCGCTGGACCATGGCGCCTGGGTGCCGCTGATGCACCTGTTTCCCAAGGCCGATGTCCCGGTGGTGCAGGTCGCCTTGCCCGCCGGCCATGGCCCGGCGCAGGTGCTGGCCATGGGGCAGGCGCTGGCCAGCCTGCGGGCGCAAGGCGTGCTCGTGGTGGGGTCGGGCAGCATGACGCACAACCTGCGCGAATTTTTTGGCGGCGAGCGTGCGGCCGCGCCCTATGTGCTCGAGTTCAGCCGCTGGGTGGAGGCTGCGGTGGCGCGCGGCGACAAAAATGCCTTGCTCGACTACCGCCGCCAGGCCCCGCATGCGCAGCGCGCCCACCCGAGCGAAGACCACTTTTTGCCGCTGTTTTTTGCGCTGGGTGCGGCAGGCTGGGGTGAGGCTGGTGAAGGTGTTGTGCATGCCGACTACCTGAGCCGCGAAGTGATGCATGGCATTTTGTCCATGGACGCGTTTGCACTGGCCCATTCACCTGAAACTGCCTGAAAGTCATTTCATGAATCAAAAAATGTTCCAGCCGCTATCTTTTTTAAAGCGCGATGCCGCACCCGGCACCGCGCAGCCCTGGCTGCTGGTGCTGATGCACGGCGTGGGCAGCAACGAGCAGGACCTGTTTGGCCTGGCCGCGTCGGTGCCCAGCCAGTTTCATGTGGTCAGCCTGCGAGCCCCCCATGCGGTGGGGCCGGGCGCGTATGCCTGGTTTCAGTTTGGCGTCACGCCGCAGGGCCAGCGCGTGATCAATGAAGCGCAGGAGGCCGACAGCCGCGCGCAAGTGGCGCGCACCGTGTCGGGCCTGTCGCTGCAACTCGGCGTGCCGCCTGAGCGGGTGGTGCTGGGCGGCTTCAGCCAGGGCGGCATCATGGCGCTGTCCCTGCTGTTGACGCAGCCCCAGCACATGCACGCTGCCATGGTGATGCACAGCCGGCTGCTCGCAGAGGTGCTGCCTTTCCAGGCCCCGCCCGCGCAACTGCAGGGCAAACAGCTCTGGGTCAGCGCCGGCACCCGCGACCTGGTGCTGCCACCGGCCCATGCGCAGGCGGTTCGCGCGCTGGCGCAGCAGTGGCCACTCACCCTGGCGTATGCCGAGTTTCCCGGCGCGCACGAGATCACGCCCCATGAACTCGCCCAAGCCATGGCGTGGCTGCAGCAACTGACGGTGTGAGCCCGCACCGCACGGGCATGATGCCGTCGCCAGATGAGGTATTGAATACAACAAGCTAGGTATTTACCCTTAAAAACGGCGTTTTTCCGCAATAAATGCCATCTTCTGTATACACTGTGTATCCATGAATGGCTGGAACTCTTCTTTTTCCCCTGCGCTTGGTGTCTGCGCCCTGATTCTCAGGTCGGCGTGAGGCAGGCTATGGCCGTTCCATCCGACAACCAGATGACGGACCTGCACGAAGAGGGCGGCTCGCAGGTCGTCAAGGCCCAGCTCAGGCTGCGCGAGATGATCCTGGCCGGCGAACTGCCGGGCGGCGCACGCATTGCAGAGCTGTCGATTGTTGAAAGGCTCGGTGTTTCTCGCACCCCGATTCGTGCCGCGCTGATGCGGCTGGAGCAGGAAGGCCTGCTGGAGACCTTGCCCAACGGGGGTTATGCGGTGCGTACCTTTTCAGAGCGCGACGTGGCCGATGCCATCGCGCTTCGCGGCACCATCGAGGGCATGGCCGTGCGGCTGGCCGCAGAGCGCGGGGTGGCGCCCGTGGTGCTGGCCGAAGCCCATGCGTGCCTGCACCAGATTGATGAATTGCTGCGCGAGGTGGCGCTCAACGACGATGCCTTTTCGCGCTACGTGGTGCTCAACGAAAAATTTCACAGTCTGCTCGGCGAGTTGTCGGGCAGCTCCTTCCTGTGCCGTGAGCTTGAGCGCGTCGGCAGTCTGCCGTTTGCATCGCCATCGGGCTTTGTGGTGGTTCAGGCCAACTCCCCGCAGGCGCGCGACATGCTCATCGTGGCGCAGGACCAGCACTGCCAGGTGCTGGACGCCATTGAAAACCGCGAGGGGGCGCGTGCCGAAGCCATCATGCGCGAACACTCCCGCCTGGCGCAGCGCAACCTGCGCGAAGCCGTCCGTAATCCCAAGCATGACCAGATACCTGGCGTGCGTCTCATCCGCAAGCGCAACCGAATCGAATGACCCGCGTGAAATCACCCTTGCCTATACCGGATGGCCGGTAACAATAACCTTTCAATTTTTTTGGAGACAACCATGCAAAAGCGCCTCTTTCTTCATGCCATCGCACTCGCCAGCCTGACCGCCACCGGCGCCATGGCCCAGGACAACACCTTCAAGATCGGCCTGATTTTGCCGATGACCGGCCAGCAGGCCACGACGGGCCGCCAGATCGAGGCCGCTGTGCGCCTGTATATGGCCCAGAACGGCGACACCGTGGCCGGGAAGAAAATCCAGCTGATCGTCAAGGACGACACCTCGCTGCCTGACGCCACGCGGCGCCTGGCGCAGGAGCTGGTGGTCAATGACAAGGTCAACGTGCTGGCCGGCTTTGGCATCACGCCTTCAGCCCTGGCCACGGCCCCGATCGCCACCCAGTCCAAAACGCCCATGGTGGTGATGGCTGCGGCCACGTCGAGCATCACGCAGGCTTCGCCCTACATCGTGCGCACCAGCTTCACGCTGCCCCAGGCATCGGTCGCGCTGGCCGACTGGGCGCCCAAGAACGGCATCAAGAAGGTGGTCACGCTGGTGTCGGATTACGGCCCCGGAATCGATGCCGAAAAGTTCTTCAAGGAACGCCTGACCTTCAACGGCGGCCAGGTCACCGAATCGCTGCGGGTGCCCTTGCGCGGCCCGGACTTTGCCCCCTTCCTGCAAAAAGTGCGGGACGCCAAGCCTGACGCGCTGTTTGTGTTCGTGCCGTCGGGCGCGGGTGCGGCCGTGATGAAGCAGTTTGCCGAGCGCGGTCTGGACAAGGCCGGCATCAAGCTGATCGGCACCGGTGACGTGACCGATGACGACCAGCTCAACGACATGGGCGACGTAGCGGTGGGCGTGGTCACGTCCCATCATTACTCGGCGGCCCACCCTTCGGCCATGAACAAGAAATTTGTGGAAGCTTTCGGCAAGGCCAACAAGGGCCTGCGTCCGAACTTCATGGCCGTTGGCGGCTATGACGGCATGCGCGTGATCTACGAAGCCCTGAAAACCAGCAAGGGTCAGGGTGGCGGCGATGCGCTGCTGGCCGCCATGAAGGGCCAGATTTTCGAGAGCCCGCGCGGCAAGATGTTCATCGACGCGCAGACGCGCGATGTGGTGCAGGACATCTATCTGCGCAAGGTCGAGCGCAAGGACGGCCAGCTCTACAACGTGGAATTTGACGTGATCAAGGACGTCAAGGACCCGGGCAAAGCCAAGTAAATCGCACACCTCAGGCCACCCGACTGCCCATGACCGGCAAGCGTTTTAAAAAATCGCTTGCCGGCCTGGCTTTCACCCCACACAACACACCCCATGCTGACCATTCTTTTTGACGGTATTGCCTACGGCATGCTGCTCTTCATCCTTGCGGTAGGCCTGGCGGTCACCATGGGGCTGATGAACTTCATCAACCTGGCCCACGGTGCTTTTGCCATGGCCGGCGGCTACATCACGGTGCTGCTGATGCAGCGCTTTGGCGTGCCGTTTTTGCTGTGCCTGCCGCTGGCCTTCCTTGGCTCGGCGCTGCTGGGCGGCGTGCTGGAGCGCACGCTCTACCGGCCGATGTACCACAAGCCGCACCTGGACCAGGTGTTGTTTTCCATCGGCCTGGTCTTCATGGCGGTGGCCAGCGTCGACTACTTCATCGGCTCGACGCAGCAGATCATGCAACTGCCCGAATGGCTCAAGGGCCGCACCGAACTGGGCAGCGGCGACTGGATGCTGGGCATGGGCCACTACCGGCTGTTCATCATCGCGGTGTGCGCGGCGCTGACCGTGGCGCTGCAGTATGTGCTCGGGCACACCCGCTTTGGCAGCCGGCTGCGCGCCTCGGTCGATGACCAGCGCGTGGCAGCGGGCCTGGGCATCAACGTCAACATCGTGTTTCTTTCGACCTTTGCCGTGGGCTCCGGCCTGGCCGGCCTGGGCGGCGCGCTGGGCGCCGAGGTGCTGGGCCTGGACCCGACCTTTCCGCTCAAGTTCATGGTGTACTTTTTGATCGTGGTCGCCGTGGGCGGCACCTCGTCGATCACCGGGCCGCTGCTGGCCGCGCTGCTGCTGGGCATTGCCGACGTGGCGGGCAAGTACTACATCCCCAAGATGGGCGCCTTCATCGTCTACAGCCTGATGATCGCCATCCTGATCTGGCGCCCGCAAGGCCTCTTTGAGCGCAAAGGGGGTAAATGACATGAATGCCCAACAACAATCGCTGCTCAAATACAGCCGCTTCAAGCCCTGGGAGCTGGCGCTGTGGCTGCTGGCCTTTGCCGCGCCGGTGCTGGTGCCCAGCCATGCGCTGATCATCAACGAGATCGCCATCGTCGCGCTGTTTGCCATTTCGCTGGACCTGATTCTGGGCTACACCGGCATCGTGTCGCTTGGCCATGCCGCCTTCTTTGGCCTGGGCGGTTATGCCGCGGCGCTGTTTGCCAAGCTGGTCATGCCCGACCCGCTGGTCGGGCTGGCCTTCGGCATGGGCGCAGGTACGCTGCTGGGCTTGGCCTGCTCGTTCACCATCATGCGCGGCAGCGACTTGACGCGGCTGATGGTCACGCTGGGCGTGGGCCTGATCCTGCTGGAGCTCGCCAACAAGCTCGACTGGCTGACCGGCGGCGCCGACGGCCTGCAGGGCGTGGTGATGGGCCCGCTGCTGGGCCGGTTCGAGTTTGACCTGTCCGGCCGCACCGCCGCCTACTACTCGCTGACGGTGTTGCTGGTGCTGTTCCTGCTGCTGCGCCGGGTGGTGCATTCGCCGTTCGGCGCCACGCTCAAGGCGATTCGCGACAACCGGCTGCGCGCCATGGCCATCGGCATTCCGGTGAACGCCAAGCTGGCCATGGTCTACACGCTGGCCGCAGGCGTGGCCGGCGCTGCCGGGGCCTTGATGACGCAGACCACCGGCTTTGCGTCGCTGGACCTGTTCGAGTTTCACCGCTCGGCCGACGTCATGCTGCTGCTGGTGATAGGCGGCACCGGCTGGCTGTATGGCGGCGTGGCGGGCGCGATTGTGTTCAAGCTGCTGCAGGATTTTCTGTCGTCCATCACGCCCCAGTACTGGACATTCTGGATTGGCCTGTTCCTGGTGGTGCTGGTGCTGGTGGGCCGTGAACGGCTGTTGCGCCCATGGACCTGGTTCAGGCGACCTTCTGGCGGAGACAAAGCATGAGCACCCAAGCAATGAGTACCCAAGC
>NZ_JADMJK010000197.1 GCF_018780625.1 Polaromonas sp. | reverse complement strand
TGCGTGCTGATCGGCTGGGGCGCCTGGCAGCAGGTGGTGGTCGGCTTTGGCAGCCAGTCGGTGGTGCTCGGCTATTCGACCGCGCTGCTGCCGCTGCCGGCCTTTTTGTGCGCCACGGCCATCGGCCTGATGGCGCTGGTCGAGATCATCAAACGCACGCCGCTGGACCTCGGTCACAGCGTGGAAGTCGAGTAAAAAATGAGCAACGAAGGTCTCGCATTCATTGTTTTCTCCGTCGGCATGCTGCTGCTGATGGGCATTGGCATGAACATGGGCCTGGCGCTGGTGCTGACCGGCGCCGGCATGGCCTGGGTGCTGGACTTCTGGGACACCCAGCTGCTGGCGCAAAACCTGGTTGCCGGGGTCGACAGCTTTCCGCTGCTGGCCGTGCCCTTCTTCATCCTGGCCGGCGAACTGATGAACTCGGGCGGCATCAGCCGCCGCATCATCGCCATGGCGCAGGCCTGGGTCGGCCACATTCGCGGCGGCCTGGGTTACGTGGCGATTGGCGCGTCGGTGCTGATGGCCAGCATGAGCGGCTCGGCGCTGGCCGACACCGCCGCGCTGGCCACCATCTTGCTGCCCATGATGCGCAAGCAGGGCTACCCCATGCACACCTCGGCCGGGCTGGTGGCCTCGGGCGGCATCATCGCGCCCATCATTCCGCCGTCGCTGCCGTTCGTGATCTACGGCGTGACCACCAACACGTCGATCTCTTCGTTGTTCCTGGCCGGCATCGTGCCGGGCATCATCATGGGCGTAGGCCTGATCGTGGCCTGGAAGCTGGTGCTGCGCAACACCGACCTGCCCGAGGGCCAGCCGCTGCCGATGCGCGAACGGCTGCGCGCCACCGCCAAGGCTTTCTGGGCGCTGCTGATGCCCATCATCATCATCGGCGGCATGAAGACCGGCATCTTCACGCCGACCGAAGCCGCCGTGGTGGCCGCGTTTTACGCGCTGTTCGTCGCCCTGTTCGTGCACCGCGAAATGAAGCTGCCCGAGGTGCATGGCGTGCTGGTGCGCGCCGCCAAGACCACCGCCATCGTGATGTTCCTGTGCGCTGGCGCCCAGGTCGCCAGCTACATGATCACGCTGGCCGACCTGCCCAGCACGCTGACCGGCTGGCTGGGTCCGCTGGTGGAAAGCCCGCGCCTGCTGATGGCGGTGATGATGGTCGCGCTGGTCATCGTCGGCACGGCGCTCGACCTCACGCCGACCATCCTGATCTTTGCGCCTGTGATGCTGCCGATTGCGGTCAAGGCCGGCATCGACCCGGTGTACTTCGGCCTGATGTTCGTGCTCAACGGCGCGATCGGCCTGATCACGCCGCCGGTCGGCACGGTGCTCAACGTGGTGGCCGGCGTGGGCCGCATGCCGCTGCACCAGGTGATACGCGGCGTGAATCCCTTCCTGATCACCTACACGCTGATCCTTTTCGTCTTTGTCCTGTTCCCCCAGATCGTCACCGCGCCCGTCGCGTGGATGCGCTAAACCCGTTCCCTTCACCACAACTCCAGGAGACTTCCCCATGACCTTTCTTCGCAGAACCGTGATCGCCGCCGCCACCGCTGCGGTGCTTACCGCCTCGTTTTCCGCGCTCGCGCAGGACATCAAGCCGCGCCTGATCCGCTTCGGCTACGGCCTCAATGAACAAAGCAACCAGGGCCGCGCCGCCAAGGTGTTTGCCGACGCGGTTGAAAAAGCCTCGGGCGGCAAGATGAAGGTGCGCGCCATCGGCGCCGCCGCGCTCGGCCCCGATACGCAGATGCAGCAAGCCCTGATCGGCGGCGCGCAGGAAATGATGGTCGGCTCCACCGCCACGCTGGTCGGCATCACCAAGGAAATGGCGCTGTGGGACACCCCGTTTCTGATCAGCAACGCCAAGGAAGCCGACATCCTGCTCGACGGCCCGATCGGCGAGAAGATCAAGGACAAGCTGCAGGAAAAAGGCCTGGTCGGCCTCGTCTACTGGGAAAACGGTTTTCGCAACCTGACCAACAGCAAGCGCCCGGTCACCAAGGTCGAAGACCTGGACGGCATCAAGCTGCGCGTGATGCAGAACAACGTGTTCCTGAACAGCTTCAAGACGCTGGGCGCCAACGCCGTGCCCATGGCTTTCTCGGAGTTGTTCGGCGCACTCGAAACCAAGACGGTGGACGGCCAGGAAAACCCGTACAACACCATCTTGTCGAGCAAGTTCTATGAGGTGCAGAAGTACCTGACCGTCACCAACCACGTCTACAGCCCGTGGATCGTGCTGGTCAGCAAGAAATGGTGGGACCAGCTGTCCAAGGCCGAGCAGAAGGTGCTGATGGACGCCGCCAAGACCAGCCGCGACTACGAGCGCAAGGACACACGCGAAGAGGCATCCAGGGCCATGGCCGACCTCAAGGCCAAGGGCATGCAGGTCAACGAACTCTCGCCGGCCGAGGCCGAGCGCATGCGCAGCAAGCTGACCGGCGTGTATGCCGACATCAGCAAGGAAGTCGGCATGGACCTGTGGAACGAAACCCAGAAGGAACTGGCCCGGATTCGCGGCACGAAGTAAGCAAGTAGGCGGGCGGGCTAAAAGCCTGCTGACCTTGCGGCCTGCCGGGTTCAGCCCAGCAAGGCCGCCACCTCTGCCTGGGTCGGAATGCCGGAAATGGCGCCATGCCGTGTCACCGACAGGGCCGCGGCCGCGTTGGCCCACTGCATGGCAGCCGGCAGCGATTCGCCGCGCGCCAGGGCTGCTGCCAGGGTGCCGGTGAAGGTGTCACCGGCGCCTATGGTGTCGGCCACCGGCATGGTGCGGCCTGCCAGATCGACGGGGGCCTGGCCACTCTGGTAGAGCCGGCAGCCTGCCGCGCCCAGCGTGACCAGCACGCTGCGCGTGCCGCGTGCCAGCAACTGCATGGCGGCCGCATCGATCGATCCCGCGCAGCCGGGTCCGGCCAGATCGAACAGTTCGCTTTCATTGGGTGTGAGCACATCGACCAGCGCCAGCAATTCCTCAGGCAGGGGCCGGGCAGGCGCGGGATTCAGCACGGTGATGGCATGTCCCTGCCGGGCCAGCCGAAAGGCTTGCAGGGTGGCCTCGACCGGTACTTCGCACGAAGCCATCACGACCCGGCAATGCGTCAGCAATGGCGTGGCCGCCTGTGCATGCCGCGCGCCCAGGCCTGCGCCTGCACCCGGATACACCGCGATGCTGTTATCGCCGTCTTCATACACCAGGATCTGGGCCACGCCGCTGCGCTCGCCGACGGCACGCTCGACATGGTCGGTCGCAATGCCTTCGGCGTTCCACAGGTCCATGCCCATGCGGCCGAAATCGTCGTCGCCAATGCGCGCGATCAGCGCCACGCAGGCACCCTGGCGGGCAGCGGCCACGGCGGCATTGCTGCCCTTGCCGCCCGGGCTGATGCTAAAAGAGCGGGCCATCAGCGTCTCGCCACGCGCGATGGGCCGCGCCACATGCGAAATCAGGTCGGCGTTCCAGCTCGCGACGCAGACCACGTCAGCCGCGTTGCCGCCCGCAGCGGTTGTTTCTATAGCCATTTATTTTCCTGTGTAGCCCATGGTCTGCGGCAGCCACAGCACGATTTGCGGAAAGAAGGTCATGGCCAGCAGCAGCATCAGCAGCATGAGCAAAAAAGGCCAGCCTTCCTTCATCATTTCGCCAATCGGAATGCCGGTCAGCGCCTTGGTCACGAACAGCAGCATGCCGAACGGCGGGTGGATCAGGCCGATCATCATGTTGAGCACCACCAGCACACCGAAATGCACCAGGTCCACGCCCAGCAGCTTGGCGGCGGGCAGCAGCATGGGCACAAACACCAGCAGCAGCACCGACACGTCCAGAAAGCAGCCCAGCACCAGGAACATCACGTTGACCATCAGCAAAAAACCGATCTGCGACAGGTGCATGCTGTCCACCCAGCTGGCCATGGCCTGCGGCACGCCTTCGGCGGTGAAGGCGTAGTTGAGCATGAAGGAACCGGCCAGGATCAGGGTGATGACGGCGCTGCCGCGCGTGGACTCCATCACCACGCCCCAGAAAGTGCGCCAGGTCAGCGCCCGGTACACCACGCCCGCCAGGATGAGGGCGTGAAAAGCCGCCACGGCCGCCGCTTCGGTCGGGGTGAAGGCGCCCGAATAAATGCCGCCCAGCAGCACAATGGGCATCGACAGCGGCAAGGCGCCGCGGTAGATGATGGACGGCCATTGCTTCAGCGGTATCCTGGCTTCGCGCGGCATGTTGCGTTTCACGGCAATGAAATGCACCACGACCATCATCAGCCCCGCCATCAAAAAGCCCGGCACCACGCCGCCCAGGAACAGCGCGCCCACAGACGCGCCCGACACCATGGCGTAGATCACCATGGGAATCGACGGCGGAATGATGGGGCCGAGCGTGGCGCTGGCCACCACCACGGCACCGGCAAAGCCGCGTGAATATTCGGGCTTTTTCAGCATCTGGCGAATCGTCACCAGGCCCGGCCCGGCAGCGTCGGCAATGGCGCTGCCGCTCATGCCGGAAAAAATCACGCTGACCAGAATGTCCACCTGTGCCAGCCCGCCGCGCATGCGGCCCACCAGGATGCGGCAAAAGTCAAAAATACGCTCGCTCACCGTGCCCGCGTTCATGATGTTGGCGGCAAACACAAACAGCGGCACGGCCAGCAGCACGTAGCTGTTGTACAGGCCATTGCCGATCTGCTCGGCCACCAGGCCCACGTCCTGGCCCTTGACCATGAGGTAGGCAATGCCCGAGACGATCATCGAAAAGCCGATGGGCATGCGCAGCACCATGCCGGCGATCAACACCAGCACCAAAACCAGGATCCCGCTCGTCATATGCGCAACTCCGCTTCAAGACCCACACCCCGCAGCGCCTGCCGGATCGCCCAGGCCGAACGAACGACCAGGGCGGCCAGCAGCAGCACAAACGGAAAAAAAACCCACATGAAGGGAAGCCCCAGCACCGGGGTTCCCTCGCGGGCCATGAAATGCACATAGTCCCAGCTGGCCGGAATGCCGCACAGCGCCAGCCCGCCCACCATCAGGTTGCCCACGATCTGCATCACCTGCCGCATGCGCCGGGGGGCGTAGTTCCACAGCAGGTCAAACACCACATGCTCGCGCTCGGGCACCACAAAGGCGGCCGCCCACAAGATGATCCAGACATACAGGATGACGGCGGCCTCATCGGTCCACGCCAGCGGCTTGTTGAACCCGAAACGTGCCGTGACCTGGATCACGAACACGATGAACAGGGTCAGGAACAAGCCGCCACCGATCGCATCGGCGGCTTTTTTAGGCCAGCTTTTCATGGTTGCTTGGCTCGCCGCGTTTACTTGGTGGCGTTGATGCGCTCAACCAGGCCTTTGGGCCACACCTTGGCGTAGTCCGAGTTCTGGTAGGTGGCCTGCACCGACTTGCGAAAGGCGTCCACGTCGGGCGTCGTCACCTGCAGGCCCTGCTGCTTGAAGAAGTCGACCAGCTGTGCCTCTTCCTTCAACCGATTTTCATTGTTGTAGGCGGCGGCGACTGCTGCGGCGGCCCTGACCTTCTGCTTTTGCGCCGGGTTCATGGCGTTCAGGGCCTTGTTGGAAATGGCAATGAAGATGCCGTCCACCAAGTGGCTGGTCAGCACGATCTGCTTGGTCACTTCGTAGAACTTTGCGGCGCGCACCGAGGGCAGCGGGTTGTCCTGGCCGTCAATCGTGCCGGTCTTCAGACCCAGGTAGACCTCGCCAAAAGCCAGCGGGGTGGGCGTGGCGCCCAGGGCTTCACCCAGGAACAGCCATTCCTTGGAGCCCGGCATGCGCAGCTTCACGCCCTTGAGGTCGGCCGGGGTCTTCACGTTGCGCGCTTCGCGCAGGTTGACCTGCCGGGTGCCAAGGTACACGGTGGACAGCGGGGTCACGTCCATTTTTTCAGCCACGGCCCGGAACATCTCGGTGCCGATCGGGCCGTTGAACACCTTTTGCTGGTGGTCCGGGTCGCGAACGATGTAGCCGGCGGTAAAGATCGAGAACTCGGGCACCAGCTTGGCAATGTCAAAGGCTGAAATCGACGACAGCTCCAGGTTGCCGCGCGCCATGGCGGTCGGCTCCGTGCCCTGCTTGAACAGCGACGCGTTCAGGTTGATCTGTACGTCAAATTCGCCGGGCGCCGTTTTTTCCAGGTTGTCCTTGAACACGGTCCACATCTTGGCGTGCCAGTCGTCGGGCACGGCCGGGGTCGAGATGCGCAGCAGCACCTTGTTCTGGGCCTGGGCCGCAGGCAGCAGGGCGCCCATCAGCAGGACGCAAGAGGCGGCGGCCAGCAGGGTGCGGCGAAGCGGGGAATGTGTCATGGTTGTCTCCTTGTCGTTTATCGGTGGGCTAGCTTGTCAAAAAATCTGCTCAGTCGGATTCAGGATCGATGCCGAATTCCCGGATGGTTTTCTCCAGGGCCCTGAACTCGTCAGCGGTCAGCGCCACCAGCGGCGCACGCACGCGCAGCCAGGCGGGCTCGCCACTCAGCAGGGCCATGATGCCCTTGAGCGCCGGCATCAGCGAGTAGCCGTCCAGCAGGCCGATCAGCTGGACGACGCGCGCACGTTCGGCCGGCGTGGCGGGCGCATCGGGCTGCGTCACCAGGCGGCTGACCACGCGCGGCATGAAGTTGGCCAGGCCGCTGATGGCCCCCAGGCTGCCGCGCCGGCCCATTTCGGGCAGGTCGGGCTCGAAGCCGACGTAGACCGTCAGGTCTTTCATGAAGGCCTCGGCCAGGCCGATGGAATGCGCGGTCGTGCAGGCGCTGTCCTTGATGCCCAGGATGGTGTCGGGGTACATGGCCTTGAGTGTGGCAATGACGTGGTGCGACAGGCTCACACCGGTAACTTGCGGGATGTGGTACAGATAGAGCCTGAGCTTGGGCAGGTCCTGGCCCATGCCGTCGATCACGTAGCGGTAGCTGTCGATGACGCCCTGGTCAGACACGCCCTTGAGGAAAAACGGCGGCAGCATCAGGCAGCCATGCACGCCGGCGCTGACCGCGTGGCGCGTCAGTTCCAGCGTTTCGGGCAGGGCGGCACAGCTGGTGGACACCATAATCTGCGCGGCCGGAATGCCGTTCTTGATCAGTTGCTCAATGGCTTGCTTGCGCTCGGCCATGGAAAAAGACGGGCCTTCGCCGGTGGTGCCAAAGACCGTCACGCCGGGGCAGCCGCGGGCGAGCAGGGACTTGCAATGCGCCGCCAGCCGGGCGTGGTCTATGCTCAGGTCGGCATTGAGCGGTGTCAGCAGCGCAGGCCAGATGCCGCGAAAGGCTGCAGACTGAGCGGAATTAGGGGGTGTCGTCATTCAGGGTTCTCCAAAGACCACGGCATGGCGGGCCGCGGCAGTCCAAGCACGCGAAGGTGCGCACTTTCAATGTGGTGGCCCAGGCGCTCAAGCACGGCTTGCGCGTCGCGCCGCTTGAGGGCCTCGATAAACCAGAGGTGTTCTTCCATGGCCGGAATCAGCACCTGCGGCGACAGGGTGGAACCTTCAAGCCTGATCAGGCGCACGCGCAGGCTGTTGATGCGGTAGACCTCGGAAATCAACTCGTTGCCCAGCGCGTCAATCATCAAGTCGTGCAGGCCCCAGTCCACGGCGGTGGCGTCCTTGAGCAGGTCGTCGTCGATGCTGCCGCTGCGCGCGCGCCGCACGATGTCCAGGTGGCTTTGTTCGATGGCCGCCAGGTCGCGGTCGGACACCGTGGTCACAAAACGGACGGCGGCCTCGCGCTCCAGCAACTGGCGCAACTGAAAGGCGTTGTTGATCAGCTTCAAGTCGACATGGGCCACCTGCAGGCCGCGCTGCGGCACGGTCTTGAGCAACCCCTCGGCTTCCAGGCGCGGAATCAGTTCGCGCACCGCGCCCAGCGGCATGCCCAGCAGTTGCATCAATTCGCGCTGCGAGATGAACTGGCCGGGCCGGATGTTGGCATCGACGATCTGCTGCTGAAAGCTCGCATAGGCCTGCGCGCGCAGGCTGCTGGTGACGACGGAAGGTGCTGTGCTCATGGCGCGTTGCTGGCGATGACGCCCTTGCGCAGCAAAATGTTGCCGTATTTGCGCGACTCGCCGGTGCGCAGGATCAGGAAGGCCAACTGCGCGCGCTGGTAAAAATCAAACCGCTCCAGCGTCGCGGCGGGCGCTTCGCCGGCCTGTTGCAGTTCGGCCGCGAACTCGGTCACCGGCCCCGGAACCGCTCCGGCATCGCCCACCACCTGCATGGTCCAGGCCGCTTGCGGCACGAACTCGTCGAGCGGCAGCACCTGCAGCACGGCCCTGAGCGCCTGCGTGGCGTTGGCGCCGGCCAGTTGCACCAGACGCGCGCCGCCCTTTTGGGCCATGCCGGCCGCCGGAAAATTCGCATCGACGATCGCCACGTCGTCGCCATGCCCCATGCTGGCCAGCGCATGCAGGGCATCGGGTGTCAGCAGCGGCGGAATGTTTTTGAGCATGGAACAGGCATCGTTTCTTGGCCGGGGCTGCGTGGTATCAGGGCGTGAAGGGCGTTCAATTTGTTGTCAAAACCCCGGGATTTCCCGGTGTCAATGACTGACATGTTAGTTGTAGGATTGGTAAACTTTTATTGGGACTTACCCTGAAATGAAAATTTTCTTTCCTCCCTGCGCCGGCAGCGGCCTGCGGCTCGGCTTGGGCGGCGCACCGCTGGGCAACCTGTTTGAAGCAGTCAGCGACGACGAAGCCCGGCAGCTGGTGGGAGCGGCGTGGCGCAACGGCTGCCGCAGCTTTGACACCGCGCCGCACTACGGCCACGGCCTGTCCGAGCGGCGGCTGGGCGATGCGCTGCGCGGCCAGCCGCGTGATGACTTCGTGCTGTCAAGCAAGGTGGGGCGGCTGCTCACGCCCGATGCGGCCGCCCCGCGCGCCCAGCATGGCTATGTGGACATCCTGCCGTTCCGGCAAACCTGGGATTTCAGCGCCGCCGGCACCCGCCGCAGCGTGGAAGACAGCCTGCAGCGCCTGGGCCTGGCCCGGCTCGACGTGGCCTATGTGCACGACCCCGACGCGGCCACGCATGGCGCCCGCGCACCCGGGGTTTTGCGGCAGGTGCTGGACCAAACCCTGCCGGCGCTGCAGCAGCTTAAACGGGAAGGCCTGGTGGGCGCCATCGGGCTGGGCACCAATGACGCAGACGTGGTGCTGCAGGTGCTCGCCGAGGCCGACCTCGATGTGCTGATGCTGGCCGGGCGCTATAGCCTGCTGGACCACAGCGCGCTGCCCGAGCTGCTGCCGCAATGCACGGCGCGCGGCGTGCGCGTGGCGCTGGGCGGAGTGTTCAATTCGGGCATCCTGGCCACCGGCACGCGCGGCGGCGTAGCCACGTTCAACTACGCACCAGCGGCCAGGCAATGGCTGGAACGCACGGCGCGGATCGAAGCCGTCTGCGACACCTTTGGCGTGCCCCTGCGGGCGGCGGCGCTGCAATTCGCGCTGGCGCATCCGGCGGTGGACATCGTCATGCTCGGCGCGCGCAAGGTGGCGGAGTGGGATGACGCGCAAGCCATGCTGCGGCATGCGGTCGCGCCTGAATTCTGGGCCGCGCTGCGCGCGCAAGGCCTGATTCCTCTTGAGGCGCCCACGCCATGACCATTGATGCGCATTTCCATTGCTGGCAGCTGGCGCGCGGCGACTACGGCTGGCTGACGCCCGCGCTGGCGCCGATCTACCGCGATGTGGCGGTCAGCGACTGGCAGGCCGAATCCGCCCCGCACGGCGTGACCGGCGGCGTGCTGGTGCAGGCCGCGCCCACCGAGGCGGAAACCGCTTTTCTGCTGGCGCAGGCCGACGCCCAACCGGCCGTGCTGGGCGTGGTGGGCTGGCTCGATCTGGCCGCTGGCGATGCGCCCGCCCGCATTGAACGCCTGGCGCGCCATCCCCGGCTCAAGGGCTTGCGCCCCATGCTCCAGGACATGATGGACGCCGAATGGATATTGCAGCCCGCGCTGGACCCCGCGCTGCGGGCCATGGTGGATTGCGGCCTGGTGTTCGATGCACTGGTCAAGCCGGTGCACCTTGCGCATATCCTGACGCTGGCCGGGCGTTATCCCAGTTTACGTATCGTCATCGACCACGCCGGCAAGCCCGACATTGCGGCTGGCCAATGGCAGCCCTGGGCCGACGGCATGGTCCGGCTGGCTTCGCAGACCGGCGCCTGTTGCAAGCTCTCCGGCCTGCTGACCGAAGCCGGACCCACGCCCGCGCCCGGCGTCGTGCACGCATGGGCCCGGCATGTGCTGGCCTGCTTTGGCACCGACCGCCTGGTATGGGGCAGCGACTGGCCGGTGCTGGAGGTCGCCGGCAGCTACGCGCAGTGGTGGGCCGAGACACGGCAATTGCTGGCCTCCCTGAGCCCACAGGCGCAAGATGCGGTGATGGACGGCAATGCCCGGCGGATCTACCGCCTGCCGGCTGCCACAGGCATCCGTGGCATGAATCTTCCCTTCCCCCTTGATCAAAACTGAAAACGGAGACGCTCCCATGAAAAAAACGACTGCCCTGCAATGGCTGCCTGAAGACGGACTGACCGGAACCCTGGTCGGCCGCGCCTGGGTTCCCGGCCCGGTTCCGGGGCCGTCGGTCATCGTGTTGCGCCCGGACGGCGTGTACGACCTGTCGGCGCATTTCGCCACCATGAGCGATTTGCTCGATGCGGCTGATCCGGCTGCGCAGGCGCGCGCTGCCGCCGGGCGGCTTGTCGGCAGCATCGACCAGCTGATGGCTGGCGCGGCGGCGCAGGCGGCCGCCCCCCAGGCGCTGCGCCTGCTCGCGCCGTGCGACCTGCAGGTCATCAAGGCCGCCGGCGTGACCTTTGCCGCCAGCCTGATCGAGCGGGTCATCGAGGAGCAGGCCCGGGGCGACGCGGGTCAGGCGGCCGCTGTGCGCCAGCAGGTCGTGGAACTGCTGGGCGGCGACCTCGGCGCCATCCGGCCCGGTTCGGCGCAGGCGATGCAGCTCAAGGCGCTGCTGATCGAGCAAGGCCTGTGGTCGCAATACCTGGAAGTCGGCATCGGCCCCGACGCCGAGGTGTTCACCAAGGCGCCGGTGTTATCGAGTGTCGGCAGCGGCGCGCAGGTCGGCATCCATCCCGGTTCGGCCTGGAACAACCCCGAGCCCGAGATCGTCCTGGCCGTGAACAGCCGGGGCGACACCGTGGGCGCCAGCCTGGGCAATGACGTGAACCTGCGCGACTTCGAGGGCCGCAGCGCGCTGCTGCTGGGCAAGGCCAAGGACAACAACGCGTCGTGCGCCATCGGGCCGTTCATCCGGCTGTTCGACGCCAGCTATGGCATCGACGATGTGCGCCGCTGCACTGTCAGCCTGCGGGTGCAAGGGGCTGACGGTTTCGAGATGCAGGGCAGCAGTTCGATGGCGCAGATCAGCCGCGACCCGCTGGACCTGGTGGCGCAGACGCTGGGCGCGCACCACCAGTATCCCGACGGCATCATGCTGTTCCTGGGCACCATGTTTGCGCCTACGCAGGACAGGGGCCAACCCGGCAGCGGCTTCACCCACCAACTCGGCGACATGGTGCAGATTTCCAGCCCGCAACTCGGCCTGCTGGTCAATGAAGTGAACCACTGTGACCGGGTGGCGCCCTGGACCTTCGGGCTGCGCGACCTCTATGCCAATCTTTCAGCCCGCGGGCTGCTCGCGCAAGCCGCCCACACCTAGGCCTAGGCCATGGCGACCTGGCGGGGTCACAGGCTGACGCCGACCTTGCCTGCGGCCAGGACCATCTCCTGCCAGGTCTGAAGATCGACCTCGATCCCGTCCTGCGCGCGCTGCAGGCGCATGGCGCGCTCGGGCTCGCCGGCCATCTGCACGCGGTCGAAGCCGTCGGCCGGCGGGCTCTGGCGCAGCCAGTCCACAAATGCACTGGCCTCGGTGTCAAACGCTGCCTGGGTGCCCAGCTTGGCCGGGTCAATCAGGATGGTCAGCATGCTGTTGATGATGGACCGGCCCTCGGCGTTGGGCGAATGCCAGGTGCCGCCGCCGGTCAGCGCGCCGCCCAGCAGTTCGCAGGCCATGGCCAGCCCGTAGCCCTTGTGTTCGCCGAAGGGCATCAGCGCGCCAAAAAATCCGTTCGCCTGCGGCACGACGACCACGCCGGGGTCGGTCGTCGGCTGGCCATGCTCGTCCATCAGCAGGCCGGGCTGAACGGGCTTGCCCTGGTTGTAGGCGACGCGCATCTTGCCCTGGGCGACGCGGCTGGTGGCAAAGTCCAGCACAAAGGGCGGCTGGCCTTTCAATGGAATGCCAATGCAGCACGGGTTGGTGCCGAAGCGCCCGTCGCTGCCGCCCCATGGGGCGACCACGGCACGCGACTTGACATTGACGAAATGCAGCGACACCAGCCCCTCGGCCACGGCCATCTCGGCAAAGTGGCCGATGCGCCCCAGGTGGTGCGATTCGGCCAGCGCCACGATGCAGCTGCCGTGGGTTTTGGCCCGGGCCATGCCGAGCGCCATCGCCTGCTCGCCGATGACCTGGCCGTAGCCGCGCTGGCCGTTCAGGCTGAGCAGGCTACCTGCGTCCAGCACGGTCTGCACGCTGGCGTTGGGGCTCAAGCCGCCTTCAAGCACCGCATCCACATAGCGCGGCAGCATGCCCACGCCATGCGAGTCGTGGCCGCTGAGGTTGGCCAT
>NZ_JADMJK010000013.1 GCF_018780625.1 Polaromonas sp. | reverse complement strand
AAGGCTAGTAGGATTTATCATGAAACGCACATACCAACCTTCCAAAGTCAAGCGCGCACGTACCCACGGTTTCCTGACGCGCATGAAAACGCGCGGCGGCCGCGCAGTGATTGCTGCACGTCGTGCCAAAGGCCGCAAGCGCCTGGCCGTCTAAGCCCGCTTTTTTGCAGGCTTTGCAGCGGTTTCGTTCTCTGAACTGACGCTTTGCGCTAGTGCAGCGGTTAAAAACCCGACCTCAGTTCCAGGCAGTCCTTGCAGGCAGCATTGTTGCAAGAACGACGCACTTCGCATTGCACCGCAATGCGCTGGACGCAAAAGCTGTGCAAGCCAAGGCCGAAGCGCAGCCTGATGCGCGTGCGCTCTTTCCTGTCCAGACGACCTGGATAGGTGCGATGGTTCCAAAACGCTGGGCTAAAAGAGCCGTTACGCGCAACGCCATCAAACGACAGATCTACACCGTGAGTGATGATTTTTCGCAGCAGTACCCGCTTGCCGCCTATGTGGTGCGCCTGCGGCGTGAGTTTTCCCGCAAGGAATTCGTCAGCGCCAGCTCTGAACAACTCAAGCTGGCGGTGCGCGCTGAAGTGCAAGCACTGCTGCAGGCTGGAGCGCAGGCCGTATGAAATCGTTCATTGTTGCGCTCGTACGTCTTCCGCAAACGCTGCTGATCGGTCTGGTAAAAGCTTATCGACTGTTGCTCAGGCCGTGGCTGGGATCCGTCTGCCGCTTCGAGCCGAGTTGCTCGGTGTATTCTTTACAGGCACTGCAGCAGCATGGTGCGGCAATGGGCAGCTACCTGACGCTGCGCCGCCTGGTGCGTTGCGGACCCTGGTGCGACGGTGGCCACGATCCCGTGCCACCCAAGGACTCACGCGCACTTTTCACCCGTCTGGTCACCCCTGTGACTTCCACCCCTTCTAAAAAGACGCCGTCATGAACGACATCCGCCGCACCATTTTGTGGGTGATTTTTGGTTTTTCCATGGTCATGTTGTGGGACCAGTGGCAGGTTTTTAACGGCCAAAAGGCCACTTTCTTCCCATCGGCCACGCAGACCGCCAAGGCGCCTGCCACCAATTTACCGGCAGTGGGCGCGCCCGCTGGATCGGCTTCTTCGGTGCCGTCCTCGTCTGCTGGCAGCATGAGCGCCAGCACACCCGGCGCTGTGCCGACAGGCGCGCCGTCGACGGCACCTGCAGCCGCCAAAGAACGTGTGGTGGTCAATACCGACGTGCTGTCGCTGACTTTTGACACCGAAGGCGGAACGCTGGTTCACTCGGTGTTCACCAAGCACAAGGACATGACGAACAAGGACGTCGGCTTTGTGTTGCTCGATGAAAGTCCCAACCGTATTTACGTGGCGCAAAGCGGCCTGATCGCAGGCAGCGCCGGCGGCACTTTCCCCACGCATAAGGCGATGATGACCGTCGTGCCCGGTGAGCGCACGCTCAAAGACGGTGAAAACGAGTTGCAGATCAAGTTTGAGTCGGCCGATATGGGTGGCGTCAAGCTGGTTAAAACCTACACGCTCAAACGTGGCGCCTACGATGTTGCCGTGCGCCATGACGTGATCAACACGGGCAGCGCTGCCGTTGAGCCGCAGCTTTACCTGCAGCTGGTACGCGACGGCAACAAGCCGCCGGGCGAGTCATCGTTCTACTCCACCTTCACGGGTCCGGCCATTTACACCGAAGCCAAGAAGTATCAGAAAGTTGATTTCAAGGACATTGAAAGCAACAAGGTTGACGTGGAGAAGCAGGCGACCAATGGCTATGTGGCCATGGTGCAGCATTATTTTGCATCGGCCTGGATTCTGGGTGATGGCCTGAAGCGCGACCTGTTTTTCCGCAAGGTCGACACCAACCTGTATGCCGTGGGCATGATCACGCCGGTGGGCACTGTTGCGCCGGGCACGACCAAATCGGTCGATTCGAAATTCTTTATCGGTCCTCAAGTTGAAAAAACCCTGGAAGTACTAACCCCCGGCCTGGAACTGGTCAAGGATTACGGCTGGCTGACCATCCTGGCCAAGCCGCTGTACTGGCTGCTTGATGCGCTGCATGGTTTCATCCAGAACTGGGGTTGGTCCATCGTGGCCCTGGTGCTGCTGCTGAAGATCGCTTTTTATTGGCTCAATGCCAAGGCTTACGCCAGCATGGCCAAAATGAAGGCGGTCAGCCCGAAGATCACGGAAATGCGTGAACGCCTGAAAGACAAGCCGCAGGAAATGCAGCAGGCGATGATGAAGATCTACAAGGAAGAAAAAGTCAACCCGATGGGCGGCTGCTTCCCGATCATGGTTCAGATCCCGGTGTTCATTGCGCTGTACTGGGTGCTGCTGTCCAGCGTTGAAATGCGCAATGCGCCGTGGGTCATGTGGATCACCGACTTGTCGTCGCCCGA
>NZ_JADMJK010000073.1 GCF_018780625.1 Polaromonas sp. | reverse complement strand
CCATGATTTACTACCCGCTCAGCACCCTGATGCTGGCCGGCATCCGCGACGTGCTGATCATCAGCACCCCGCAAGACACCCCCCGCTTTGAGCAACTGCTGGGCGACGGCAGCCAGTGGGGAATGAATCTGCAGTACGCCGTGCAAGCCAGCCCTGACGGCCTGGCCCAGGCCTTCCTGATTGGCGAGCAATTTGTCGGCAACGCCCCCAGCGCCCTGGTGCTCGGCGACAACCTGTTCTACGGCCACGACTTCGTGAACCTGCTGTCAAGCGCTGACAGCCAGGCCAGCGGCGCCACCGTATTTGCCTACCATGTGCACGACCCCGAACGCTACGGCGTCGTCGCCTTCGACAAGGCCGGCAAAGCCAGCAGCATTGAAGAAAAGCCGCTCAAGCCCCAAAGCAACTATGCCGTCACCGGCCTGTACTTCTACGACAACCAGGTCGTCGACATTGCCAAGGCCGTCAAACCCAGCGCGCGCGGCGAGCTGGAGATCACCGCCGTCAACCAGGCCTACCTCGACCTGGGCCAGCTCAACGTGCAGATCATGCAGCGCGGCTACGCCTGGCTCGACACCGGCACCCACGACAGCCTGCTGGAAGCCGGCCAGTTCATCGCCACGCTCGAGCGCCGCCAGGGCCTGAAGATTGCCTGCCCCGAAGAGATTTCCTGGCGCAACGGCTTTATCACCTCCGAGCAGCTTGAAAAGCTGGCCCAGCCGTTGTCCAAGAACGGCTACGGCCAGTACCTGCAGCGCCTGCTGGCTGAAGGCAGCCAGCCATGAAGGTCACGCCCACAGCTATTGCCGACGTGCTCATCATTGAGCCCAAGGTGTTTGGGGATGCACGCGGGTTCTTTTACGAAAGCTTTAACCAGAAAGCCTTCAACGAAGCGACGGGAACCGATCACCGGTTTGTGCAGGACAACCACAGCCGCAGCGCCAAGGGCGTGCTGCGCGGCCTGCACTACCAGATCCAGCAGCCTCAGGGCAAGCTGGTGCGCGTGGTGCGCGGGGCGGTGTTTGACGTGGCGGTGGATATCCGCAAGGGCTCACCCACGTTCGGCCAATGGGTGGGGGTGGAGCTGAGCGAGGACAACCACCGGCAGCTGTGGGTGCCGCCGGGCTTTGCGCACGGCTTTGTGGTGACCAGTGAATCTGCAGAATTTTTGTACAAGACCACCGATTACTACGCGCCGGAGTATGAACGCTGCATTGCGTGGAATGATCCGGATATCGGGATTGAATGGCCGTTGGCCCTGCACGCCATCGCAGAAGTTAACCTTTCCATAAAAGATAAGCAAGGGAAATTGCTGAAATCAGCATATCCCACTGAATCGAAACTGAATTAATGCAGCCTGAGATGACCTGCCACAGTGGGTGCATGCCTTCCCGTTATTGGTCAGAATCGATCCGAACGCAACTTAAAAGTCAGCGAGATTAAAGTTATGTCGCTGAGTAAAAATACGCTTTGGAATATTGCCGGGAATGCCGTGCCGCTGGCGATAGGTGCGGTAACAATACCACTTCTTATTCATCGTCTTGGCATAGAGCGATTCGGTATCCTGACTCTGCTGTGGACGATTATTGGATATTTTAGTTTATTCGATTTTGGAATTGGCCGTGCTATAACGCAGCAAGTTGCATCTCATATCGCGGAGAAACGACATGAGAATATTCCATCCACAATTAAAGCGGGACTTGAATTCACAATATTGACGGGGTTGCTTGGGACGGTGGTCTTGCTGCTGGCAGCCCATCCCTTAAGTTATAGAGGCCTCAGTATTTCCCCGGAGCTTCATCGGGAGGTATTTATAAGCTTGATTATTGCTGCGATCGGAATCCCTTTTGCTACTTTTAGTTCTGGACAGCGCGGGGCGCTGGAGGGCTACGAAAATTTTCAAGCCAGCAATCTGGCCCGGATGTTCCTCGGAATATCCATATTTTTGTTTCCTTTTATAGCATTTGTATTGCATGGACCTTCATTGGTTTTCATCACCCTTTGGCTGGTTGGTGCAAGAATAATTAGCTGTCTGCTGCTGGCGTGGCTGGTTGGCAGGTTGCCAAGCGGAAAATTTTGGAGGGCTGAAATAACGCCTGGTACACGTAAGCGACTATTTTCTTTTGGCGCCTGGATGGCTGTTACTAATCTAGTTAGCCCGCTGTTGGTTAACGCTGATCGGTTTGTCGTTTCCTATCTGATGGGTGCTGCTGTAGTTGCTTACTACACGGTGCCCTTGGAGTTTCTTGTCAGGTTGTTGATATTGCCGGGTGCGCTTGGTGCCAGTCTTCTACCCAAGCTTACCCGGGATAATACTTCCGATGCCAGAATGGCAGAAAAAACATTCTGGACCAGCGTTAAAATTGTGG
Source organism: Polaromonas sp. (assembly GCF_018780625.1). Classification (GTDB taxonomy): domain Bacteria; phylum Pseudomonadota; class Gammaproteobacteria; order Burkholderiales; family Burkholderiaceae_C; genus Polaromonas. Next base: position 10,621 of record NZ_JADMJK010000073.1, on the reverse strand, counting down.
CTGTCGTCATGTCCGTACTATGCGTGCTGGTGTCAATATCGGCATATCCATTAATGAAGGTATTTATTTCTGAAGATTTTGCGAGGCAATCCTGGCTTCTCTGCGTTATTCTTTCGGGCGGCATATTGGCGAACAGTGTTGCATACATCCCATATACCGCATTGCATGCCATGGGGTACGCGAAGCCAACGGGTGTATTGCACATGGTGGAACTATTTTTCTACCTGCCCGTTTTATTTTTTCTCGTGAATTCTTTTGGACTGACTGGCGCAGCCATTGCATGGACAGCACGAACAACTTGCGATGCATTGGCTTTATTCGTCTTGTATCAGAGAAAAAGGATGAGATATGTTCTCTCCTAGATTTATTTTTCTTTCCCTTTGGGGTATGCAAATAGCATTGCATATGGGATTTAGCGATATATTTTTCCCCTTTGCATTTACAACATGGGTGGCAGTCATAACGGGGGTTCTGTTTTTTAATCTAGGAGTTTCGGTTGCCAATTATTTTCCAGGTCTGAGATATAGTTATCCGGTTTTATTGGTTGGTGGAGGCCAGAAAGTACAACTCTCAAATTACCTTTGGACTTTTCTGGTGATTTATATTTCCGCTGGAATTTTTGCGGTTTATTCTATCTTATCAATGCTGCTTGGTAGTGGCTTGGAGGAGTTAACTGCACCAGCGATTCGACAGCTCGTGATTGATGATTTTAATGGAGATAGAAATCTCTACGTCTATTTTAGAATTCTCTATCTGGGTGTCGGATTCAGTATTTTCTTTCTCGCATTTTCAAAATATCTTTCACGTACGCAGATAATTTTTATTTTTCTTGTCGGGTTGGTTTCAGCGGTGGCTACAACAGGGCGCTTGTACCTTTTGCTTTTTTTTGTTGCATCTATTGCACTTTTATATCGCAACAAAGTGATCTCCGGGCGAACGGTTTTTCTTTCGGCGCTCTCTTTTTTGAGCATATTTTTTATCATCGCCCTGGTTTTTCAGAAAGGCGAAGAGTCTGATTCGGTTGCTGGAAGTCTCCTCTGGAATGCACAGGTTTATGTAATGAGTAGTGCTTCGTGCTTTAATGATTATGTCGTTTCAAGGAGCCAAGAAATCTCAGGCGGAGCGTTACTGCCCAATCCACTCAGAGAGTTGCTTGGGTACTTTATCTTTGATATGCCGCAAAAACCAACGCTAAATCCGTTTTCTGAAGTTCCGCTTCCGTGCAATACCTACACAATACTATTTCCTTTGTTTCATGACGGATCTTTTATTGGTGTCGCTGCGGGAATGCTGATTCTTGGTGTATTCCATCAGTTTCTTTATATGCGATATAAATATTCTGAAAATCCTATTTGGTGGTATTTGTATGGAGTTTCGATTTACCCGTTGGTTATGTCGGTTTTTGAAGATGCCTATTTTTCATCCCCTGGGTTTTGGTTGCTTCTCTGGATGCCGCCAACCTGTTATTTGATCGCCCGCAGACTTCATTTGATCCGGGTGAGTCATCTCGAAAAAATATAAAAAATACTATATCTAGGATATTCCCATGAATTCGCACGCTGCCCTCACTATCTGCTCTATTAATTATATTGGCAAGGCTTTAGTGCTGATTGACTCGTATATGAAGCATCATCCTGGTCATAGCATGTATATTGTCCTGGTAGACCGGGAAAATAGTGAAATAAAAATTGATCGGCCCGGTTTGACTGTAATTTGGGCTGAACATCTGTCGATACCAGATTTTTTGCAGCATGCCTTTAGTTATGATGTTATCGAGTTTAATACCAATGTTAAGCCGACTGCATTGAAGTTTTTGCTACAGACGCATGAATTCGCCGTCTACCTCGATCCAGATATCAAGGTCTATGCGCCATTAGATACAGTTTTCGATGCCTTACAAGACGGGGCATCTCTTGTTGTGACACCTCATAGTAATACGCCTATTTTGGATGGGTGTAAGCCTGATGATTTGGAGCTTCTCAAGTTTGGTGCGTTCAATCTGGGCTTCATAGGTGTTTCGCGATGCGAAGAGGGCTTGGCATTTTTGGACTGGTGGTCAGAGCGATGTCTAGGATACGGTTTCTACGAGCCTCAACTGGGCCTGGGTGTTGATCAGAAGTGGGTCGGTTTGGCGCCTTGTTATTTTCCTCACATGCAGATACTGCATGATGTCGGGCTGAATGTGGCTTTCTGGAATCTGCATGAGCGGCAGTTATCAATACGCGACGGAGTGTGGCTTGTCAATGGAATGACTCCATTGCGTTTTATTCACTACAGCTCGTTCAGTGAGCGTGAGCCTGATGCGGTGGCGCAGAAGCAGACCCGCTTTGGAGTTGGCAGCCGTCCAGATTTCACTGTGCTTGCAGAGGCATATGCTGCTGATCTTCGCGCTAACGCATCAGCGAAATTTTCGAGCTATCGCTACAGTTTTGACTACTTCGAGGACAACAGCTACATCACGCCAGCTTTGCGCCGATTTTATGCGTCGCTTAAGTCAAGTGCATTTCAAGCTGAGCAGAATCCTTTTCGCGTTGACGGGCCTGTCATGCAGTTTGGAAAGGCACATCGATTGGTAGGTGCGCGCAATGCCACTTTCCGTAGAAATATTTTTAGGGATATTGAATCATACAGATTGCAGATAAAAATAATTAATAAAATATTGCGTCTGGCATTGTTTGTTCTGGGGCCAGATCGTTATTTCAATCTGATGCGTTATCTTGCCCACATTTCATCCTTGCGTAATCAAGGTGATATTTTTGGGAAGTTCTAAATAAATAACGATATTAAAAAAGTAGGAGTGGAAATGACAGAGCGTGGAAAAAAAATATTAGTTACTGGCGGTGCCGGGTTTATTGGGCAACGGCTATCGCGTGCACTTCTGCGTCAAGGTGCGAGTGTTCGCATGCTCGACAGCTTTAGTCCGCAGATTCACACTACAGAAATTTTACCGGCTGATCTTGAGGGCCACGTCGAATTGATCAAGTCTGATGTTCGCGACCGTGATGCAATGAGGCGGGCGTTGACTGGGATGGATACAGTCGTGCACTTGGCTGCCGAGACAGGCACAGGGCAATCGATGTACGAGATTGATCGTTACTTCAGCGTCAACGTGCAGGGTACAGCTACCATGCTGGATTTGCTGCAGAACGACGACTGCGGAAAATCTCTGGCTAGCGTTGTGGTTGCGTCAAGTCGTGCGGTTTATGGGGAAGGCGCTTACCAGTGCGCTACGCACGGCATGGTGTTTCCAGAGCAGCGTGGTCGGGAGACCATGTCGCTCGGCCAGTTTGAACCGGTATGTACTGAATGCGGATCGGCAGTGAGCTTATTGCCAACGCCGGAGTTGGCGCCTTTCAGGCCCATGTCCATGTATGGCTTGACCAAGCAGGTGCAGGAGCAGGCTGTTTTGCTCTTTGCACGCACGCGCGGCATCAGTGGGTTTGGCCTGCGCTACCAGAATGTATACGGTCCTGGTCAGTCGCTTAAGAATCCCTACACGGGTATTTTGGCGGTCTTTTCCAATTTGGCTCGTCAGAATCAGCCTATTGAAATTTATGAGGATGGGTTGGAGTCACGGGATTTTGTTTATATCGATGATGTGGTTGAGGCCACAGTGCGGAGCATCAACTATCCGGGACGATTTGTTGGCGCTTTGAACGTGGGGTCAGGCGCAGCTACTAGCGTGTTGACGGTGGCTCAAGAGATAAAAGCTTTTTTTGGAAGCGAGAGCAGCATCGGCGTGACCGGGGCCTTTCGCATGGGCGATATTCGGCACAACATTGCTGATGTGACCAAGCTTGAGCGGGTGTTAGGTTTTGTTCCTGGCGTGTCTTTTCAGCAGGGGCTGGCAAACTTCCTGGGCTGGGCTGCGGAACAGGCGCCAGAGGACAAGGCGGCTTATTTGCGCTCGGTGAGTGAACTGGCCGGGCGAGGACTGATGGGTAAGGCTTCTTCTCAATGACCTTCGATGCGAAGATGATCAAGGTAGAGGACTTTAATCTCCTCTCCTATTTGGCCGCTGATCTGCGCCGGGCTCAGGTCGTACTGCATGGGACGTCAGACGGTGTTTCTGGCCTGCGCTTATGGCTTGGCGCATTCTCACCGAGGTTTGTGCCTGTGCTGCTGTGTAGGCTTGCGTACTGCCTATACCGATTGAAATTGGGGCCGGTCGCGAAGGTCGTGTCTATGCTGAATTTTTTCTTGTTTGGTATCGAAATTGCGGTGCGCTGCCCGATTGGCAAGGGTTTGTTTTTGCCGCATACCCAGGGCACGGTGATTGGAGCTTGGTCCATTGGCGAAAACGTCACGATTTTCCAGGGCGTGACGCTTGGGGCGAAGGAGGTTGATTTTTCTTACCTGGAGTCATCACGTCCCACGGTAGGGGATGGTGTGACCATTGGCTCTGGTGCCAAGGTGTTAGGCGGGCTTACTTTGGGTTCTGGTTCGCGTGTTGGTGCCAACGCTGTTGTGCTGAATGACGTTGCACCGGGTCTGCTCGCGGTCGGCATCCCTGCGAAAGTAGTTGACAAGAAACCTTCTGATCATGCAACCTAGTCGCGATCCAGTGCGGGTGCACGACACGCACCGTGGGCATGTTCTCCTGGTGTCGCCGCGCACTTTCTCCTACCACCTATCGATATCCGAGACGCTGCGCTCGATGGGTTACGCTGTAACTTGGTGGGATGAGCGCGCCAGCAGCGCTACTTGGTATAAGCTCTTCCTCCGGTTGTTTCCCTCCATTGCAGTCCGTTGGTTTGAGCGCTCGTTCCTTGCGCGATTGCGTCAACTTGATCCGACATCTGTAACTCATGTTCTGGTTGTAAAGGGCGAGGGCCTCTCGCGGCGGGTTGTGCTTGAGATGCGTGAAACTCTGGCTTCGGCCAGCCTGGGGCTTTACCTTTGGGATGGTGCTGAAAATGTCAAGGGCGTGTCAAATATCGTTTCGGTTTTCGATTCGGTGGCGACTTTCGACCCAGTGGATGCAAAGACCTTCGGCTGGACATACCGGCCTTTGTTTGGCCGCAACATTACAGTGCAAGAAGAAATTGCGTCGCCATCGCAGTTCGACTGGTGTTTCATTGGCACTATTCACTCCGATCGCCATCGAGTGATTCATCGGTTACGGCGACGTTATGGCCAAAAGGCTCGTAGCTTTGTGTTCGGTTACTTCCAGAGTCCCTTGATGCTTTTTGTGCGTCGGCTAGGGGATTGGACGCTCTTGCTTGCTCCCAAGGGAACACTCTCCACGGAGCCCATGCCGGCGGCTGAGGTTGCCCGGATCGTCGAACGGACCAGGGCGGTATTGGATGTGGAGCATCCACGTCAACGCGGGTTCACAATGCGCACGATTGAAACCTTGCTGGTCGAAAAGAAGCTCGTCACGACCAACAAGTACATTTTGGGCAGCAATCTATTTGATCCGTCGCGGGTCGTCGTGATCAACAGGAACAAGCCTGAGATCCCGGCCGGATTTCTTGATCTGCCTTACCTGGCTGTCCCGGACTCGCTTAGAAAATATTATTCATGTGAGGGCTGGGTCTCCGAGCTTCTGGCGCTTCAGGACTCTGCAAGAAATCGTGCCACGCACACCGGACTGAATAATAAGGAGGCGTGAAGTGAAAAGAGTATTTGATTTGTTGCTGGCCTGGGCGGCCGCTATGGTGTTAGCTGTGCCTGTTTTGCTGGTGGCGGTGCTGGTGCGCCTGACCTCCCCCGGCCCCGCTCTGTACTGGTCTGACCGGGTAGGGCGCCACAACAAGATTTTCAAAATGCCCAAGTTCCGCAGCATGCGGGTGGGCACACCGGCGGTGGCCACGCACCTGCTGGCCGATGCCCGCTCACACCTGACGCCGATTGGCTCCTTCTTGCGCAAGAGCAGCCTCGATGAGTTGCCGCAACTGTGGAGCATCCTGGTCGGAGACATGAGCTTTGTCGGCCCCCGGCCTGCGCTGTTTAATCAGCATGACCTGATTGCCCTGCGCACGCAGCAGGGTGTGCATGAACTGGTGCCGGGGCTGACGGGGTGGGCGCAGGTCAATGGACGTGACGAACTGCCGATTCCTGACAAGGTCAAGCTGGATGTGGAATACCTGCAGCGGCAATCGCTCTGGTTTGATATTCGGATTCTCTGGATGACCTTTGTGAAGGTGCTGCGCCGCGATGGGGTTTCCCACTGATGAAACGCTTGCTGATTGTTGGCGCCGGCGGTCACGGCCGTTCGGTTGCCGAAGCCGTGCTGGCCGCCGGAAAATACGAATTGATGGGCTTTGTTGATGATGCGGCGCCAAGCCTGCAGCATATCTGGGACTTGCCGGTATTTGGCGCCACTGCTGATCTGGCCAGTTACCGTCAGTATGCAGATGCGGCCATCGTTGCCATCGGCAACAACCGCTTGCGCGAGGAATTGCAGCAGAGGCTCTATGCTGCAGGCTTTGAACTGGCGACTGTTGTTCACCCCAAGGCCATTGTTTCGCTCCGGGCCGTCGTTGGTGCGGGCTGCGCCATCATGGCGGGGGCCATTGTGGGCACCGAGGCTCAACTGGGCGCAGGCGTCATCGTCAATTGCGGTGCGGTGGTTGACCATCATTGCCGGGTTGAAGACTTCGGCCACTTGGGCGTCAATGCCGGAATGGCAGGGGGCTCGGTCTTGGGGCGCGGCGCCTGGATGCAGGCGGGATCTGTCCTGGGTTATGGCGTAAAGCTTGAGGCCGGGGCGGTATTGGCGCCCGGCAAGGCCTTGAGCGGAAAATAAGAAATTGAAAAGAATCCTGAATGCCATTGAATAAATTGATAGCCCAGCCCTTGCTGGCGCTGCCGCGCCCTCTCAAGCGACTGGTGGTCCTTGCGCTTGATCTGGTGCTGGCACTGGTCTCGGTATGGGCGGCTTTTTATCTGCGCGTTGACCAGACGGGCCTGCCGCAGCTCCAGCAGAAGTATGTTTACCTGATGGCGCCGTTGCTGGCGATTCCCCTGTTCGTGCGATTCGGGTTGTATCGCGCCATTTTTCGCTATACCGGCATGGCGGCCCTGGCCACCACGGCCAAGGCGGTCGGGGTCTATGCGTTGCTGTTCTTCTTTGCCCTCTTGTGGTTCAAGTGGGAGGGGGTGCCGCGCAGCGTGGGGCTGATTCAGCCGCTGCTGTTTTTGCTGCTGGTGGGAACCAGCCGTGCCCTGGCGCGCTTCTGGCTGGCAGGTTGGTCGGGCAAGGCGCGCCATGCGGCAGGCCGTTTGCTGATTTACGGCGCAGGCGAAGCGGGTGTGCAAACAGCCTCCGCCTTGGGCGCGGCTCGACAGTTCGTGTTGCTGGGCTTCATAGACGACGACAAGACCAAGGCCGGACGAAGCATCAACGGCGTTGACATCATGGCGCCTGACGCGGTGGCTGATGCCGTGGAACGCATGGGCGTGACCGATATTTTGCTGGCCATGCCTTCTTTAGACCGTAGCAGCCGCAATGAAATCATTAACCGCTTGCGGAACCTGCCAGTTCATGTGCGCACCTTGCCCGGCATGGGTGATATGGCATCGGGGCGGGTAACGATTCAGGACTTTCAGGAACTGGATGTTGAAGACCTGCTGGGGCGCGCGCCTGTGCCGCCCGATGCGACCTTGTTGGCGAGTTATCTGGCGGGCAAGGTGGTGCTGGTCACCGGGGCGGGCGGCAGCATCGGCAGCGAACTCTGTCGCCAGATCGCGCAGGAAAAGCCGCGTCAGCTGGTGCTGGTTGATCACAACGAGTTTGGCCTGTACACCATTCACCGCGAACTGGAGGGCTTGTGCCGCGAGCATGGCTTGCCGGTGGAGGTGATTCCCCTGCTGGCCAGCGTCGGCAATTTCGGACGCCTGAGGGAAATCTGCCAGTTGTACCGGCCGGCCACCGTGTACCATGCCGCCGCGTACAAGCATGTGCCGCTGGTCGAAAGCAACCCTTCCGAAGGCGTGCTGAACAATGTCTTTGGCACCCTGAACATGGCCCACGCGGCCATGGAAAGCGGCGCTGCGCATTTTGTGCTGGTTTCCACCGACAAGGCGGTTCGCCCCACCAATGTGATGGGCGCGACCAAACGCATGGCCGAGCTGGTATTGCAGGCGCTGGCGGCCAGCCCTTCGGTGCGCTTTCTTTTGCCCGATGGCACGCAGAGCCATGAAGTCGCCAACAACACCGTGTTTGCCATGGTGCGCTTTGGCAACGTGCTGGGCAGCAGTGGCAGCGTGGTGCCGCTGTTTCGCAAGCAGCTGCGCGAAGGCGGCCCGCTCACGGTCACGCATGAAGAAGTCACGCGCTATTTCATGACCATTCCCGAAGCCGCCCAGCTGGTGCTGCAGGCTGGCGCCATGGCCCATGGCGGCGATGTGTTCGTTCTGGACATGGGCCGCCCCGTGAAGATTGTTGACCTGGCCCGGCGCATGGCCCAGCTGTCTGGCCTGAGTTTGCGGGATGAAAACAACCCCGATGGAGATATTGAAATCCGGATTACCGGCCTTAGACCTGGGGAAAAGCTCTACGAGGAGCTGCTGATTGGCGACAACCCCGAGGGCACCGCGCATGAGCGCATCATGAAGGCGCATGAGGATTTTGTGGCCTGGCCCGAACTCGCACCTATATTGGTGGAGATGCGGCAGGCCGCAACCCAGAACAATGAGGCATTGATGAAGGCTATCCTGACGCAACTGGTGCACGGTTATGGCCCGCAGGATGTGGGCCCAGGCATTCGGGCTCAGGGATAAGCCAGCAAAAGTCCGGGCAGTTGTTTGAATGCTTTGCTTGCCCGTTTTAGGCCGGTTAGGGTTGCTGACTGCCTGCTGCGGAACGATCCTCTTACCCGCGCCAATGCGGCACAATTTGCAGATTCTTATTTCCTGATTGCCAAGCACCATGACCCACACTCCCTCCGACCCCGACCTGTCCCACATTGGCCCGCGCGACAAGGCCGAAATCCTGGCGCAGGCGCTGCCTTACATCCGCCAGTTTCATGGCAAAACCATTGTCATCAAGTACGGCGGCAACGCCATGACCGACCCCGCGCTGCAGGCCGATTTTGCCGAAGATGTGGTGCTGCTCAAGCTGGTGGGCATGAACCCGGTGGTGGTGCATGGCGGCGGCCCGCAGATTGAAGCGGCGCTGAACCGCCTGGGCAAGAAAGGCCACTTCATCCAGGGCATGCGCGTGACCGACGACGAAACCATGGAAGTGGTGGAGTGGGTGCTGGCCGGCCAGGTGCAGCAAGACATTGTGGGCCTGATCAACCAGGCCGGCGGCAAGGCGGTGGGCCTGACCGGGCGCGACGGCGGCCTGATTCGCGCGCAAAAGCTCAGGATGAGCGACCGCGAGGATCCGGCCAAGGAGCACGACATCGGCTTTGTAGGCGAGATCGTGAGCATTGACCCCAGCGTGGTCAAGGCGCTGCAGGACGACGCCTTCATTCCCGTCATCAGCCCGATTGGCTTTGGCGACAACAACGAAAGCTACAACATCAACGCCGATGTGGTGGCCGGCAAGCTGGCGACCGTGCTCAAGGCTGAAAAGCTGGTGCTGCTGACCAACATTCCAGGGGTGCTGAACAAGGCTGGGGAACTGCTGACCGACCTGACCGCCCGGGAGATTGATGCGCTGTTTGCCGACGGCACGATTTCGGGCGGCATGCTTCCCAAAATAGAAGGCGCGCTCGATGCGGCCAAAAGCGGTGTCAACTCGGTCCACATCATTGATGGCCGGGTACCGCATGCCATGCTGCTGGAGATCCTGACCGACCAGGCCTACGGGACCATGATTCGCTCGCATTAGGCGGGGTATTTTTCAGGGAACAGTGGGCGAAAACCCGCGCTTGGGGCCCGGTGAGGCTGTGCGAGAATCATTTGCAACGATCTCCATTTTTTTGCAACAGTCCTCTTTCCTGTGTACAAACCTCTTATGTCCGACCTGGCGTCTGAACCCGAACTGAGCCTGCCTGTGCCGGCAACTTCTGCCGAGCCGGCGGTGCGCAAGCGGCCCAAGCCGGGCGAACGGCGGGTCCAGATTTTGCAGGCGCTGGCGTCCATGCTGGAGCAGCCGGGCGCGGAACGCATCACGACGTCTGCACTGGCCGCCCGGCTGGAGGTGAGCGAAGCCGCGCTTTACCGTCACTTCGCGAGCAAGGCGCAAATGTTTGAAGGGCTGATCGATTTTGTCGAGCAAAGCGTCTTCACCCTGATTAACCAGATCGCCGAGCGCGAGCCTGACCCGGCCGGCCGAACCCGCAAGCTGGCGGCCATGGTGCTGCAGTTCGGCGAAAAAAATCCCGGCATGGCGCGCGTCATGGTGGGCGACGCGCTGGTGTTTGAAAACGAACGCCTGCAAGCGCGCATGAACCAGTTTTTTGACAAGCTGGAATCCAGCCTGAAGCAGAGCCTGCGCGATGCCGCAGCGGCCGCCGGAGCCGCCACGCCCACGGCGGACGCGCAGATCCGCGCGTCGGTGGTTGTCTCCTTCATGGTGGGCCGTTTGCAGCGTTTTGTCCGTTCGGGCTTCAAGCGCCTGCCGTCTGAGCACCTTGAGGCCAGCCTGACCATGATTCTGTCTTGAGCCTGTCCCGGTGGTCACCGGGACAAGCCTTTGTTCACTATAAAAGTAACTACTCAGCAT
>NZ_JADMJK010000004.1 GCF_018780625.1 Polaromonas sp. | reverse complement strand
ATGACCACATGGCGGCCATGAAAGACCAGGCCATCGTCTGCAACATCGGCCACTTTGACAATGAAATCGATGTCGCGTCGCTCGAAAAATGCACCTGGGAAGAGATCAAGCCGCAGGTCGACCATGTGATTTTCCCGGACGGCAAGCGCATCATCCTGCTGGCCAAGGGCCGCCTCGTGAACCTGGGCTGCGGCACCGGCCACCCGAGCTTTGTCATGTCGTCGAGCTTTGCGAACCAGACGATTGCCCAGATTGAACTGTTCACCAAGCAGGCCGACTACGAAGCCGGCAAGGTCTATGTGCTGCCCAAGCACCTCGATGAAAAGGTCGCGCGTCTGCACCTGAAGAAAGTCGGTGCGATGCTGTCCGAACTGAGCGACGAGCAGGCCGCCTACATCGGCGTGAGCAAGGCCGGCCCGTACAAGGCCAACGCCTACCGTTATTGAGTTTTTGCCTTGCTCCTTCCCCCGCCGGGGGAAGGCGTCAGACCAACCATGAGTCCTTCTACCTATGCGCGCAGATATTTTCCTTGTTGAACATGGCTTTGCCACCACCCGCTCCCAGGCCCAGCGCCTGATTGCCGCTGGCGTGCAGTGGCGCGTGGAGGCCGAAGGCGCCTGGAAGAAGGTCGTCAAAAACGGCGATGAAGTGCCGGACGCCGCCGAGCTGCAGGTCCTGGACAACCGCGAGGCGAAGTACATCTCGCGCGGCGGGCTCAAGCTGGAAGGCGCTTTGGCCCGCACCGGCCTGGACGTGGCGGGGCTGCGCTGCCTTGACATTGGCCAGTCCACCGGCGGTTTTACCGACTGCCTGCTGCAGCATGGCGCGGCGCAGGTGGTGGGCGTGGACGTGGGCCACGGCCAGCTGCACGGCACGCTGCGGGACGATGCGCGCGTGGTCTGCATCGAGGGCGTCAACGCCCGCTCGATGACGGCCGACGACCTGGCCGAGCATTACCACCGGGCGCTGAACGCCAACGAAGACGGCGCCCATGGTGCTGGTGACGCTGATGACGGCGAATTCAACCCGGAATTCGATTTTTTGACCGGCGACCTGTCCTTCATCTCGCTGACGCTCGTGCTGCCTGCCGTGGTGCGGCTGCTCAAGCCCGACGGCCAGTTGCTGATGCTGGTCAAGCCGCAGTTTGAACTGCAGCCCGGCCAGATCGGCAAGGGCGGCATTGTGCGCGACGCGGCGCACTTTGAATTCGTTGAAAAACGTCTGCGCGACAGCTGCACCGGCTTGGGGCTGGAGGTGAAGGCCTGGCTGGAGTCGCCGATTGCGGGCGGCGACGGCAACCGCGAGTTTTTCATCCATGCCCAAAAAGGTCATGAAACCGCTGGCGAAGACCAGCCGCTGGCCGCCGTGCCCAAGCGCCAGTCCCCCAAACGGCTGCCGCGCAGCACTTTGCGCGAGATGCGCGAGCCGCACGAAGACTCTGAAGCGGCCGAACTCGCCCATGCCGGCCAGCACGGGCCGGCGCGCAGCAAACGGCGCAACAAAAACCTGACGAACGAGTGACGAGAGAGAGAAAGAGACTTGCAATGAATGTCCCTATCAGTTTTGAATTCTTTCCGCCCAAAACGCCCGAAGGCGCCGCCAAGCTGCGCCTGACGCGCCAGGCGCTGTACGCCTTCCAGCCCGAGTTCTGCTCCGTGACCTTTGGCGCGGGCGGCTCCACGCAGGCCGGCACCTTCGGCACCGTCCAGGAAATCCTGGACGAGGGCGTGGCGGCGGCCTGCCATTTTTCTTGCGTGGGCGCAACCAAAGCGGCCGTGCGTGACCAGCTGGCCACGTTGCAGGCCATGGGCGTCAAGCGCCTGGTCGCGCTGCGCGGCGATTTGCCCAGCGGCTACGGGCTGGGCGGTGAGTTCCAGTACGCCAGCGACCTGGTGGCCTTCATTCGCGCGGAAACGGGCGATGCTTTTCACATTGAAGTGGCGGCCTACCCGGAAATCCATCCGCAGGCCAAATCGGCTGACGCCGATCTGCAGGCCTTTGCGGCCAAGGTCAAGGCCGGCGCGAATTCGGCCATTACCCAGTATTTCTTCAACTCGGATGCCTATTTCCGCTTTGTCGACGATGTCTACCGTCTGGGCGCCGATGTGCCCGTGGTGCCGGGCATCATGCCTATCACCAGTTCCACGCAACTGCTGCGCTTTAGCGACGCCTGCGGCGCTGAAATTCCGCGCTGGATTCGCCTGCGCCTGCAGGGCTACGGCGACGACACGGCGTCCATCAAGAGCTTTGGCCTCGATGTGATGACCGACTTGTGCGACCAGCTTTGCACGGCGGGCGTGCCCGGCATTCACTTCTACACCATGAACCAGGCCGGGGCGACGTCAGAGATCATTCGCCGCCTGAAGCCGGCTTGATCGCTCGCACCGCGACTGGTAGCCTGGTCAGGGCGGCCTTCAGCACCGGCTTGCTGGCCCTGCTGGCGGCCTGTAG
>NZ_JADMJK010000101.1 GCF_018780625.1 Polaromonas sp. | reverse complement strand
CATGTGGGTGATTTCCGAGAGCTTTGGCCCGCACACCCCGGCGCAATGGCTGGCGTTGTCGCGGCCCATGGTCAGGCCGGTGTCGGCTGCGGCCGACAGCAAGTTTCGGCTGCATTACGATCCGGCCATTGCAGTGCCTTTCAATCTGGCGACCGAAGGGTCGGCGCAGCGGGACGAAAAGATGCTTTGGCAGCTTTACGACAACATCGCGGCCGCGACCCTTGTGGTTCGCGGTGCCCAGTCGGATTTGCTGAGCCGGGACACCGCGCATGCCATGACGCAGGGCGGCCCGCAGGCCCGGCTGGTGGAGTTTGAGGGTGTTGGGCATGCGCCCACGCTGATCGCGCAAGACCAACTCGCCGCCGTGGCGGGTTTTTTACTGGCTTGATGCAGGGTAACGATGTGACTGGATTTTTATGAAAAGCCATGGCGTGGGGCCCCACAGCCAGGTCAACGCAGGCGGGGCGGGTGCCCTTTCGGCTCCCAACGGCAACACGGCGTCCATCGTCACGGCGACCGCCGACAGCCTGCCGGACCAGCCGCAGGCTTTGCTGCGCGCCCGCGCGTTTGCCGAGCCGCTGATTGCCAGCGAAACGCTGGACACAGGCGAAAACATCCTTGCACACGCCGATGCAGTGGCCGCCATATTGAGAGTGATTGGCGGCTCGGAAGCCATGCAGGCCGCCACCTATCTGGTGTATGCATGCCAACACCTCAACAAGCCCCAGGAAGTGATTGCCAAGGCCTTTGGCGCCAACTATGCCGCGCTGGCCGTGGAAACAACCAAGCTGGTTCAGGTGCAGCGACAGGCGCGCAGTGCGGGCGCTCGCGCGCAACTGCACGACGATGCGGCGGCCCAGACGGAGAACGTGCGCAAGATGCTGCTGGCGTTTTCGCGCGATTTGCGGGTGGTCATGTTGCGGCTGGCTTCCCGCCTGCAGACCCTGCGCTACTTCGCTGCTGTCAAGCAAACGGCGCCCGCATCGCTGGCGTATGAGTCGCTGCATGTGTTTGCGCCGCTGGCCAACCGGCTGGGGATCTGGCAGATCAAATGGGAAATGGAAGACCTGGCCTTCCGCTTTTTTGAACCCGAGACTTACCAGAAAACAGCCCGACTGCTCGACGAAAAACGCGCCGAACGCGAAGAGTTCATGGAGGCCCTGCGGGCAAAGCTGGAAAGCGAGCTGAACCATAACGGCATTGCGGCACTAGTGCAGGGCCGGCCCAAGCACATCTACAGCATTGTCAAGAAAATGCGCGGCAAGTCGCTCGACTTTGAACAGGTGTTTGACATCCGCGCCCTGCGCGTGATCGCCGCCGACGTCAACGGCTGCTACGCCGCCTTGGGATTTGTGCATTCGCGCTTTACGCCCATCGAGGGCGAGTTTGATGACTACATCGCCAAGCCCAAATCAAATGGCTACCAGTCGCTGCACACCGTGGTGCGCGACGAGGCGGGCAGAGCGGTTGAGATCCAGATCCGCACCCAGGCCATGCACGATCACGCCGAGCACGGCGTGGCAGCCCACTGGGCCTACAAGGAGGCTGGCACCAAGGGCTACAGCGGCGTGTCGGCCAGCAGTGAATACGATGCCAAGATTGCGGTCTTGCGTCAACTGCTGGCGTGGGAGCGCGATTTTTCGGGTACTGCCTCGGCGCGCGCGCGCGAAGCCAACAAGGGCTTGTTTGAAGACCGCATTTACGTGCTGACGCCGGATGCAGCCATTGTGGAGTTGCCCCAAGGGGCCACTACGGTGGACTTCGCCTACAGCGTGCACACCAGCCTGGGACACCGTTGCCGCGGCGCGCGTATTGATGGCGCCATGGTGCCGCTCAATACGCCGCTGCAAAACGGCCAGACGGTCGAGGTGATCACCGCCAAAGAGGGCGGGCCTTCACGCGATTGGCTCAATCCCGAACTCGGTTTCCTGTCCAGCCACCGTGCAAAATCAAAGGTACGTGCCTGGTTCAATGCATTGGCCATGGCGCAAACGGTTGCCAAGGGCCGGGAAGCCGTTGAAAAACTGCTTCAGCGTGAAGGTAAAACCGCCATAAAACTGGACGACCTGGCGGCTCAGCTGGGCTTCAAGGCTGCGGACGACCTGTTTGAAGTCGTGGGCAAAGACGAGTTGTCTTTGCGCACCATTGAAAACATGCTCAGGCCCCCGGAGCCTGCGTTGTCCCAGGACGATTATGTGCTGGCTAAAAAAATACGCCCGCCTGACAAATCGAGCAAGCGCGGCAAGGGCAGTGTCCTCGTGGTCGGCCTTGATTCACTGTTGACCCAGCTGGCCAAATGCTGCAAGCCTGCACCGCCTGACGAGATTTTGGGTTTTGTGACCAAGGGCAAGGGGGTGAGCATTCACCGCGGCGATTGCAGCAATTTTCGCAACATGGCCAGCGGAAGTCCGGACCGCGTCATTGAAGTCGAATGGAGTTCGCCCAAAACGCCGGACGGCTCGG
>NZ_JADMJK010000127.1 GCF_018780625.1 Polaromonas sp. | reverse complement strand
GTCAGCGACTTGGGCAGGCCCAGGCGCGACTGCGCCAGTTCGCCGCCGATGTAGAACATGCTCATCAGCAGCGCTGAAAACACAATGCCCACCGGGTGCAGTCGGCCGACAAAGGCCACGATGATGGCGGCAAAGCCGTAGCCGGCCGGTACGTAGGGCGTGAGCTGGCCAATCGGACCCGCCACCTCCAGCGCGCCGGCCAGGCCGGAAGCCCCGCCGGAGACCAGCAGCGCCACCCACAAGGCGCGGCGCGACGAAAAGCCGGCATAGCGCGCCGCCGCCGGCGCCAGGCCGCTGACCTCCTGCGCAAAGCCGGCGTAGGTGCGAAACAGATAGAACCACATGACGAGCACGCCGACCAGCCCCAGCAAGATGCCGATGGTGACGCGCGAGCCCGCCATCAGGCGCGGGATTTGCGTCACCGTTTCAAAGGTCTTGCTTTGCGGAAAGTTGTAGCCAGCCGGATCTTTCCAGGGGCCAAACACCAGGTAGTTCAGCACCATGCCGGCCACGTAGACCAGCATCAGGCTGACCAGGATTTCATTGGCGTTGAAGCGGTCGCGCAAAAAGGCCACGATGGCGGCCCAGGCCATGCCGCCCATCACGCCGGCCAGCAGCACCGCCGGAATGATCCAGGGCCCGGTGGTCTTGTCGGCCAGCAGCGCCACGCCACCGGCCGCCACGGCGCCCATCACAAACTGGCCTTCGGCGCCAATGTTCCAGACATTGGAGCGAAAGCACACCGCCAGCCCCAGCGCAATGATCAGCAAGGGCGTAGCCTTGACCATCAGCTCGCCCAGCGCGTACGGCGTGCGTATCGGCTCCCAGAAGAACACCTGCAGGCCCTTGACGGGGTCTTTTCCGAGCGCCACAAACAGCGCCACGCCAATCACCACCGTGATCAGCAGCGCCAGCACGGGCGAGGCCAGGGTCCAGAACGACGAGGCCTGGGGCCGGGCTTCAAGCTGCGCCATGCGGGGCTCCCGTTGCAACGTTTGCGGCGGGCGTCCACAAGCCGCTCATCCACTGGCCGACCAGTTCCACCGTGGCCTGCGCGCGCGGCAAGGACGGCGAGAGCTGGCCCTTGGCCATCACGTAGAGCCGGTCTGAAATTTCAAACAGCTCGTCGAGTTCTTCGCTGACCACCAGCACGGCGCAGCCGGCACCGGCCAGCGCCAGCAACTCGCCGCGTATCTGCGCGGCCGCGCCCACGTCCACGCCCCAAGTCGGCTGCGACACGATGAGCAGCGCTGGCCTGGCATCAATCTCGCGGCCCATGATGAATTTTTGCAGGTTGCCGCCCGACAGGGAACGCGCCACCGCCTGCGGGCCGCCGCACTTGACCTTGAAACGCGCAATGATGCGCCGGGCCTGCGCCTGCAGCGCGCCGCCCTTGAGCCAGCCGCCGGCGCCCACGGCGTCCTTGCGCGTGAGCATCAGGTTGCGCGCCAGCGACAGCGAGGGCACGGCGCCCCGGCCCAGCCGCTCTTCGGGCACAAAGTGCAGCCCCAGCGCACGGCGCCGGCCCGGGCTGAGCCGGCCTGCGTCGTGGCCCTTGACGGCAATGGCTGCCGCCGCCGCCCGCGTGTCTTCCCCCGACAGCGCGTACAGCAACTCCTTCTGGCCGTTGCCCGACACGCCGGCAATGCCGACCACTTCACCGGCGCGCACCTGCAGCGCAATCTGCTGCAAATCGACGCCATGCTGGTCGCCCCTGGCCAGGCTCAGTTGCCGCACGTCCAGCACGATGTCGCCGGTTTTTACGTCGCGCTGCGCCAGCGCGGGCGGTTCGGCGCCAATCATCAGGCGGCTCAGCGAGGCGTTGGACTCCTGGCGCGGATCGCATTCGCCCGTCACCCGGCCCATGCGCAGCACGGTGCAGGCGGTGCACAGCGCACGGATTTCATGCAGTTTGTGGCTGATGTACAAAATGCTGCAGCCCTGAGCCGCCAACTGGCGCAGCGTGACAAACAGCTTGTCGACCGCCTGCGGCGTCAGCACCGAGGTCGGCTCGTCCAGGATCAGGAGCTTGGGGCTGGTCAGCAGCGCCCGCACAATTTCAACGCGCTGGCGCTCGCCCACGCTCAAGCTGTGCACCGGCCGCGTCGGGTCCAGCTGCAGGCCGTAGGCTTCAGTGGTCTGCGCGATGCGCTGCGACACGTCGGCCAGGCTCAGGTGCTTGCCCAGTCCGAGCCAGACATTTTCAGCCACCGTCAACGTGTCGAACAGGCTGAAATGCTGAAACACCATGCTGATGCCGAGCGCGCGCGCTTGCTGCGGGTTGCTGATCACGACGCGCTGGCCATCAATGGCGACGCTGCCGGCATCGGGCTTGACCGAGCCGTAGATGATTTTCATCAGCGTCGACTTGCCGGCGCCGTTTTCGCCCAGCACGGCATGGATTTCGCCAGGCTGCACGGCCAGCGAGATGCCGTCGTTGGCGACCACGCCCGGGTAGCGCTTGCTGATGCCGCGCAGCTGCAGCCGGGGCG
>NZ_JADMJK010000091.1 GCF_018780625.1 Polaromonas sp. | reverse complement strand
GGCATGCCCATGGTGACCACCACGCGCGCCGAACGCCCGGCCAGCGCCTTCTGCCCAAACGGGTTGTCGCCTTCGGCCTTGAAGGCAAATCCGGGCCGCGCCACCTGTTCCAGAAAACCCTTGAGCAGCGCCGGCATGTCGCCCAGCCACAGCGGAAAAAACAGCACCAGGTGCTGCGCCCACGCGATATCGGCTTGGGCCTGCAGCAAGGCGGGCGGCAGGTCGCCGCGCTCCCAGGCTTCCTGGCTGCGCAGCATGGGAAAGTCCAGTGCCGCCACCTGCACGCGGCGCACCTCATGCCCGTGCGCGAGCGCGCCGCTGGCGTAGGCGTCTTCCAGCACGTGCCCCAGATGGCGCTGGGTCGCGTCGGGGTGGCCCTGAATCAAGAGAATGCGTTGGGTCATGTCAGGCTCCTGCTGCAAATTTGCGGGCAATGCCTGCATGGTGGCAGGGCGCACAGCAAAAGCGTTTGACGCAGCGCAACGGCCCGGCTGTCAAAATCAGCACAAACTTTCACTGTCCACCTTGCCGGAGCCCGCCATGACCCATGAACCCCGCCTGAGCCTTGCCCTGCGCGAACTGCTGGCCGCGCGCCGCGTGGCGGCGCTGGGCACGCTGGACGCCGAGCGCCCCGAGCAGCCGTTTGTGTCGATGGTGCCGTTTGCCCGCTGCGCCGACCAGGGCGGCCTGGTGGTGCACCTCAGCGCCCTGGCCCCGCACACGCGCAACCTGCTCGCGCACCCGCAGGTGTCGCTGATGGTCATGGCCGCTGAAGTGGACGGGCAAGCGGTGCATGCCCTGCCGCGCGTCACGCTGGACGCCATGGCCCAGGTGCCCGAGCCGGGCAGCGCCGCCTGGGCAGCCGCGCGCGCCGCCTACCTGGCGCGCTTTCCCGAGGCCGAGCCGATGACCGCGCTGGGCGACTTCATGTTCGTGCTGCTGCGCCCCACCGGCGCGCGGCAGGTGGCCGGGTTTGGCGCGGCCCGCCAGGTCGACGGGGACGAACTCACCCGGATGCTGGCAGACTGATGCCGCGACCAAGGTGGAACTTGTTCAGCGCTGCAGCAGTCCGACCAATTTGACGCAGGAGACCCGACCATGACCCCGCTTGCAAACCCCCAAAACGCAGCACTGGCTGCCCCCCGCAACCGGCAGCGCCGCCATCTGGTGACGGCGCTGGTGGCCGCGCCCTTTGTCTGGACCGGCGCCCGCGCGCAGGCCCCGCAGGCGCGAACGCTCACGCCGACCCAGACCGAAGGCCCGTTCTACGCGGTCGTCCTGCCGGCCGACAGCGACTTTGACCTGCTGCGCAACGGCAGCCAGCGCTACAGCCGTGGCCAGCCGGTGTGGCTGGAAGGCACGGTGACCGACCGCGCCGGCCAGCCCGTGCGCGGCGCGCAAATTGAAATCTGGCAATGCGACCACGCCGGCCACTACCACCACCCGGGCGACGGCGGCCGCGCCGACGCGGCGTTTCAGGGCTTTGGCCGGGTCACCGCCGGGGCCGACGGGCAGTACCGCTTTCGCACCATACGCCCGGCGCCCTACAGCGGGCGCACGCCGCACATTCACGTCAAGGTCAAGCTGGGGCCGCACGAGTTGCTGACGACCCAGCTCTACGTGGCAGGCGACACGGGCAATGCGCGTGACGTCTTGTGGCGGCGCCTGCCCGACGACGCGGCACGCGCGGCGCTGACGGTGCCGTTCACGCCGGGCCAGGGCGGCCTGCGCGCCACCTTCCCCATCGTGGTGGACGCCTGACGGCCCAGCGCACCGGCGCTACCATGGCGGCATGACCCAACACCTCTTCATCCTCACCGGCGCCTCGCGCGGCATGGGCCTGGCCATGGCCCGGCAACTGCTGCAGCCGGGGCATACGCTCTTGTGCCTGTCGCGCCACACCAGCGACGCGCTGGCACAGCAGGCGGCCAGCAGCGCTTGCGAGCTGATTCAATGGCCGCAAGACCTGGCCGAGGGCGCAGCGGCCAGCGCCCGGCTGGCCGACTGGCTGACCACGCAGGCAGCCGATGCCTATGCCAGCGCCACGCTGATCAACAACGCCGGCGTGATTCCGCGCATTGGCCCGGTCCGCGACGCCGACGCAGCCGATCTGGCCCACGCCCTGCGCGTGGGGCTCGAAGCACCGATGCAACTCACCGCCGCCTTTCTGCACGCCACCGCCACGTGGACAGCGGCGCGCAAGGTGCTCAACATTTCCTCGGGGCTGGGCCGGCGCGCCATGGCGTCGCAAGCCGGCTATTGCACGGCCAAGGCGGGCCTGGACCACTTCACGCGCTGCCTGGCGCTGGAAGAAGGGCTGAAACCCGGGGGCGCCAAAGTGTGCGCGCTGGCGCCCGGGGTGATAGACACCGACATGCAGGTGCAGCTGCGCGGCGCCAATGCCGCCGCGTTCCCGGACCGCGCCAGCTTTGTCGGCCTGAAAGACCGGGGCCTGCTGACCTCGCCCGACGACGCGGCCGCCCGGGTGCTGGCCTGGCTTGAGCGCGCCGACTTCGGCGCCAACCCGGTGGCTGACGTGCGCGACGCGGGCTGATGGGCAGCCACCGGGCCGCTTGCCGTCACCCTGTCCTGGTGCTTGCGCCTGCACGCCGATTCGGCCGGGCTTCTGGTGCCCAGGTGATTTTCGTCAACGGCGGCAGACTCTAAACAGACCAGCATGGACTCCCACATCATCAGGGAGCCCCGTCATGCGCATCGGCATTCCAAAGGAAATCAAGGCCCATGAATACCGGGTGGCGGCCACGCCCGAGGGAGTGCGGGAGTTCGTCGCGCACGGGCACCAGGTGCTGGTGGAAAAAAATGCCGGCGCGGCCATTGGCCTGCTCGATGCCCACTACCTGGCGGCTGGCGCGGAACTGGCAGACACCCCGCAAGAGGTATTCGCGCGGGCCGGCCTGGTCCTGAAAGTCAAGGAACCCCAGCCGCAGGAATGCCGGCTGCTACGGCCTGAACAGGTGCTGTTCACCTACCTGCACCTGGCCGCCGACCCCGCGCAAACCCGGCTGCTGATGGACTCGGGCGTGACGGCCATGGCCTATGAAACCGTGACCAGCCCGGCCGGCGGCCTGCCGCTGCTGGCACCCATGAGCGAGGTTGCGGGCCGCATGGCCCTACAGGTGGGCGCGGCCTGCCTTGAAAAACCCCGCGGCGGCGCGGGCGTGCTGCTGGGCGGCGTTCCGGGTGTGGCGCCAGGCAAGGTGGTGATTCTGGGGGGCGGCGTGGTCGGCAGCAATGCCGCCAGGATGGCCGTGGGACTCGGCGCCCAGGTCACGGTGGTGAACCGCTCGGCCGAACGCCTGCGCCGCCTGGACGAGCAGTTCGGCAACCGCATCCAGACCCGCTACGCCACTGCGGCCACGATTGAAGCGCTGGTGCTGGACGCTGACCTGGTGATAGGCGCGGCGCTGGTGGCGGGCGCCGCCGCGCCCAAACTGGTGCGGCGCGAATGGCTGGCCCGCATGCGGCCGGGTTCGGTGCTGGTGGACGTGTCCATCGACCAGGGCGGCTGCTTCGAGACCAGCCACCCGACCACCCATGCCGAGCCGACCTTTGTGGTCGATGGCATCGTGCACTACTGCGTGGCCAACATGCCCGGCGCGGTGGCCCGCACGTCGACGTTTGCGCTGACCCAGGCGACGCTGCCGTTTGCGCTTGCGCTGGCCGACAAGGGCTGGCAGCAGGCGCTGGCCGACGATACGCACCTGGCCAACGGGCTCAATGTGCAGGACGGCCGGGTCACGCATGCCGCCGTGGCACGCGCGCTGGGCTACGTTTAAAACCCGCCCGCGCGGGGGTGGGCCATCGGCCTTGATGCACATCAAGCCCCGCCCGGCAGGCCCTCTCCACAATGGCCTGAATACAAGGAGCGCGCCATGGGTCGCCCGGCCATCATTCACAAGAATCCTGCTGACCTGGCGCCGCCGCCCAACCTGGCCGACTACGCCGCCACCTGCCGCACATTTTCGTGGGACGCGGCACGGCGCGAACTGGCCGGCCTGCCCGGCGGCGGACTCAACATTGCCCATGAAGCCGTAGACCGCCATGCAGAAGGCGCGCTGGCCGACCATGTGGCCTTTCGCTTTCTGGGCAGCCAGGGCCAGCATGACATCCGCTACCGCGAACTCTCCCGCCTCACCAACCGCTTTGCCAACGTGCTAAGGGCGCTAGGCGTGCAGCGTGGCGAGCGCGTGTTCGTGCTGACCGGCCGCATTCCGGCGCTGTACACGGCGGTGCTGGGCAGCTTCAAGCAGGGCTGCGTGGTGTCGCCGCTCTTCTCCGCTTTTGGCCCCGAGCCGCTGGCCACGCGCCTGCAACTCGGCGAAGGCGCGGTGCTGGTCACCACCGACGGGCTGTATGCGCGCAAGGTGGCGCAAATCCGCGCGCAGCTGCCCGCCTTGCGGCATGTGCTGCTGGTCAGCGACGAAGGGCAGCCGACCGCGATCCCCGGCACGCACGACCTGGCGCAACGCATGGCCGAGGCTTCAGAATACTTTGACATCGTGGCCACCCAGCCGGAAGACCCGGCCCTGCTGCACTTCACCAGCGGAACCACCGGCACCCCCAAGGGCGCGCTGCATGTGCATGGCGCGGTGGTGACGCACTGGGCCACCGGCCGCTACGCGCTGGACCTGCATCCAGAGGACATCTTCTGGTGCACGGCGGACCCGGGCTGGGTCACAGGCACCTCCTACGGCATCATTGCACCGCTGCTGCATGGCGTGACCTCCATCGTCGATGAAGCCGAGTTCGACGCCGAGCGTTGGTGGCGCATCCTGCACGAGCAGCAGGTCAGTGTCTGGTACACCGCGCCCACGGCGATCCGCATGCTGATGAAGACGGGGGCCGAACTGGCCCGGCGCTACGACTACCCGAAGCTGCGCTTTGTCGCCAGCGTGGGGGAGCCGCTCAATCCCGAAGCGGTCTGGTGGGGCATGGACGTGCTGGGCAAGCCGATCCACGACAACTGGTGGCAGACCGAAACCGGCGGCATCATGATCGCCAACCTGCCGGCGCTGGACATCAAGCCCGGCTCCATGGGTCTGCCCCTGCCTGGCGTCGAGGCCGCCATCGTGCAGCAGCATGCCGACGGCTCCGTCGAGGTGCTGGACCAGCCCGACCAGGAGGGCGAGCTGGCGCTCAAACGCGGCTGGCCCTCCATGCTGCGCGGCTACCTGAACAACGAGGCGCGCTACCAGAAATGCTTCGCGGGCGACTGGTACCTGACCGGTGACCTGGCGCGGGTGGACGCCGACGGCTACTACTGGTTCGTCGGCCGGCTTGATGACGTGATCAAGTCGGCCGGCCACCTGATTGGCCCGTTCGAGGTGGAAAGCGCGCTGATGGAACACCCGGCCGTGGCCGAGGCCGGGGTGATCGGCAAGCCCGACCCATTGGTGGGTGAAGTGGTCAAGGCCTTTGTCTCGCTGAAAGAAGGCTTTGCACCCAGCGACGCGCTGCGCCTGGAACTGATGGGCCATGCGCGTAAAAGACTGGGCGCCGCCGTGGCGCCCAAGGACATCGCTTTCCTGGCCACGCTGCCGCGCACACGCAGCGGCAAGATCATGCGGCGCCTGCTCAAGGCGCGCGAACTGGGCCTGCCGGAAGGCGACACCTCAACCCTGGAGGCCGGCGCATGACCCCTGTTCACGCCAGTCTGACGCTGTCGCTGGAACTGCTGACCGACATGCTGCGCATACGCCGCATGGAAGAAAAGTGCGCCGAACTCTATGGCGCCGGCAAGATACGCGGCTTTTTGCACCTCTACATTGGCGAGGAGGCCTGCGCGGCAGGCGCCCTGCGCGCCCTGGCGCCAGAAGACAGCGTCATCGCCACCTACCGCGAACACGCCCATGCACTGCTGCGCGGCGTGCCGCTGCGCGCCATCATGGCCGAGATGTATGGCAAGGCGTCGGGCTGCTGCCGGGGCCATGGCGGCTCCATGCACCTGTTTGACGCCGACCGGCACTTTTATGGCGGCAACGCCATTGTGGGTGGTGGCCTGCCGCTGGCGGTGGGGATGGCGCTGGCCGACAAGCTGCAGGGCACGAAGCGGGTGACGGCCTGCTTTTTTGGCGAAGGGGCCATGGCCGAGGGCGCCTTTCACGAGGCCATGAACCTGGCCGCGCTGTGGCAGTTGCCCTTGCTGTTTTGCTGCGAAAACAACCTGTACGCCATGGGCACGGCGCTGGCGCGTTCCCAGTCACAGACCGACCTGTGCGCCAGGGCCGCGAGCTACCGGGTGCCGGCCGTCAAGGTGGACGGCATGGACGTACGGGCGGTTCACGAAGCCACGCGTCAGGCTGCGCAACAGGTGCGCGCGGGCAGCGGCCCCTTCTTCATGGAATACGCCACCTACCGCTTTCGCGCGCACTCGATGTTTGACCCCGATCTGTACCGCGACAAGGCGGAAATCGAGCAATGGAAGCAGCGCGGGCCGATCCACAGCTTTACGGCAAAGCTCAAGGCGACAGGGGATCTGACCGAAAAAGCATTTCTGGCCCTTGACGCACGCGCCCAGGCCGAGGTGGCGGATGCGGCGGCCTATGCCGACGCGGCAGAACTGGAGCCGATAGAGGATTTGCTCAAAGATGTTTACACCCCACAGGGCCCGTCATGAAAATAAGTTACCGCGAAGCGCTGCGCCAGGCCCTGCGCGAGGCGCTCAAGAACGACCCGCGCGTCTTTCTGATGGGCGAAGACGTGGGCCGCTATGGCGGCACTTATGCGGTGTCCAAGGGATTTTTTGAAGAGTTCGGCCCGGAGCGCATACGCGACACACCGCTGTCGGAGCTGGGATTCGTGGGCGCTGGCGTGGGCGCGGCACTGGGCGGCATGCGGCCGATTGTTGAAGTGATGACGGTGAACTTCAGCCTGCTGGCGCTGGACCCGATCGTAAACACGGCGGCAAGCCTGCGCCACATGTCGGGCGGGCAGTTTTCAGTGCCGCTGGTGGTGCGCATGGCGACTGGCGCGGGCCGGCAGCTGGCGGCCCAGCATTCGCACAGCCTGGAAAACTGGTACGCCCACATTCCGGGCATCCGCGTGCTGGCGCCAGCCACCGTGGCTGACGCTCGCGGCATGCTGGGCCCCGCGCTGGCCGACCCGGACCCGGTGGTGATCTTCGAGCACGCGCAGCTCTACAACCTGGAAGCCGAGCTGCCCGATGACTGGCGCTGCGACATCACACATGCCGCCATCAGGCGCCCGGGCACGCAGCTGACGCTGATCACCTACGGCGGCAGCCTGCCCAAGGCCCTGCAGGCGGCCAGCGAACTGGCCAGCGAAGGCATGGACGTGGAAGTGATTGACCTGCGCGTGCTGCGGCCGCTGGACACGGCCACCGTCGCAGCATCGGTGCGCAAGACGCACCGCGCCGTGGTGGTTGACGAAGGCTGGAAAACCGGCAGCCTGGCGGCCGAAATCATGGCGCGGCTCATGGAAGACTGCTTTTTTGACCTCGATGCGCCGGTGGCGCGCGTGTGCAGCGAAGAAGTGCCGATTCCCTATGCCAAACACCTCGAAGACGCCGCGCTGCCGCAGGTCGCCAAGATCGTCGCCGTGGTGAAGGGGATGCTCCATGTTTGAGTTCAAGCTGCCCTCGCTGGGCGCCGACATGGACGAAGGCACGCTGCTGGAATGGAAGGTCAAGCCCGGCGACGCCGTGCACAAGGGCCAGGTCGTGGCGGTGGTGGACACCTCCAAGGCGGCGATCGACATCGAGATCTGGCAGGACGGCACGGTGCAGACGCTGCTGGTGGAGGCAGGCGACAAGGTGCCGGTGGGCGCGGTGCTGGCCACCTTGACGGCTCCGGGGGAAACCGCACCAGAGGCCGCACCAGCCGCCACAAGCCGCCAGCGCATATCCCCCGCAGCACGGCAAAAGGCGCAGGCGCTGGGCCTGGCCCTCAGCGCGTTGAAAGGAAGCGGCGCGGACGGCGTCGTGACGCTGGCCGACGTTGAACGGGCCGCTGCCTCGGCCGGGGCTGAAAAAACGGTAGCGCCGCCCACGCCCTCTTCTTCCCCTTCTTTCGCCGCCAACCGCCAGCTGGAAACGCGTCGCGCCATTGCCGCCGCCATGAGCCGCTCCAACCGCGAGATTCCGCACTACTACCTGCTGGAAACCATTCCGATGGCGCGGGCGCAGCAATGGCTGGAACATGAAAACGCAGGCCGCCCGATCACCGAGCGCCTGCTGATGGCGGTGCTGCAACTCAAGGCGGTTGCGCTGGCGCTGAAAAAGTACCCCGAGTTCAGCGGCGTATACCAGGACGACCAGTTCAAGCCCGCTGCAGCCGTCCACATCGGCGTGGCCATCTCGCTGCGCCAGGGCGGCCTGATCGCCCCGGCCCTGCACGACGTTGCAGCCAAGCCGCTGGCGCTGCTGATGCAGGAACTGGCCGATTTGGTCAAGCGGTGCCGCGCTGGCTCGCTGCGCAGCTCTGAAATGACCGACGCCTGCGTGACCGTGACCAACCTGGGTGACCAGGGCGTGGAAGCGGTGCTGGGCGTGATCTACCCGCCGCAGGTGGCGCTGGTGGGCTTTGGCAGCATGGCCAGGCGGCCGTGGGTGGATGCCGATGGCACGCTGGGCGTGATGCCCACCGTGACCGCCAGCCTGGCGGCGGACCACCGGGTATCTGACGGCCACCGTGGCGCGCTTTTTCTGGCCGAATTGCGCGCCTTGCTGCAGCAGCCCGAAGCGCTGTAAACCGGAGACCCACCAATGAATGATGCCCAATTGCGCAGCACCGTCGTGGCCACGCTGCTGTCGATTGCACCCGAAGTCGATGCGGCGCTGCTTGGCGACAACCGGCCCCTGCGCCTGCAGGTAGACCTGGATTCGATGGACTGGCTCAATTTCCTGATCGGGTTGAGCCAGCAGTTGAAGGTCGAGATTGCCGAGTCAGACTACGGGCAACTGGTGACGCTCAAGGACTTGCTGGCGTATTTGCGCGCCAGGCTGCCCCCGGCAACCGTTTAGCCGCGCACCACCAGCACCGGCTGCGTGGCATGCTGGAGCACCCGCTGCGTCACGCTGCCCAGCACCAGCTTTTCAAGCCCATGGCGGCCATGCGAGCCCATGACCACCAGATCCGCCTTGATCGCATCGGCCGTTTCGACGATGCCGCGCCACGTCGCATGGGCCTCCACCATCCGGGCATCCACTTTCAACCCTGCCGCTTCGACCTGCGTGCGCACGATGGCGAGCGCCTCCTGGGCCTCGGCCTTGGCTGCGGTCAAATACTCGGCCTGGCCATAGGCCAATTCAGTGGCCACGCCGGTAAAGGGATAGGGGTCGATCACGTAAATCGCTGTCACTGCGCTGCCATACGTGCTGGCGATGTCCACCGCCTGACGCACGGCTTGCAGCGCGGTGGAAGAGCCGTCGACGGGAACCAGAATATGTTTGTACATGATGCGTAGCCTCTTGAGATGAGTGGCAAATTTTTATTATGGTGGGCCCTGCGGCTGGCGCCTTGACCGGCATCAAGGCGGCGGTTGAATGGATCCGAATATCGATCTGAAGAAGTTGTTCGCAAGGCGGGCAGCAGCTTCAATGACCTGGATCAAAACCCGTCAGACCGTCATTGCGTAAGCTCTTGCGCTGGACAAACAGGAGCCCAACACATGCCGAATCTTGAATGGTCAGACGCACTTGCGCTGGACCTCCCCGTGATGGATGACACCCACCGCGAATTTGTGGTGCTGCTGGCGCAGGTAGAGACTGCCGCCGACGACGCACTGCTGGCCCACTGGCGCGCGCTGGTGGCGCACACCGACGATCACTTCGGCCGCGAGGATCAATGGATGCAGAGCACCCGGTTTTCGTCCAGCAACTGCCACAGCGTGCAACACAAGGTCGTGCTGCAAGTGATGCGTGAAGGCATCACCAGCGGCGAAGCCGGTAACTTGGGGGTCGTGCGCCAGATGGCGCGGGAACTGGCCATCTGGTTCCCGCAGCACGCCCAGTCTATGGACGCGGCGCTGGCGCTGCACCTGCGCCGCATCGGCTACGACCCGCTCACCGGCACAGTGGCCATGCCTGAGGCCTTGCCGCCAGACGTCATTCACGGCTGCGGCGGTGCCAGTTGTTCAGACCATGCCTCCGTGGAACCCGCCGGGCAGCCTGCCTGAGCCCTGCCCGGCCGGAGAAGGCATCGAACCTTGACCAGGATCATGTTTCAAAGCGGCTGGATGGCAGATACTGATGCTTGCAACTCCGGGAACCATCCGCATGAAACTACTGACCGACCTCTTCTCCACCGACTACGGCCTCATGAGCGTCATTGGCATCGCCTTCATGATCGGCATGGGCATTTTTTTCCTGCGCCTGTTCATGGGCAAGATGGACGAGGATGCCAAGCGGGCTGGCGAATAAGCCTTAAAGCCGCCCGGGCAGTTCACGCGGGTGAAGTGCCGAAAGAAAAAACCGGGCGGCTTCGCTCAGCGGCCTGTCCTTGCGGGTAATGGAGCCAAACGACTCCATCTTGTGCTGGATATGGCACGGCAACACCCTGAGCAGACCATGCCGGGCATAGGTGTCGGCAATCGACTGGGGCACCACGCCGACCATGTCGGTTTCGGCAATCAGGTTGGTGGTCGTGAGGATGGAGGCCGTTTCAATCAGGCCCCTTGGCAAGGGCGCCTGCTGCATCCTGAACTCCTGCTCCAGCACCTCGCGCATCGGACTGCCGGTGGGCTGCAGTATCCACGGGTAGTCGAGCAGGCTGGAGAACGGCACTGATTTCTTTTTCCCCAGCGGGTGGTGCATGCCCACCACGATGGCCAGCTCTTCGTTTTCCAGCGGCGTGAAAACGTAATCGGCCCACTGCTCGCCACGCACCCGCCCAATCGCCACATCCAGCACCCCTTCGCGCAGCAACTCGAACAGGCGGTCGCTGGTGTCGAGCGTCACATCAATCGACAGCAGCGGATAGGCTTTTTTCAGCGCAATGATGGCTTGCGTGAGCAAGGTGGGCGACGGCGCCATGATGCTGCCAACCGACACACGGCCCGAACTGCCCAGTTGCAGCTCAGCCAGCTCCCGCGTCATGGACGCGATGGAGCCGCGCAGGCCGCGGAAATAGCCCAGCACGCTGGTGCCGGCCGGCGTCAGCTTCTGGCCGCGCCCCACCCGCTCAAACAGCTTTTGCCCCAGCGCCGACTCCAGTTCGTGAATCATCTTGGTGGCGGCCGGCTGCGTCATGCCCAGTTCGCCCGACGCCTTGCGCAAGGTGCCGTGCTCGCCCACCGCCAGGATCAGGGCGACCTGCCGCATGCGCAGGCGGTTCAGAAGCTGGGGAATGTGTGAAATGGCTGAGATGTCGGACATGGGTGCGAGGCGTTTAAGGCAAAAAATGCAAGGCCAAATGATAACCACTGCTTATCAAATAATCATTTATTTTCAATTTACGATAAGTTTCAGCACCTCTACCATCTGCGCATTGCATCACCACAACAGTCCTGGAGACAACATGAAACTTTTACCCGCCCTGCTGGTAGCCGCCTGCACCCTCGCCTGCCAAGCCCCTGCCCTGGCTCAAGACTGGCCCACCAAACCGGTGCGCCTCCTGGTGGGCTCAGCCCCCGGCGGCGGCACGGATGCCATGGCGCGCGCCGTGGCCGACCGGCTCGGTCCGCTGCTCAAACAAGCCGTGGTGGTGGAAAACCGCCCCGGCGCATCCAACACCCTGGCCGCCGACGTGACGGCCAAGTCCACCGACGGCCACACGATGGTGATGGGCGTCTCGACCGCGCACGCCATTGCCCCGCATCTGCTCAAGCTGGGCTACGACAGCAACAAGGACCTGGTGCCGGTGGTGTTTGTGGGCGCGGTGCCCAATGTGCTGGTGGTCAACAATGCCCTGCCAGTCGATTCGGTCCAGTCGCTGGTCAAGCTGTCCAGGAGCCAGCCCGGCCAGCTCAACTACGCCTCCAGCGGCTCGGGCAGCACGCAGCACATCGCGGCCGAGCTGTTCAAAGATTCGGCCGGCGTGTTCATCACGCACATCCCTTATCGCGGCAGCGGCCCCGCGCTGATTGACCTGGTGGGCGGCCAGGTGCAGATGAGTTTCGACACCATGCCGTCGGTCATCGGCCAGGTCAGGAACGGCCGCATCAAAGCCCTGGCCGTCGCCAGCGCCAAGCGCAATCCGCAGCTGCCCAATGTGCCAACCATGGCGGAAGCCGGGCTGAACGGCGTGGAAATGAGCGCTTGGTACGGCATTTATATGCCGTCTTCCACGCCCAGGGCCGTGCAGGATCGGGTGTACGCCGACGTCACCAAAGTGCTGGCCCTGCCCGAGACCCAATCCCGCCTGGGGGCCATCGGCGCTGACCTGACGCCCATGACGCAGGCGCAGTTCGCGGCGTTTCACACGGCTGAAAACAAACGCTACGGCGACCTCATCGCCAAGAAGAACATCAAGCTGGACTGAACGCATGACCAAGCAGCAAACACCTGTCATTGCCCTGACGCTGGGCGACGCGGCAGGCATAGGCCCCGAACTGATAGCCCGCCTTTTGAGCCAGCCCGGCATCACCGAAGGCGCCAATGTCGTGCTCGTCGGCGACCCGTGGCTCTGGCTGGACGGCCAGCACATTGCCGGGCACGCCGTGGAAACACAAGCGGTGCAGACACTGGCCGAAGTGCGCAGCCGGCCCGACCCGCGCCTGCCGGCGTTTCTTGCCGTCAACAGCATCCAGCCTGACGCGGTAGCGCGCGGCCAAGCCAGGGCAGCCTGCGGCGCGTCGGTGCTGCAGGCGCTCAACCTTTGCATGGACGGGGCCCAACGCGGCGAGGTCGATGCCATCTGCTTTGCACCGCTGAACAAGTTCGCCATGAAGCAAGGCGGGCTCAAGCACGAAGACGAGCTGCATCACTTTGCCCAGTACCTGGGCGTGACCGGCTATTTCTGCGAATTCAACACGCTGGGCGACCTGTGGACTTCGCGCGTGTCCTCGCACATTCCGCTCAAGGATGCGGCGGCGCTGCTCAGCACCGAACGCATCGTGGATGCGGCCCGGCTGATCTACCAGTCCCTGCAGGCCAGCGGCACGGCAAACCCGAAAGTGGCGATTGCCGCCTTCAACCCGCACGGCGGTGATGGTGGCGTCTGCGGGCGCGAGGAAATCGACATCATCGCGCCGGCGGTCGAAGCACTGCGCGCCAGCGGCTTTGCGGTCGATGGCCCCTTCCCCGCCGACACCATCTTCCTGAAAGCACGCGACGGCCAGTACCAGGCCATCGTCACCATGTACCACGACCAGGGCCAGATCGCCATCAAGCT
>NZ_JADMJK010000168.1 GCF_018780625.1 Polaromonas sp. | reverse complement strand
CCGCCCGATCTGCCAGGACACCGGCATCGTCAACGTGTTCCTCAAGGTCGGCATGGACGTGCGCTGGGAAGGTTTTTCCGGTAGCCTGGACGATGCCATCAACGAAGGCGTTCGCCAGGGCTACAACCACCCCGACAACACCCTGCGCGCTTCCGTCGTGGCCGACCCGCAGTTCGACCGCAAGAACACCAAGGACAACACACCAGCGGTGATCTTCACCGAAATCGTTCCCGGCAACAAGGTGGACATCACCGTCGCGGCCAAGGGCGGCGGCAGCGAGAACAAGAGCAAGATGGTCATGCTCAACCCCGGCGACTCCGTTGTTGACTGGGTGCTCAAGACCGTGCCGACCATGGGCGCCGGCTGGTGCCCGCCCGGCATGCTGGGCATCGGCATTGGCGGCACCGCTGAAAAAGCTGTGATGATGGCCAAGGAAAGCCTGATGGACGATCTGGACATGTACGAGCTGCAGGCCAAATCGGCTGCGGGCGAAGCGCTGACCAAGGTCGAGGCCCTGCGGCTGGAACTGTTCGAGAAGGTCAACGCGCTGGGTATTGGCGCGCAAGGCCTGGGCGGCCTGACCACCGTGCTCGACGTCAAGATCAAGATGTACCCGACGCACGCGGCCAGCAAGCCGGTGGCCATGATCCCGAACTGCGCCGCGACGCGCCACGCCCATTTCGTCATGGACGGCAGCGGCCCGGTCTACCTGACGCCGCCGGCCCTTAGCACTTGGCCCGACGTGAACTGGACGCCCGACTACGTCAAAAGCAAGAAGGTCGACCTCAACACGCTGACGAAGGAAGAAGTCGCCAGCTGGACGCCCGGCCAGACCCTGCTGCTCAACGGCAAGATGCTGACCGGCCGCGACGCGGCGCACAAGCGCATTGCCGACATGCTGGCCAAGGGCGAAAAGCTGCCGGTCGACTTCACCAACCGCGTGATTTACTACGTTGGCCCGGTCGATCCGGTCAAGGGCGAGGCCGTCGGCCCGGCCGGCCCGACCACGGCGACCCGCATGGACGGCTTCACCGAAATGATGCTGGCGCAGACCGGTTTGATCTCGATGGTGGGCAAGGCAGAGCGCGGCCCGGTCGCGATTGAAGCTATCAAGAAACACCAGAGCGCCTACCTGATGGCCGTGGGCGGTGCCGCCTACCTGGTGTCCAAGGCCATCAAGCACGCCGAAGTGGTGGGCTTTGCCGACCTGGGCATGGAAGCGATTTACGAATTTGACGTGGTGGACATGCCCGTGACCGTGGCGGTGGATTCGGGCGGCACCAGCGCCCACATCACCGGCCCGGCCGAGTGGCAGCAAAAGATTGCCATGGGCGAGTTCAAGAACATTCCCGTCACCAGCGCTTGAACGAAGGCCAGATGGTGAACAACCGTGGGAGCCATCTTCTTTCAAGCAGGGGCCCCGGATCTGGCTTCGCCAGTCCGCAGGCGCAGCGGCCCCCTCGGGGGGCAGCGCAGTACGCGAAGCGACAAGCGTGGGGGCCATCTTGATCGGGGTATTTGACAGCGGCATAGGCGGCCTCAGCGTGCTCAAGGCGCTGCGGGCCGAAATGCCGCACGCGCACTTCATCTACGTCGCCGACAGCGGCTACGCGCCTTATGGGGAACGCGATGAGGCGCATGTGCTGGAGCGCTCACGCGCCATCACCCGCTACCTGCTCAGCCAGAACGTCCCGGCGATGGTGATCGCCTGCAACACGGCCACGGCGGCCGCGATTCATTTGCTGCGCGCCGAGCATCCCGGCTTGGCGCTGATTGGCGTGGAGCCGGCGCTGAAGCCAGCCGTGGCGCTCAGCCAGACCGGGCGCATTGGCGTGGTGGCCACGCGCAGCACGCTGGCCAGCGCCAAGTTTCAGGCGCTGCTGGCCTCACAGGCCGGGGGTGCCAGCTTTGTGGCGCAGGCCTGCGATGGCCTGGCGGACGCCATTGAACGCAGCGCCGAAACTGGCGACACCGCAGAAACCATAGCACTGTGCGCCCGCTACACGCAGGCCATGGGCATTTTTGGCACTGAAAACGGGCAGATCGACACGCTGGTGCTGGGTTGCACCCATTACCCGTTTGCAAGCGACCACCTGCGCGCCATGGTGGGTGGGGGCGTGCAGATCATCGACAACGGTGAGGCCGTTGCGCGCCAGACGCGGCGGCTGGTCCCCGCGTCCGTGATGCCGGCAAACGCACCGCCTGGACAGGTCAGCCTGTTCACCACCGGCCAGCCGCAAACCCTGCAGGCTGCGGCCAGGCGCTGGCTGGGTTTGCCAGACCCGGTCAAAACGCTCCTGATTTAATAGCTGCTTGTGCTCGCAGCGATTGGGCCAGAGCCCTGAATCGCTTAAAAATCAGAAACTTACGGCCGGGGCGCAGCCTGTGCGGCCAAGTCCTCTGCAGGCTCTTTCCAGCCGCCACCGAGCGTCTTGTACAGGGTGACCTGGCTTTGCAACTGGGCCAGCCGGGTTTGCACCACCGCCTGCCGTGCCGTGAACAGCGAACGCTGCGCATCGAGCA
>NZ_JADMJK010000194.1 GCF_018780625.1 Polaromonas sp. | reverse complement strand
GCCTGCGGTCCGGCAAAGCCGGTCCCGCGGCCCCGGCTTGAATGACGCGTCCTGCATCGATCAAAACGCAGGAACGCGCTCAGTGACCTGCCGGCCTCCCCACAAACTGGGCCCGCGGCCGCAGCAAGGTCCCGCCCGCCCGCTGCTCCTGTACATGTGCCACCCACCCCGCCGTGCGGCCGAGTGCAAACAGCGCGGCCGCCGCCTGGCGCGGCAGACCCAGCGCGCGGCACAGGACGACGACGGCCAGTTCCTGGCGTGGCAGCAGGCCGGCGCTGACGCGGATGTCGCCCAGGAAACCGAAGATGGCGCGGAGTTCCCGGCTGCCGTCGCTGCGGGCACGGGCGATGTCCAGCAGCACGGTGGCGCGCGGGTCGCCCTTGGGGTAGAGCGGGTGGTCGAACCCGGGCACGCGCTGGCCGGCGGCATGAAGCTTGTGGGCGCGCCGGACCAGCACCGACCTGCCCTGCGGACGGCCAAGAAAATCCTCGACGCGGCCGTACATGCGTCCCACGTCGACGCCAGACGTCGCGCACAGGGCCGAGGCCAGGCAGCTATGCAACGTGCCGCCCGTAGACGCGACCACGCGCGCGCTGAGCGTGCCGGGCGGCAACTCGTGATCGGCCATCAGGATGAGGACCGCGCGCAGCGCCTCGCGGTTCCCGTCGGTGGGCGCCATGGCCAGCGACTGCATCAGGCCATCGACCAGGCCCTGGCCCTTGCGCAGCGGCTGGAAGGCCTGGGCGGGACCGACGAAGCCGCAGCAGCCGGCCAGTGTCTGCATGATCTCGCGCGCGGCGGCCAGCGTGTTGCCTTGCTGCAGGCGCTGCGCCACCGGGCCGCGTCGCATGCCCAGCATCAACACGACCATCGCGAAGGCCTCCAGCAAGTTGTCGCCGGCGTCGAGCGCGGCCAGCGTCTGCGTGAGGCCGGCCAGCGCGCGCGCCGGCCGCGGCACCGGCCAGACCGCAGTGCTGGTGGCTGCGGCCGGCAGCGTGCCGGTCCACAGCAGCTCGGCCACGCGCTCGAAGGCCACGCCGCTGCGCACCAGGTCGGACGCCAGCTGGCCGCGGTAGCGCGGGCCCTGCTCCGTGATTTCGGTGATGGACGTGGCGAAGATCGGCTCGCCCCAGTTCATGGCCGACGCTGCCACCGGGCCGTGGCCGGAGCGGGCCAGCTGCCGCCGGCCGACACGGGCCAGGTCTTCGCGCGAATAGAGTTTTTCCTTCAGCCCCTTTTGCGCGACGCTGCGTATCCAGCCGCGGCTGACGTAGGCGTACAAGGTCTGCGGCCGTACCTTGAGCAGGGCCAACGCCTCGGCGGCGGTGGCGTAGTCGGTCAGCATCTTGTCACCGGAATCATGGACGCCTCAGTTGGAAGGAAGGCGCTGCGGCATGACGGACGGCGCCCTTGAGCGCCGTCAACGCAGCACGACCAGCACGACGCCCGCCATGGCCATCCCACTGCCGGCCAGCATGACGGTGGTGAAGTCATCATGCGCTTTAAACAGCCAGCGGCTGAGGGGGAAAACCAGCAGCGGCATGAGCTGCGTGATCAGCGTGGCAATGGACATCGGGATGTAACGCATCGCGGCAATGGTGAGGATCTGCGCGGAGATGGTGCACACGCCCATCAGGCCGAAGAGCCACAGTCCACCGCGGTCGGCCGTGCGCAGGCCGGCCATCACGCTGCCTTTGTCACGGTTGAAGACCAGGTGCAGCAACAGCCCGAAGCCCGCGCCGACCAGGGCGCCGAGCACCGGCTCGTTCCAGCTGCGAATCGCCGCGCCGCGCAGCAAGTTGCCGATGGCATAGGCCAGCGAGCCGCCCAGACCGAGCAGGATCACCGAGGCCAGCGCCGTCTGGATAAAGCCGGCGCTGCGCTTTTGCACCGCAGCCGTCGGCGCCGCTCCGCCCGCCCTGGAGAACGCACCGGGTTTGCTACCGACCAGCATCAGGCCGCCCACCGTCATCGCCATGCCGATGCAGGCCGACAGGCTGAGTTTTTCACCCAGCAAGGCCCAGGCCATGAGCGCCGTGAACAAGGGACTGCTGACCTGGAAGATGCTGGCCTTGGCTGGCCCGAAGCGCACCACGGATTCATAGAAGAACCAGCGCCCGAGGTAGGTCGAGAACACGCCGGCCAGCGCGAACAGCATGAAGGCCTGCCCGTCCCACGCGATGGGCTGCGGGGCCAGCGCGCGCTGCACTGCCAGCGCCAGCGCCGAAAACGCGACGTTGGTGCCGGTGGCCACCAGGAATCCAATCCCCAGGCTGACGCGGCTGGCCGCCGCACGCGTGACCAGGGTGCCGACGGTAAACAACAGCAGCGCACCGCCAGCCAGCAAGTAACCGGTCAAAGTGGGTGACATCGTGGCGCCTGTGAGGAGGTGGGAAAACCGCAGCGTCCGGCTCAGGAGCAGCTGCAGCAGATGGATTCACATCTTCAGATCTTGAAGGCCTCCAGCGATTCCGGTGCGAAGAGTTCCTCAGGTGTCAGCAGGCGTTTGGACAGGCCCTGTTCGTGGTGGTAACGCAGGAAAGTCTCCAGCGTGGCCTTGTTCTTCTCGAAGCCGTAGGGCCAGAAGTCCTCGCCCATCTCGCGCTTGACCTGCTCGACGTGCGAGGTCAGCCAGGGCAGCATGACCTTGAGCGCGGCGGTTTCGTACAGGTCTTCGTAGGTGCGGCGCTGCGATTCCTCAAGCGCCTTCATCAGCGAGCGCGCGACCCAGCGATGGGCCTCGTACACGTCGCGGCGGATGGCCACGGTGTGCATGATCGGGAAAAGGCCGGTCTCCTTGAAGTAGTTGCGCTCGACCTGCTCATAGTCTTCGAACAGGCGCTTGACCTTGCCGCCACCCTTGAGAAAGGACGAAGGCATGCGCGCGGTGTAGAGCGCGTCTATCTCGCCGTCGAGCAGCATCTGCGCCAGCGTCTGGTCGGGCCCGATGCTTTTGACCTTGATGTTGGGCGGAAGGTCCAGCCTGATTTTTTCGGAGCGGCCGGGCTCTTCCTCGCCGCCGGTGAAGTAAGTCACGCTGTCTACAGGCACGCCGTAGTGGTCCGACAGGATGCCGCGTATCCACACTGGCGCCGTCATCTGGTATTCGGGGTTGCCGACGCGTTTGCCGATCAGGTCTTTGGCTTCACGGATACCCGAGTTGGCGTTGACGTAAATGCACGAGTGGCGAAAAAAACGCGAGGGAAACACGGGGATGGCGACGAAGGGCCGCTCGG
This sequence comes from Polaromonas sp., assembly GCF_018780625.1. GTDB lineage: Bacteria > Pseudomonadota > Gammaproteobacteria > Burkholderiales > Burkholderiaceae_C > Polaromonas. The sequence continues at coordinate 10,244 of NZ_JADMJK010000194.1, read as the reverse complement.
GTTTGCCGGCCGACACCGAGTACGAGGACAGCGACATCTCGGCCACGTCGAACTCCTTGTGCCGCAGCATGCGAAAGAAGGTTTCCTCGACCGGCATGTTGAGGTAGTTCAGGTCGATGCCGTCCGGCTGGACGCTTCCGTCCATCAGGGCACGCGTGCGGTCGTAGTTCCAGCAGCCGAAGGTCAGGTTCAGTTTGGACATGAGTGCTTTTTTTTATTCCGTTTTGATGCCAGCCGCAGCGATGGCCGTGGTGAGGCGTTCATTTTCAGCCAGCACGGCTTTGTTGTAGTCGGCAGGGCCGGTGCCGATCGGCTCGACGCCAGCCTTGTTCAGTGTCTGCACCAGCTCGGGCATGCGCGAGACCGCAGCGATCTCGGTGCTGATGCGGGTGATGGCCTCTGCGGGCGTGCCGGTGGCGGCCAGCACGCCGACGATGGGCGCGAAGTCGAAGCCGGGAATGATCTCGGCAATGGCCGGCACGTTGGGCTCCAGCGCCGAGCGCTGGGCCGCGTTCGAGGCGATCAGCTTGACCTGGCCCGCAGTGACGAAACCTGCCAGTGAGGGCAGCGCCGAGAACAGCACATCGACCTGGCCGCCGACCAGCGCCGGCACCGACTGACCGGATCCCCTGAAGGGCACGTGCGTGAACTGCAGGCCGAGTGCGACCTTCATCGCTTCCATGGTCAGGTGGTGGGTGCTGCCAACGCCGGACGAGCCGTAGTTCAGCGTACCCGGCTTGGCCTTGGCCAGCGCGATGAATTCCTGCAACGTCCTGGCCGGCACGCTGGAATTGACGGCCAGGTACAGCGGCGCGCGCGCGGCCAGTGCCACCGGCATGAAGTCCCGCTTGTAGTCGTAGCCCAGGTTCTTGTAGATGGCCGGGTTGATGGAGAACATTGAACCGTCGGTGACGAGGAAGGTGTAGCCGTCCTTGGGTGCGGTGGCCAGCGCCTGCGCCGCCACGACACCGTTGGCGCCGGGACGGTTCTCGACGACCACCGACTGGCCGAGCTTTTCGCCCAGGCGCTGCGCATAAACGCGGGCGACGGTGTCGGGCAGACCACCGGCCGAGTAAGGCACGATGAAGCGGATGGACCGGTTGGGGTAGGCCGCCTGGGCCTGCGACAGGGCAGGGATAAGCCCGCAAGCCAGCAGCAAGGCAGCCTGCAGCAGATGACGACGTGGTTTCATGGTGGGTCTCCGATGTTGTAGATGGGAACGGTGCGGGGCGGGAAAACGGGAAGCAGGTCAGGCGCGCTGGGACTTCGTGGCGCCGGCCGCCGGGACGGGCGCGCTATAGGACGGCTCAAGCGCTGGCTCCTTCGCGGTCCACACGTGGTGGGCCGCATAGGCGCGCCAATCGGTGGTCTTGGGCACGATGGCCTGGAAGGCGCAGACGGTGTCCGGAATGCGGCTGTCGCCGGTGCCGATGGCCTGGCCGCCGGCCTGGAAGTCGCGCACGGCGTCCAGCATCAGCTTGCGGAACTCGACCACCGCCTGGTCGCTGGCGCCCAGGCGTTCATGGGTGCGGTCGGCGATCGGGCCCATGGTCACCCACATGGCGATGTCCTGGTTGGGAAAGCCGGTGATGCCGGTGAAGTTGCCAGCCTTCATCGCGGCGCGGTCCTGCCAGTAGTGGTTGGCGCGGTTGCGCAGCGGCACGTACTTCTCGTCAAGGTCGGTGCCGACCTGCTGGCCGAGGAACTTGCGCCAAGTGTCGGTGTCCGGCGTCTGCGATTCGTGGCCCCAGGCGATGAAATAGAAGGCCGTGTGGGTGTCGTCCATTGGCACGTTGATATTGGCGACGTTGTAAAGGTTGTTCGGCGGGATCAGCGCGGTGGCGGGGGCGACGAACACGGTGGAACGCACATAGTCGTTGGCTGCGGCCTGCATGATCGGGCGGCGGATGGCGGCGTAGCGAAAGCCGTAACTGCCGCGCTCGACCTGCATGCGCGGCGCCTTGTCGGTGGACGGTCGCAGCCAGGTGGTGTCGGTGGCTTCGGCGCTGCTGACGCGGGCCGGCACCATGTCGGAAGAGTGCAGGCTGGAGCTGTGCGCCGAGTCGATGGCGCCTTCGAGGATCTGCGCCCAGTTGCAGGGAATGATGGCCTTGGCAATGGTCACGCGCGTATCAGCCGTGGGCGCCCAGGCTGGCGGCTGGAACGCGGGCCTGGTCTCGGGCGGGCCCATGTAGGCCCAGACGAAACCGCCCCACTCCTGCACCGGGTAGGCCAGGTGCTTGACCTTGCTGGCCATGCCGCTGGCAGCGGGCTCGGAGACCATCTCCAGCACGTTGCCTTCGACGTCCATCTTCCAGCCGTGGTAGAGGCACCGCAGGCCGCAGTCCTCGTTGCGGCCGAAGACCAGCGAGACGCGGCGGTGCGGGCAGTATTCGTCCATCACCCCGACGCGGCCCCTGGTGTCGCGAAACACCACCAGGTCTTCGCCGAACACCTGCGCCTTGACGGGCGTGCCGTCGGGCTCGCTGACTTCTTCGATCAGGCAGACGGGGGTCCAGTGGCGGCGCATCAGCTGGCCCATGGGCGCATCGCGCTCGACACGGCAAAGCAGTTCATTTTCTTCGTGGGTCAACATGGTCTAACTCTTTCAGTTCGGCGCGTGGGCACCGCGACAAACACCCTTGCAAAACTTCGCAAGCAGCATTATTCTTAGCCGCCTAAGATTAGCCACGTTGAAAAATTTGTCAAGAATATTGAGGAGACAAACATGAGCGTTAACCCTGATGCGGGTCGTGCTACCCCGGACGATGAGCCCGGCTTCATGTCGCTCACGGTGGCCAGGAAAGCGCGCGTAGCCAATGGCATCACGCTGTTTGAATTGCGCCGTGCGGACGGCCCGCCGCTGCCGCCCTTCACCGCAGGTTCGCACCTCACGGTGCAGGTGCCCAACGGCACGCGGCGCAACTATTCGCTGTGCAGCGACCCGGCCGACACCAGCCATTACCAGATCGCCGTCAAGCGCGACGAGCGCGGCCGCGGCGGCTCGGTCAGCATGAGCGACGACGTGCAGGCCGGGCAGCTGCTGCTGGTGAGCAGCCCGCGCAACAACTTCGCGCTGGCCGAGCGTGCGGGCAGCTTTCTCTTCATCGCAGGCGGCATCGGCATCACGCCCATCCTGTCGATGATGCGGCACCTCAAGCGCGGCGGCGACCGGCCTTTCCAGCTCTACTACTGCACGCGCGACGCGGACAGCACCGCCTTCATCCCCGAGCTGACGGCCGAGTTCGGCGACGCCGTCACCGTGCACCACGACAACGGCGACATCGACCAGGCGCTGGACCTGTGGCCGGTGCTGGAAAAGCCGAGCGGCGCGCACGTTTACTGCTGCGGACCCAGGGGCCTGATGGAAAGCGTGGAAGACATGTCGGGCCACTGGCCGTCGGGCACGGTGCACTTCGAGAGTTTCGGCGTCGACGCCAAGGCCTTTGCAGAGAACCAGCCCTTCCGTGTGAAGCTCGAAAAAACGCAGCAGACGCTGGACGTGCCGGCCGACCAGAGCATCCTGGAAACCTTGCGCGCCTATGGTCTGCGTGTGCCCAGCTCATGCGAGAGCGGCACCTGCGGGTCGTGCAAGACGCGGCTGCTGGCCGGCGAGGCCGAGCACCGCGACATGGTCCTCAGCGACGAGGAAAAGAACGACCACATCATGGTCTGCGTGTCGCGCGCGAAATCACCCGAACTGGTGCTGGACCTGTGAGCGCGCGCGTTCTCAACATCGGCGTGGTCGGCCTCGGCCGCGCCTTCACGCTGATGCTGCCGACCTTCGCCGGGGATGCGCGCGTGAAGCTGGTGGCGGCCACCGACCCCATCGCGGCAGCCTGCCGCCAGTTCGAAAAAGACTTCGGCACGCCGGCGCATGACTCGGTCGAAGCACTGTGCGCCGACCCGCGCGTGGACGCGGTGTACATCGCGTCGCCGCACCAGTTCCACGCGGCGCATGTGGCCACCGCAGCCGCGCACGGCAAGCATGTGCTGGTTGAAAAACCGATGGCGCTGACGCTGGCCGACTGCACGGCGATGATAGAGGCCACACGCCGCGCCAGCGTGCACCTGATCGTCGGCCACAGCCACAGCTTCAACACGCCGGTGCAACGCACGCGCGCGCTGATCGACAGCGGCGACTACGGCGCGGTGAAGATGATCCATGCGCTGAACTTCACAGACTTCCTGTTCCGGCCAAGGCGTCCGGAAGAGCTGGACACCTCGGCCGGCGGCGGCGTGATCCACAGCCAGGCGACGCACCAGATCGACATCGTGCGGCTGCTGGGCGGCGGGCTGGTCACCAGCGTGCGTGCCCACACCGGCGCCTGGGATGCGTCGCGGCCAACCGAAGGCGCGTACAGCGCGCTGCTGGGTTTTAAAGGCGGCGCGTTCGCCTCGGCCACCTACAGCGGCTACGGCCATTTCGATTCCGACACCTTGCTGGGCGACATCGGCGAGATGGGCCAGAACAAGAATCCGGCCGACCACGGCGCGGCGCGGCGGCGGCTGGCCCAGGCGCACAGCGCTGACGACGAAAGCGCGATGAAGGCCGCGCGCAATTACGGCGGCAACCAGTACGTGCCCGCGGTCGCCGCGCCCGGCACACTGGCACACCAGCACTTCGGCCACCTCATCGTCAGCTGCGAAAAAGCCGATCTGCTACCGGGGCCGACCGGCATCGCCATCTACACCGGGGGCCAAAAAATCTTCGAGCCGCTGGCACCGCCGGCCGTGCCGCGGCAGGAGGTCATCGACGAGCTGTACGCGGCCGCCATCGAAGGCCGGCCCCCGCGCCACAGCGGTGAATGGGCGCGCGCCACGACCGCAGTCTGCCTGGCCCTGCTGGATTCGGCGCGTACCGGCCATGAATGCCGTCCCGCGCACCAGACCGCCTACGGAACGGTCAGCAGGACGGGTTACGCTAACGGGTCATGAGCCTCGACACCCAAAACATCATTCATCACTGGCGCGAAGCGGTCCCCAACGACCGTCTGGCACACCTTGTGCGCGATGCATCGCGCGCCTTCCACAAAGCCCTGCAGGTGCGCCTGGCGCGCCACGGCGTGCCTTTCGGCCACTGGACCTTCCTGCGCATCCTGTGGGAGGCCGACGGCCTCACGCAAAAAGAGCTGAGCGCGCGCGCCGGCGTGATGGAGCCGACCACCTTCACCGCCATCAAGGCGATGGAAGCACTCGGCTACATCGAACGCCGGCAACTGCCGACCAACAAGAAGAACATGTACGTGCACCTGACGAAGCAAGGCCGTGCACTGAAGAAAAAGCTGGTGCCGCTGGCCGAGGAAACCAACCACGTCAGCATCGAAGGCCTGGCGGCCGCGGAAATTGCGGTGACCCGCAAGGTGCTGCTGGCGATGATCGAGAACCTCGCCCGGGACGAACTGCTGCAAAGCGAGCCGCCCAGGGCCCCCAGCGCGCGGGCCAAGGCGGCCTAGACCGGCCGGCGCGTTTTCAGCGATGTGCCGCTTCTGGGATGACCACTCTGGCGCATCAATCTACGCCGCCAGCGATGGCTAATCGGTGCGTTTGGTCCGCGCACCTTGAGATGGGCACTCCTGATCAATTTCAGTTCGGCGCCAACCAGTAGATTGCAAGGTGCGTCAGCGTGGCGGGATGCCGTGATGGGTGTCTTCGGCATCCTTTGGCGCGTCGTCAGCACGGGCCGTGCTTTCTGGATTGACCAACTCGCCGGCAACAGCCCCCATCGTGCCGCCTACCACTACACCGACCGGCCCTGCAACGGCTGCACCTGCAGCCATACCTGCCACTACGCCACCCCCAATCGGGCCCTGAGCTGTCGGCCGTCAGACTGCCTCGAACAGCCCCAGGTGACACTTCGACCCAGTCAACGGCTGGGGCTTTTCTTTGTCCAAGGTGAAATCGTTTCTGGCAGGCGGTTTGCCGGCAAAGCAGTCGCCCTGGGTACCGCAGGGGGCAGAGGCGTAATCGGCAGCAAGGACGACCCGCCACGGGTTGCAAGTTTCCTGGCAGGTTACCTGAGCCGCCCGGCGTCAATCCATCTCTGCGTCATGCCTCGCGCGAGGTTGTAACGGGCGCAGTTGTATTGCTCCAGGTGGTCGAGTTCGGTGTTCGCGATGACGCGCAACGCCGCCAGGTCAGCGGCGGCTACGGGCACCTCCGAAAATGCGTCTTCCAGCGTTCGGCCGTAGAGGACGACGAACTGCATGAGCTCATTGAGGGCCTGTCGGTACCGGGCCCGAAGCGGGTCGGGCACGGCCAGGGAGGCTCGCAGCACGCTGTACTTCTGAATCGAGCGACGGTAGATGAATTCAAACAGCTCGACTGCCGCGGCGACGTTGCGCTGTTCGTAGACGCCGAGCATGGCGGTCGCATAGTCCGTGCGCTCCACGTCCAGGAAGGACAAGGGTGCGCAGTTGTACAGCAGGAGCGGCATGTTGGCGCTCAGACGACTCGTGCGCTTGTTGCCATCCGCAAAGGGCTGCAGGTAGGCCAGGTTGACCCAAAGGAAGAATGCGGCCTCCACCGGGTTTCGGATGTGGCGAACCTTGTCGATGATGGACTTCAGCGTTTCTTCCAGGAGCGTGGGGATGTTGCTGGGGGAGTAGACAGAGCCGTCGATGTTCACCACGCGCCGGCGGATGCTGCCGATGTCCCGCGAGTCCTTCAAGAGGTCCTTCATCAACTTAGCCTGCAGGTCAACGATGACGGGCACCGTGATTCCCTCTGTCGGCACAGCGTCGACCATGAACTCGATGGCATTCTTGTGGTTGAACAGCATCAGGGTGTCTTCGTCGAGGGGCCCTGCTTGCTCCCCGAGCTCGAAGAGTTCCCTGGTGTCGAGCAAACTTTTGTTGTTGCCCTCCAGGCGAGATGACGACCAGGACAGGTCGATGAGCAGCTGCTCCAGAACCTCGCGGGCATAGGTTCCCGCGGGTTGCTGGTCCCGGCTACGGGCGGCGTTGAACAAGTCCGTGGCCAGCTGCGTTGGAAGCAAGCTGGACTGGTTCGGGATGTAGTTGTCCACAAAACTGCTTTCATAGCCTACCGGGGTGCGAGTTCCCAGAGGCGCGCGAAGCGTTTCGACCAATGGCAGTGCAGCCGGCGACCACTGCAGCATGCCAGGCCCCGCTGGCGTGGGTGCGGCTGAAGGCAGGGCCCCCAGTGCGGCCTTGGCCGCATCTGTGGCCATGTAGCGGGTGGACCGGCCGTCCCCCAGCTTTTCCAGAAAGCCAGAGGCCAGGAGGTCTCGCAAGGCCCGGTTGATGGTGGGCCGGGAAGCCTGGAGGGCTTGCTCCAGTGCACCAGGCTGTACGGGTTCCCCGGCAGCAAGGAGCAGGCGCAGCAACGCATCGTGACGGGGTGACAGCGCAGGGGTGGTCATGGAAGTAGAGAATCCTTGTCAATCTTGTATTTTGAGGAGATTAGGGCTTGAATCTCGTCATGCTGACAAGAATATAGTTTAATCCTATCACTTTGACAAGTTTATGACAAGATTGACGATAAGATTAAGGGAGTGATGACAAGAAAGATTCAGGGGGCCTTCGGGCTTTGCAACTCAGAGAGACCGAAGACGCCCAATAGAGGCGCCGACAGCCACCGGCCGGGTTTCTCCGCCATTGGCCCAAAAACGCCTCCTTTCGCCCACTCTGGCCAGAACAAGAAAGTAGTAGGGAATCGTCCCTGCCGCAATCAGGAAAAAATCATGAGTGAAATCAATCAAATGCGCTCCACCGGCTGGCTGGCCCAGCGGCTGAGCCTATCAGTCACCACCATCGAGCGGCTTCGAGCCCAAGGCTCTCCCTGCTCGACGAGGAGGTGGACGAGCTGGCCGAGGACGAGGAAGAAAACACTCAGGCGCAGCTCAAGAGCCGCTGGGCAGCGCTTGAAAAGGTGGTGGGCGCCACGCCGCGGGTGGCGAGTGTGGCCGCCGACCTGGTGACGCACTTCGAGGCACGCAACCAGGCCCAGGACGGCAAGGCCATGGTGGTGGCCATGAGCCGGGACATCTGTGTGCACCTGTACAACGAAATCGTCAAGCAGCGCCCAGACTGGCACGACCCCGACCCGGAAAAAGGGGCCATCAAAATCATCATGACCGGCAGCGCCTCCGACAAGGCCCTGCTGCGCCCCCACATCTACAGCGGCCAAGTGAAGAAGCGGCTGGAAAAGCGCTTCAAGGACCCGGCCGACCCGCTGCGTCTGGTCATCGTGCGGGACATGTGGCTGACCGGGTTCGACGCGCCCTGCGTACACACCATGTACGTGGACAAGCCGATGAAGGGCCACAAGCCTTGGGGAAATGCATGGCGTGTCGCGACAGCAAACCGATACGTCATCCGTGCAAAAGGCCATGCCAGGAACCCCCGAGTCCAGAGCTCCTCAATGCCCTCCATGTCCTGCATGTCCTGCAGTACCACCGGTCAAGGACCGCTGCACTTGTGTGTGGGCAGGGTGCAAGCGCCAACCAGCGCCGGGCCACCCCCGTCAGGTGGCCCGGCGCGGCCATCAGGCAACCAGGCTCAGGGAAGGCCCCTCTCTTGAGGGCCCTGGTGCAGGCGGCGGGACCAGCGTCAGCAGCGGAATCTGTACGGGTCCGGGAGGCGTGGACTTCCCGGTATTTAGACCGGCAACGGCGGCTTGGGCTGCGAGTTGCGCCATGGCCTGCATCTGCTCCAGGGTAAACATCGGCGGCGATGCGGGCTCGTTTTCGACCGGCGTTGGCACAGCGCTTTTCGGCGGCTCCACCTCAGCGACAGTAGCGACCGGTGTGGCCTCTTGCGGCGCGTGCAGAACGTTCACCACATCATCGGCACCGACCTGCATGTAGCGGGCAGCCATCTTGTCTGTTTTATGTCCCGTTAGCGCTTTCACCAAAAACAGATTCCCCGTTTTCAGCGCCAGGCGAGTCGCTGCAGTCCTCCTTATATCCTGGAGGTGCAGATTTTTTATACCCGCTCGTTCACAAGCGCGCTCCATGCCTTTCTTCAGCGCGTCGTAGGTGATTTTTACGATAGGCTCGTTCGGCTCACCCGGACCCAGGTTGCGCAGCACCTCAATAGCCACCGGTGACAGGGGCACATCCCTTTTCCCGGCCTTGGCATCGCTCAGACAAAGCACCCGGCGCTCCCAGTTGACGTCCCTCCAGCAGGCGTGCTCCAGCGGCTCGGACGCGCGCATTGCGGTTTCACGCAGCAGCGTCAGCACCGGTGCGACCAGCAAGTTGCGGCAGTCCAGGAGCGCAGCGTCCAGCAGGCTCTGCTCGGCGTGGCTCATCGTACGTTTGCGCTCGTTTTCTACCACGGGCATCTCCAGCTGGGTCGCGGGATTGTCTATGAGTGAAGCCCAGGCCCACTTCGAGAACGCGTAGTTAAAGAGCCCCCGCCACATGGCTTGCTCGAGTTTCATGGTCGCTGGCGCCACGCCTTCGTCGCGCATGGCGTCCATGTAGCGTTGCATGTCAGCCCGTCCGATGGCGCCCATTGCCCGGCCGGCCAGCACAGCGCGGTGTCTGCGGGAGTCGGCTGTTTTCGTCAGCTGCACCTTGCGATGGGCATGCAGGCCGTTGGCGATGACACGCTCGGACTTGTAAGGCTCCAAGGTGACCTTGAAGTAAACCGTCAACGGCTTTTTTTCTTTCGACGAAGCTTTGGCCCCGCTGGACGCCGGGGCCGCGGTAACACCGGATGCGGGCAAGACGGTCTTCAGGGGCGTGACCAGCAGTGTGCTTAGGCGCGCCGCCCGCAGGTAGTTGTTGATACGCACGGCCTCCTGCACCGCGCCTTTTTTGAAACGCAGCCGCTGCATGGCATAGTCCTGCATGGCCTGGGCGGCGGTGGTCAGGTCCGGGCCGCGGCCTTGGGGGGCACCATGGTCATCGATGGCATCACGTCGCTGGCGCGCCGCCTTTTTGACCGCTGCCCCGGTGGGGTGGCCGCTTAGGTAGATGTCGTTGCCTTTGTAGCGCGAGCGGATAGCGTATCCCGCGCCCTCTCGATAAGGCTGTGCTTCGGAACGGGCCTTACCTTTACTCTTGGGTTTGGCTGGGGATACGACGACAGACGGAAGGGCCGCCGAGACCGCGGCGATGGCGCAGTTTGCGCTGGTAGATGACCTCATGAACAACTCCTAAGTAGTGGAGTTGCGTGTAGTCAGCCATGTTCTTTACGCCCCAAGACGGCAATTTAAGGGTAAGCGGGTGGCAAAGTCATCTTGAACAAGGAGCCTGTCCGCCCGACGATGGT
>NZ_JADMJK010000086.1 GCF_018780625.1 Polaromonas sp. | reverse complement strand
GCGGCCAGCTGGTCGGCGGTTTCGTCAAATCCAAAGTCGTTGGCAAAGGTCTCGTAGTCGCCCGGCGAGTAGCGGAAGGCGTGGCCTTCGCGCAGGGCGCGCCTGGCGTAGATGTTGAGCAGTTCGGCGGCGGAGTCGCGGATTTGCTCGGCGGCCTTGCGCTTGGCTTTTTCCCACTGGCCGCTGCCCAGCCGGTGCAGCGGCGCTTCTTCGGCGCTCACGCCGGTGTAGCGGCTGATCAGGTGCAGCTGGCTGACCGGCACGTAGAGCGTGGCCTTGTCGGCATATTCCAGGTGCAGAAATTCTTGGCAAGCAGGCGTGCCGTCGGCATTTTTCTCGCCCAGGTCCAGGTTGACCAGGCCCCGGTAGCGGCCAATGCCGTGGGCGCTGTGCACCACCGGGTCGCCCACGTTGAGCTCGGACAGGTCCTTGATCAGCGCTTCGACGTCGCTGACGCGTTCCTGCTTCTTGTTGCGGCGGCGCAGCGTGACGCCGGCGGCAAACAGCTCGGTCTCGGTGACAAAGTCAATGCCTTCTTCAAGCCAGCTGAACCCCGTGTGCAGCGACGACGTGGCAATGCCCAGCGGCTCGCGGCTGGCCTGGAAGTCCTGGAGTGAATCAAATGCGGGCGGGCTGACGTTGCTGGCGCGCAGAAAATCCAGCAGGCTTTCGCGCCGGCCATCGCTTTCGGCCAGCAGCAGCACGCGGTGGGCGGTGTTGCGCGCATGGCTCTTGAAGCGGGCCAGCGGGTCTTCAGCACCGCGCACCACGGCCATTTCACCGAGTTTCTGGAACTGGGCGTTGTCGGCGACGTCTTCGATGCTGCCGCGCAGCGCCAGCTGGGCGTAGTCCTTGGCGCGGGTGTAGAACTGCTCGGAGCTTAAAAACAGCGACTCGGGCGGCAGCGCGGGGCGGTCGGGCGCATCCTTCACGAGCCGGTAGCGGTCCTTGGTGTCTTGCCAAAAGCGCTGAAAGGCGGGCTCCAGGTCGCCGTGCAGCACCACCGTGGCGCGCGATGCGTCCTGGCCCAGGTAGTCAAACACGGTGGCGGTTTCTTCAAAAAACAGCGGTAGGTAGTACTCGATGCCGGCCGTCGCCACGCCGTTGCCCACGTCCTTGTAGATGCGGCTTTTGGTTGGGTCGCCGGCCAGCAGTTCGCGCCAGCGGTTGCGGAACTTGGCGCGCGCGGCGTCGTCCATCGGGAATTCGCGGCCGGGCAGCAGCCGCACTTCGGGCACCGGGTAGAGGCTGCGTTGGCTGTCGGGGTCAAAGGTGCGGATGCTGTCGATCTCGTCGTCAAACAGGTCCACCCTGAAGGGCACCAGCGAGCCCATGGGGAACAAGTCAATCAGGCCGCCGCGCACGGCGTATTCGCCGGGGCTGACGACTTGCGTGACGTGGCTGTAGCCGGCCAGCGTGAGCTGGGCCTTGAGCTTGGCCTCGTCAAGCTTTTGTTTGACCTTGAATTCAAAGGTATAGCCCGCCAGAAAGCTGGGCGGCGCCAGCCGGTACAGCGCCGTGGTGGCCGGCATGATGACCACGTCGGCGCCGGTTTCCTTGTCGCGCTGCTGGATGCGCCACAGCGTGGCCAGCCGTTCGCTGATCAGGTCCTGGTGCGGCGAAAAAGTGTCGTAGGGCAGGGTTTCCCAATCGGGAAACAGGGCGCAGCGCAGGTCAGGTGCAAAAAACGCGATCTCGTCCATCAGGCGTTGGGCGGTGGGCGCGTCCGACGTGATGATGGCGGTGACTTTGCCGGCCGCTTTTTCGCGCTGCCCCAGACGGGCCAGCAGCAAGGCGTCGGCCGATCCGGCGGGCTGGGGCAGGGTGTAGCGTTTGCCGGAAACGAGTGAGGGTAAAAGCATGAATCAGTGCGCCGAGAAGTTCAGGGACCAGAAATAACTGCCAAAAATAACTGCCGGAAGCACGCAACAAAAACACCCCCAGGCGTTTGAAGGGGGTGCATGGCGGCGTGCCGTCGCCGGGCACAAGGCCAGGCGAAATGCTGATTTTAGAATCTATGATGAAGTGATGATGAAACCCGGCGCCAATAACCGTGACAGCCCCCGTGACAGCCGCCTTGATAGTAGCGGTCTGCCCGAGGCCCGCTTTTTTGCCCTGCTGCCTTGCGCCGGGCAGGGCAGCAGGGCCGGCGTGTCGGTGTCTGGCCTGGCCAAGCAATACCAGGAAATCGCCGGCCAGGCCATGGTGCTGCACACGCTGGCGGCTTTTGCGGCGGTGACGCGGCTGGCCGGCACGCTGGTGGTGGTGGCGCCTGGCGACCCGTTTTTCGATGCGCTGCCCGCGCATTTTTTTGACGTAGCGGCCTGCGGCGGCGCCAGCCGGGCGGCCACGGTGCGCAGCGGGCTGGACGCGCTGCGCCAGTCCGGAGCCGCCGCCCACGACTGGGTGCTGGTGCATGACGCAGCCCGCTGCCTGGTGAGCGCCGCGCAAATCAATCAACTGATAAACGCCTGCGAACACGATGCCGTGGGCGGCCTGCTGGCCCACAAACTGCCCGACACGCTCAAATGCGAGGTGGCTGGACGCGTGGCGGCCACGCTGGACCGCAACGACAAATGGCTGGCCCAAACGCCGCAGATGTTTCGCATCGGCACGCTGGCGCAGGCGCTCGATGCTGCTGGCAGCGACGTGACCGATGAATCCAGCGCCATCGAGGCGCTGGGCCTGGCTCCCAGGCTGGTGGCGGGCAGCGCCCAAAACTTCAAGGTGACCTACCCCGAGGACTTCGCCCTGGCCGAGGCGGTCTTGCTGGCGCGGCGCAAAACACAAACCATTTTTTGAATCCTCATGAAAGATCCCGCGATGAATCCCACCCCAAGCCCTTCGCTTCCCCCGTTCCGGATTGGCGAGGGCTGGGATACGCATGCGCTGGTGCCCGGGCGCAAGCTGATCGTGGGCGGCGTCGAGATTCCCTTCGCCCTGGGGCTGCTCGGACATTCGGATGCCGATGTGCTGCTGCACGCCATCATTGACGCGCTGCTGGGCGCGGCCGGATTGGGTGACATCGGGTCGCATTTCCCGGATACCGACGTGCGCTTCAAGGCCGCTGATTCAGTGGTGTTGCTGCAGGAGGTGGGCCGCCTGCTGGCCGGGCGGGGTCTGCGCATCGGCAACATCGACAGCACCGTGGTGGCGCAGGCGCCCAAGCTGGCCCCGCACATTCCTTTGATGCGTGCCCGGATTGCCGCGGCGCTGGGTCTGGACGAATCGCAGGTCAACGTCAAGGCCAAGACGGCGGAAAAGCTGGGGCCCGTGGGGCAGGGCCTGAGCATGGAAGCCCGTGCCGCTGTGTTGCTGTATGGAGTTGCTATTTAATTGCGTCAAGGCCGTTTTCAGGCATTGATCCGGGAAAAAGGGGCCGAAACGAAGCCCCCTTTTCGCGGCTAACTTCTGCGCAGCCTGATGTGCGCGGCCAGTCCGCCCCCGGTGGCATTGGCCAGGCTGAACACGCCGCCCATGCGCTGAAGGGTTTTTTCAACAATTGCCAGGCCCAGGCCTGCACCGGACGCAGCCGTGCGCGCGGCATCTCCCCGGAAAAACGGACCGGTGAGCTTGGGCAGCGTTTCAGGGGATACGCCTTCGCCGTGGTCGCGCACCTTGATCAGTACCCACTGCTCGCGGGTCTTGGCGGTGATCTCGACCAGGGCAGTGCCTGTTTCGGGTGATTTTCCATAACGCCTGGCGTTTTCAAGCAGGTTGGAAATGACGCGGGACAGTTCGACCTCGTCGGCCAGGACGACCATGTTGTCAGGAATGTCCACCGCCACGCGCATGTCGTCGTAGTCGGCCACGGCGTACACCGCGGCACCGACCACTGAATTGAGCGATACCGGCGCCAGTTGCTGCGGCTCGGGGCGGGCGTAGTCCAGAAATTTGTCAATGATGGCGTCCAGCTGGCTGATGTCGGCTGCCATGTGCTCGCGCGCATCGGGGTCTGACACGCTCATCTCGGTTTCCAGCCGCAGGCGCGCCAGTGGCGTGCGCAAATCATGGGAAATGCCGGCCAGCATGATCACGCGGTCCTGCTCAATCTTGGACAACTGCTGCGCCATGCGGTTAAAGCCGATGTTGACCGCCCGGATCTCGCTGGTGGCGACTTTCTCGTCGAGCAGGCTGGCGTCGAAATCCCCGTCGCGCATACGGCTGGCCGCGAACGAAAGGTCCTTGAGCGGGCGGTTGATCAGACGCGCAATGAACGCGGCGCCCGCCAGGGACAAGGCACCGGCGGTCATGAGCCAGATCACCCAGGTGCTGTTGCGGGACGGCCCCACCTTGGAGGGGTCGGTGATCAGCCAGTAGGCGTCGCCTTCAATGGAAAAGCCTATCCATAGACCTTTTTCGCCGTTAACGCTGCTGGCCACAATGGTGTTACTGCCCAGCCTCGCCTTGAGTTTTTCAGCGATGCGCTCGCTTAGCTTGTCGCGCTCGAAGGTGTCGACCTGGTCCGTTGGTTCACGGGGCGTGATGCGCACCTGCTCCTCTTCGGCCAGCGTTTTAATCAGGGAAACGCGGCCTATGGCGTCAGAATAACGAAGCGCAGCACGGCTCAGGTTGACCAGCGACGCCAATTGTTGCGCGCTTTGAATCGCGCGGGGTTCGGATTCGAGCGCTCGAAAGGTTTGCAGCCAGGCCACGATGGAGCCAAACAACAGCAGCGCCAAAAAGAAAAAGGTTCGCCAAAAAAGATTTAAACCCCGCCGCGGGCGCAACTCCAGCTGTGCTGGTGTTGTTCCGAGGGGGGTGGGGCTGGTGTCGTCCATGCGCGCAGTGTAAGGTCGAAAACGGACGTAACCGATACGAAGCGGCTGACTGCCGCGCCCGTGAAGCCCTTGATCGAAGGTGCCGGGCCGCTACGCAGGCTGTTCGGTCGGCGTGCTGCTGGAGCGGGTGGCTTGGGTGCAGCCGGTGCTATCGGGATTAGTTGCTTCCGTCCGGAACAAAAACATAACCAACGCCCCATACGGTCTGAATGTAGCGGGGTACCGCAGCGTCTGTTTCAATGAGTTTTCGCAACCGCGAGACCTGCACATCCAGGCTGCGGTCAAAAGGTTCGAACTCTCGGCCACGCGCCAGTTGCGCGAGTTTTTCGCGTGAAAGAGGCTGGCGCGGATGGCGTACGAGGGTTTTCAGCATTGCGAATTCGCCGGTGGTCAGCGGCAATTCTTCACCATTTTTATGCAGGGTGCGCAGTCCCATGTCGAACGAAAACGGGCCAAAGGTGATCACCTCCTGATCACTGGACGGCGCGCCTGGCACCTCAGCCGTGGGACGGCGGCGCAGCACGGCATGAATGCGTGCCAGCAACTCGCGGGGGTTGAAGGGCTTGGCCAGGTAGTCGTCGGCGCCGACCTCCAGACCGACGATGCGGTCCACGTCTTCGCCCTTGGCGGTCAGCATGATGATGGGCGTGCGGTCATTGGCGGCGCGCAGGCGGCGGCAGACCGAAAGGCCGTCTTCGCCGGGCATCATCAAGTCGAGCACGATCAGGTCAACGGCGTCACGCAGCATGATGCGGTTCAGCGCCTTGCTGTCTTCAGCCAGGATGACTTCAAAACCCTCTTGGGCCAGGTAGCGGCGCAACAGGTCGCGGATTCGGGCGTCGTCGTCAACAATCAGAATTTTGTCGGCGCGCGTGCTTGTGAGAGAGGGGTTCATGATGGACTTCAAATTTGTAACAGCGCCATTTTGAGTGCTAAATCACGAAAGTGTCTCTTTTTTTAGTCACTTTGACACAATGTTACAAAAGTTTCTAAAGGGTGCCTGTGTTGCACGCGCCGGATGCATTAGTCGCTTAGGCTTTCTGATAATTGAAAAAACAGCCCGAACCTGCCACATGCCCAGCGCTGAAAAATTGCTTGAATTCACCCCAGGCGACCCCTTTTCAATCTGTTGGCCCTGCCGCATGCCTGCTTGGGGTCGTTGCGATGGGGTGGTCATGCCGCTTGAAAATTGCGCGGCCATGACCGGGGTGACTGCGGTGTCAGGTCCAATTTCAAGATCTAAAACGCGGTATTTCGAAGCCTGCATGAGCGGCGCATCAGCGATTCCGGGCATAAGCGTCTTGACAGACGGCGGCGCCAATGTCTGGCATATTTATTTTTCACGATCCTAAAAAGGTAAGCAACATGATTCGTAATGCAAAATTTATAGCTGCTTGCGCAGCGCTGGTGGGGGCTACAGGGGTATTTGCTCAAAATATTCAGCGTGAACCACTGCAGAACGTGGCCCAGCTGTCTGCCAGCGGCTCGGTCGAGGTGCAGCAGGATCTGCTCTCTATTTCGATGAACACCACGCGCGATGGCACGGATGCCGGCACGGTGCAGACCCAACTCAAGCAAGCACTCGACACGGCGCTGGCCCAGGCCAAACAGGCTGTGGCTCCCGGGCAGATGGACGTGCGCACCGGTAATTTCAGCCTGTACCCGCGCTATGGCAAAGACGGCAAGATCAATGGCTGGCAGGGCTCGACCGAATTGGTACTGGAGGGCCGGGACTTTGCGCGCATCACCAGCACGGCCGGAAAAATCCAGACGCTGACCATGGGCAACGTCAGCTTTGCGCTCAGCCGTGAGCAGCGCGCCAGGGTGGAGGGCGAAGCCCAGACCCAGGCCATTGAGCGCTTCAAGGCCAAAGCCGGCGAGATCGCCAGAAGTTTTGGTTTTGCCGGCTATGCCTTGCGCGAAGTGTCCGTCAATGCCAACGAGCAGGGTTACACGCCGCGTCCCCGCGTGATGGCCGTCCAGGCCAAGGCCGAAATGTCTGACTCGCCCATTTCTGTGGAGGCCGGGAAAAGCACGGTGCTGGTCAACGTGTCGGGCTCGGTGCAGATGAAATGATGCGCGGGGGCATACGCCCTGAAAAGCAGAACGCCAGGACGGAAAGGGTGGTTGGCTGACAGACCTTTTGCCGCGCAGTGCTTATGCTGTGCGAATGAGTTTTTCCGATGCTTCAGCCCAGAACGCCGCGCGTTCCGGGCCTTTTTTTGTGGTGATCAACGCGGGCGCCGGCCATCACAACGCCGACGACGAGCAGCAGGTCATGGCGCGTGTTTTCAGGCAGGCCGGGCGCGAGGTCGAGTTTTTGTTGCGCGGGAAAACCGAATCCATCAGCGCCGTCGCCCGCCGGGCCGTGGCGTTGGCGCAGGCGCGGCAGGGCGTGGTGGTGGCGGCCGGCGGCGACGGCACCATCAATGCCGTGGCCAGCGCCGTACTCGGAAGCGGTTGTCCGTTTGGCGTCTTGCCGCAAGGCACGTTCAACTACTTTGGTCGTGCCAACGGGATTTCGCAGGACACCGAGGCGGCCGCTTGCGCGCTGGTGGGCGCCAGCATTTCGCCGGTTCAGGCCGGCCAGGTGAACGGGCGGATCTTTCTGGTCAATGCCAGCGTCGGGCTGTACCCGCAGCTGCTGGAAGATCGCGAAGCCTGGAAGCAGCGCTTTGGGCGCAGCCGTTTTGTGGCGTTTATCTCAGGCATGGCCACACTGCTGCAGGCGCGCAAGCAGCTCCATCTGCTGGTCGAGTCGGGCGGGCGGGTGGTGGCGCTGCGCACGCCCACGCTGTTCGTCGGCAACAACGATTTGCAGCTCGCGCGCGTCGGCATTGACGAAAAGCAGGTCAATTCGGTCAATGCCGGCGAACTGGCGGGCATTGTGGTCAAGCCCATCGGCACGCTGGCGCTTTTTGGATTGCTGCTGCGCGGCCTGGCCGGCCGCCTGGGCGATGCGGACAGCGTGGAGAGTTTTTCGTTTCGCCGCCTGACTATCACGCCTAAAGGCCGCAAGCGCATCAAGGTGGCGACCGACGGCGAGGTCGTCTGGATGCAGGCGCCGCTGGTGTTTGAGGTGGCCGCCCAGACCTTGCTGCTGATGGTGCCCGCGCCCACTGACCGGGTGGAGGTGGCGTGACGCTGCTGCTGCATATCTCGGACCCGCATTTCGGCACCGTACAGCCGCCTGTGGCGCAAGCGCTGGCGCGCCTGGCGCAGGCGCAGCGCCCCGATGTGCTGGTGTTGTCGGGCGACATCACGCAGCGCGCACGGCCATTGCAGTTCAAGGAGGCGCGGGCGTTTTGTGACCAGCTGGCCATTCCGCATCTGCTGACGCTGCCGGGTAACCACGACATCCCCCTGTTCAATGTGTACCTGCGGCTGTTCACGCCGTATGCGCGCTACCTGCAGGTCTTTGGGCCCGCGCTGGAAACCTGTCTGGACCTGCCGCAGCTCCGCGTGCTGGGGGTGAACACAACGAGGCGCTGGCGGCATAAGAACGGCGAGGTGTCGGTTGTGCAGATCGACCGGGTGGTGGCGCAGCTGCAGTCGGCCGGGCCGGCGCAGCTGCGCGTGGTGGTGGTGCACCAGCCGGTGTATGTGATGCGCGCCGAAGACGAGCACGACCGCCTGCGCGGCTGGGAGCCGGCTGTGCGCGCCTGGGCGGCGGCGGGGGCCGACCTTGTGCTGGGGGGCCATATTCACCTGCCTTATGTGTGCGAGCTTTCATCTCGCCTGGCAGGCCTGGGCCGGCGTCTTTGGTGCGTGCAGGCGGGCACGGCGCTGTCGTCGCGGGTGCGCTGGGAGGCGCCCAATTCGGTCAACCTGCTGCGTTACGACGCTGCCAGCGCGCCGTTGCAGTGCCAGTTGGAGCGATGGGATTACCAGGCTGCAGTGCAGCGGTTCGAGAAAGTGGATACCCGTGCGTTGCTGCTGGACCGCTAAAGCGTCGTCTGCGTCAGGTTCATGCGGCTGAAATACGTTTTTTGCGGGCAATGACAAGCGTCCGCAGGTAGTCGTAAGTCCAGTTGAAAGCAAAGGTGTAGGGCAGGAAAAAAAGCACGATTGCGATGTCCAGCACAAACGCTTCCCACAACCCAATGCCCAGCCACCACGCGGCCAGAGGGACCACGGCCAGGACCAGGCCGATTTCAAACAATGCGGCATGAACGGCGCGGGCTCCGAGCGTCCGCTGAAAACCCATGCGCCGCTGGGCCCGGTCAAACAAGGCGTTGAACGCCATGTTCCAGCTCATGGCGATCAGCGAAATCATCAGTGTCAGCGCGCCCATGTGGACCAGTGAATAGCCCAGCAGCCAAGCGCCCAGCGGCGCACAAATGGCCAGCGCCAGGACTTCAAAGCCCAAGGCGTGGAAAAAGCGTTCCTTGACGGACTTCTGGAGACTCATGGCGCTGCTTTCTTACGGAAACAAGAGGTTTTGGGGCGATTGAGGTATTTTCGTCGATGCCTGGGCCTGGTAGGTCTGACCGTCTTTGGGCCGCGCGTGGTGTTCGCCCATGCAAAAAGCCTGCGAGCCCAAAGGCTGGCAGGCTTGGCTTGAAGGCGCTATGAGCACCTTCGCCGGCTTAGAACTTGTAGCGCAGGCCCACGGTGGTGGCGCTGACGCGGTCACGCCCGGTGCCGGCAAATTTCATGTCATGCGCGTCGTACTGCAAGACGGCTGACATCTGGGGATTGAACGCATATTCGGCGCCCACTCCGTAGGACACGCCAAAGCCGCTCTCGCTACCGGACGCAACGCCGGAAGCGGGTGCGGACGACACGTCGGTTCGGCCATAGGTGGCACCGAGCTTGCCGAGCAGATTGAACGAAGGGCTGAGCGGCAAGCGGCCGACCATGCTCAGGTTGAAGCCCTGTGCCTTGGTGGTGCCGCCTGCGCGGTTGATCTTGCCAAAGTCGGTGAAGCCCAGCTCCATGCCCAGGTTGTTGTTGATATAGCTGCCACCATAAATGCCGTAGGCCGTGTCCCTGTTCTCGGAGGAATAGAAGCCGGATCCGTTACCGACTGAAAAATCCGATTTACCGACATTCACGCCGACGTAGCTTGCGCCCGGTGCGTTGAGGGTGTAATTGCTGCTCTGGGCTTGCGCGCTTGCGCCAGCGGCCAGTGCGGCCACGGCCAGGACGGTGGCTGAAAGATTTCGTGTCAATGAACGCATGGGTGTTTCCTGTTGTGAATAAGGTGGACATGGCTGCTCTCAATGGAGAGCAGCTTTGTATATCCACCAGTAACTCTAGGGCGGCAATGACAGCGCGACTGTGGGGATAGCAGGCAAATGCTTGTAGGACAAACCGCAGCCTGCGCAAATGCCCACTGCTCGCGCACGATGAAGTCTTTACTGCCCAAAAGCTGCTGATAAAGTCAGGTCATGCAGACTATTACCCACCTGCCAGGGAGCACCGCTCTGGTTCTTGACTCCCCGCACAGCGGAACCGCTTATCCACCGGACTTTCAGTACGCGTGCGCCATGAACACGCTGCGCGGCGCTGAAGACACGCATGTTGAAAAGCTCTACGACTTTGCCCCCAGCCTGGGGGTGCACTGGATAGAGGCGCTCTTTCCGCGCAGCTACCTCGACGCCAACCGCAACACGACCGAAATTGATGTGTCGCTGTTCGACGCACCCTGGCCCGACCCGGTGGAGACCGACCCGAAAGTGCTTTCCAAGGTTCGCCTGGGCAAGGGGCTGATCTGGCGCACCATGGACGACGGCGCTCCGATTTACGCCCGCACGCTGAGTGTGGCCGAAGTGCAGGCGCGCATCGAACGATGCTGGAAGCCCTACCATGTGGCCGTGGCGCAGGCCATTGAGGCCGCACACCAGGCGCATGGCTACAGCATTCACATCAACTGCCACTCGATGCCCGCCATGGCCTCCAGCCACGCCACTGATTTTCCGGGCGAAGCGCATGCTGACTTCGTGGTTGGCGACCGGGACGGCAGCACCGCGAGCGCGGCCCTGTCAAGCCTGGTGTGCCAGCACCTGCGCGCGCGCGGTTACAACGTGTCTTACAACCACCCTTACAAGGGCGTGGAATTGGTGCGGCGCTACGGCAACCCAGCACGGCAGCGCCACAGCCTGCAGCTGGAGATCAACCGCAAGCTCTATATGAATGAAGAAACGCTGGCCATCATGCCCGGCTTTGAGCCCCTCAAG
This sequence comes from Polaromonas sp., assembly GCF_018780625.1. Lineage (GTDB taxonomy): Bacteria > Pseudomonadota > Gammaproteobacteria > Burkholderiales > Burkholderiaceae_C > Polaromonas. The sequence goes on along the minus strand of NZ_JADMJK010000086.1, from coordinate 2,659 downwards.
ACCACCCTGCGCGGCTTGGTGGATCGGCTGCTGGCAACCGATCCGAGGGGGCTCTAAATGGATCAGGTCGATTGCGTGGTGATTGGGGCCGGCGTGGTGGGGCTGGCGGTGGCGCGCGCGCTGGCGCTGCAGGGCAGGGAGGTCATGGTGCTGGAAGCGGCCGACGCCATAGGCACCGGCACCAGTTCCCGCAACAGCGAGGTGATTCACGCGGGCATCTACTACGCCGAAGGCTCCCTCAAGGCCAGGCTGTGCGTGCAAGGCAAAGCGCTGCTGTATGCCTACTGCGCCGAGCGCGGCATTGGATTTAGCCGTTGCGGCAAGCTGCTGGTGGCGACCAGCGATGCGCAGGTGGCGCAGCTGCACGTCATGATGACGAAGGCCGCAGCCAATGGCGTTCATGACCTGGTGCTGCTGACGCGCGCGCAGGCCAGAGCGCTGGAGCCGCAGCTGGAATGCGTGGCGGCCGTGCATTCGCCGAGCACCGGCATTGTGGACAGCCATGCCTTGATGTTGGCGCTCCAGGGTGACCTGGAGAACGCCGGCGGACTTGTGGTACTTAATTCGGCGCTGGCCCACGCGCAATTTGCTCAGGATGCTATTGTTTTGATGGCAAAAGACGGCACGGAGCTCCAGGCTCGTAGCGTGGTGAACGCGGCGGGCCTGCAGGCCCAGGCGCTGGCCAGTCGTTTTGCGGGTCTGGCTGCGGAGTTTGTGCCGCCCAGCCATTACGCCAAAGGCAGTTATTTCACACTGGCTGGGCGCTCGCCGTTTAACCGCCTCATCTACCCCGTTCCCGAGGCCGCGGGCCTGGGCGTGCATCTGACGCTTGATTTGGGCGGACAAGCCAAGTTTGGCCCGGATGTGCAGTGGGTCGATTCGCCCGATGACCTGGTGGTGGATCCGGCGCGCGGCGATGCGTTTTATGCGGCTGTGCGCCAATACTGGCCTGCGCTGCAAGACGGCACGCTGATCCCGGGCTATGCCGGCATTCGCCCCAAAATCCAGGGGCCGGGCGAACCGGCCAGGGATTTTTTGATCCAGGGCCCTGCCGTGCATGGCGTGCCCGGGCTGGTCAACCTGTTCGGGATCGAGTCGCCCGGCCTGACCAGCGCGCTGGCCATCGGCGAGTATGTGCGCCGGTTATTACCTTGAATTCATTGCCCTGAATTTATTGCGCGGTCCAGCCGCCGTCCATGTTCCAGGCCACGCCGCGCACGTTGTTGCCGGCGGGCGAGCAGAAAAACACGGCTAGCGCCCCCAATTCTTCTGGCGTGGTGAATTGCATGGACGGCTCTTTTTCGCCCAGCAGTTGCTGCTTTGCCATTTCATTGCTGATGCCGCTTGCCTGGGCCCTGGCATCGACTTGTTGTTGCACCAGCGGCGTCAGCACCCAGCCCGGACAGATGGCGTTGCAGGTGACGCCGGTGGTGGCGTTTTCGAGGGCGGTAACCTTGGTCAAACCCACAATACCGTGCTTGGCCGCTACATAGGCCGATTTTTCCGCGGAACCGACGAGGCCGTGGATCGAGGCGACGTTGATGATGCGGCCCCAACCCTGGCCGTTGTTGGCAGCCCGCATGGCGGGCAGCGCCAGGCGCGTTGCATGAAAGGCGCTGCTGAGGTTGATGGCGATGATGGCGTCCCATTTTTCAACCGGGAAATTTTCGATTCTGGCGACATGCTGAATACCTGCGTTGTTCACCAGAATGTCGACCTGGCCAAATTGGGCGGCCGCAAAGTTCATCATGTCTTCAATCTCGGCGGGCCGGCTCATGTCAGCGCCGTGGTAAGCCACCTGCACGCCCAGCGCAGCGATCGCTGCCTTGGGGCCGTCCACATCACCAAATCCGTTCAGGACAATGTTGGCGCCCTGGGCTGCCAGGCATTTGGCGATTCCCAGGCCAATGCCGCTGGTGGAACCGGTAACGAGCGCTGTTTTGCCTTTGAGCATGATGATTCTCCTGATGGTTTACGATAATTGGGAAGGGCTTTGCCCGGCGTCTGCAGTTCTGGCGCCACAATAGTTTTCAAATACATTATCAAGCCTTAAAAGCGGACGGCCTGCACCATGACTGAACCCAGCCTGAACTACGTAAATTGCCCGGATGCTGAAGGCAGCCACCGCATGGCGTACTGGCAATGGGGGCAGCCCGACAGCCCGCATGTGGTGCTTTGCGTGCATGGGCTGACGCGCCAGGGGCGGGACTTTGACGCACTGGCGCAGGCCTTGTGCGAGCAGGCGGCGCAGTTGCCGGGCGGCATTCGGGTGGTCTGCCCTGATGTGGTGGGCCGCGGCGAGAGTGACTGGCTGAAAGACCCCATGGGCTACCAGGTGCCCGCCTATGCGGCGGACATGCTGGGGTTGTTGGCCCATTTGCATGCTCAGTCGCCCATCACCGCGCTCGACTGGGTGGGCACCAGCATGGGCGGGCTGATCGGCATGGTGGTTTGCGGCCAGCCTGGCTTGCCGCTCCCGGCGCCTGTACGCAGGCTGGTGCTGAACGACGTGGGTCCGACGCTGCAGTGGCAGGCAATAGCGCGAATTGGCGCCTACCTGGGGGCGGCGGGGCATTTCAATTCCGTGCAGGAGGCGGCCGACGCCATGTGGGTGATTTCCGAGAGCTTTGGCCCGCACACCCCGGCGCAATGGCTGGCG
>NZ_JADMJK010000163.1 GCF_018780625.1 Polaromonas sp. | reverse complement strand
ACCACCGAGGCCGTGGTGCCCTGCCCCAGGCTTTCGGTGTTGGGCTTGACGCGCAAGCCGTAGTGGCAGCCCACCAGCGCAATCAGCACGCCAAACACCACTGACTTGGCGGTGGCCAGCGTCAGGTTGGCCACATCCACCGCGGCCGGCAGCTGCTGGATGAAATAGGAAGAGGTGATGTCCATGGAAATATCGGCCGCCAGCATGCCGCCCAGCAAGGCTGCGATCGTCGTCCAGACGCTGATCAGCGGCATTACCACGGCCAGCGCCAGCGCGCGCGGCATCACCAGCCGAAAGCCCTGCGCAATGCCCATGACGCGCATGGCGTCGAGCTCTTCGGTCACGCGCATCACGCCAATCTGCGCCGTGATGGCCGAGCCGGAACGCCCGGCAATCAAAATCGCGGCCAGCACGGGGCCCAGCTCGCGTATCAGTGAAATGCCCAGAATGTTGACGATGAAGGCGTCGGCCCCGAACTTGCGCAGCTGCTGCGAAATCAGGTAGGCCAGCACCACGCCGATCAGGAAGCCCACCAGCGCCGTGATGGGCAGCGCCGTGGCCCCGATGTGGTACAGGTGGCCCGACAGGTCGCGCCAGGGGGCCTGGTGCGGGCGCCGGATCAGCCGCCCGATGTCTAGCAGCAACTGGCCCACCAGTTGCACCAGGGCCTTGCCATGGTCCAGCAGGCCCAGCAACCGGCGGCCCAGCAGCAGCAGCGGCGCGCGCCAGTCGGGCGGGCGCACTTTCGGCGGGCTCACGGCGAACTGGGCCACGGTTTCCAGCATTTCCCGCTGGTGGGGCTCGATCTGCAAGCTGGCCGGCCAGTCGCGGCCCCAGTGGTTCCACAGCACCTGGGCGCCCAAGTAGTCGAGTTTTTCGATCGGGCCCAAGTCCCACTGCACCTGGCGGTCCTGCCCTTGCAGGCTGGCCAGCTGCGCCGTCAGCGCGTCCCAAGCCAACTTGCCCGTGAGGTCAGCGGCCGTCCACGCACCGCGCACCAGCAGGCGCTTGCCGTCCGGCGTGTCCTGCTGTTCGATGCGGGGCGTAGCGTCTTGCATGGGCATTGTCGAGCGGGCACCAGATAAAAATGTGATGGTAACCGCTGACAACCGACCGTGCGGCCCGCCCGGGGATCCATCGGCCCTGTCCCACAAGGAGTAGCGCGCTGGCTGGCAGGCTGATCATCGCCAGGCTTGCGCCAGCGCGCCCCAGGCGCTGGCCACCACGGGTTCGGTGACCCGGGACTTCAGGCAGATGAAGCTCAGCACGCACTCCAGGCTGACCCGGTCTGCCACCACCAAGCCATGCGCCTGGCTTTCGCGAATGGCAATCGAGTCGCGCGCCAGGCTCAGGCCGACCCCGGACTTCACCAGGTCCAGCATCGACGCCTCATGGTCCACCAGCGCGACGCGGCGCGGCTCCAGGCCGGTCAGCGAGCCTTGGCCAAACACCTGGGCCAGCAGCCGGTGGTGCGCGCTGGCGGGCGGCGTGGCCAGCCAGGGCAATGCCGCCAGCGCTTTCCAGTCGCGGCCCTGCACCTGCGGACCCCAGCCGGCGGGCGCAATCACCAGGTAGGTAAAGCGCGTCAGCTCCCTGACTTCAAAATCCATAGCAGTTTGTGCCCGTCCATCCTTGGGAAACACCCGATTTTCTTCATTTTTGTCGGGCCAGCCCAGATAAAAGCCCACCTCCAGATCCCCCCGCATGATCTGCGCCAGCACGTCACCGCTCATGCCCTGGCGCAGCTCGGTGTCGATCTGCGGCGCGGCTTCCACCAGCTCTTTCAGGAAAGCACCGAGCCGGGTGAACGCGGGGTCCAGGATGGTGCCTATGCGCAGCGTGCCGCGCACGGTGCTGTGCAGGCCCTGCGCCGCCTGTGCAAAATCGGCCAGCGCCGCCAGCGCTTTTTCTGCTTGCGGCAGCAGCGCCGCGCCGTCGCGCGTCAGCGTCAGGCCCTGCGGCGTGCGGGTGAACAGCGTCAGGCCGGTGTTGGCGGCCAGTCCCTTGAGCTGCAGGCTGACGGCGGGCTGGCTCAGATGCAGGCGCTCGGCCGCACGCGATACATTGCCCTGACGCGCCACGGCGACAAAGGCGCGCAAGGTTTGCGGATCAAAGTTCAAACTCATATTTGCAAAACTTATAACGCTATTTTGATGAAATCATTGGTAATCATCCTGCATTTTGCCGACACTTGGCGCATTCAAGGAGACATCTCGTTATGAGCACAGCAAATAGTTATCCCTGCCATGGCCGCCGCGAGGTCACGCCGTGAGCGCGCCCGCCTTCGACTACATCATCATCGGCGCCGGCACCGCCGGCTGCCTGCTGGCCAACCGCCTGAGCGCCGACGCGTCCAAACGCGTGCTGCTGATCGAGGCCGGCCGCAAGGACGACTACCACTGGATCCACATTCCGGTGGGTTACCTGCACTGCATCGGCAACCCGCGCACCGACTGGCTCTACAACACCGAGCCCGACGCGGGCCTGAACGGCCGGGCGCTGCGCTACCCGCGCGGCAAAACACTGGGCGGCTGCTCCAGCATCAACGGCATGAT
>NZ_JADMJK010000254.1 GCF_018780625.1 Polaromonas sp. | reverse complement strand
ATTGAAGGCCGTATCCAGGAAATTGAAGGCAAGCTGTCCACGGCCCAGATCATCGACCCTTCATCGTTCGAGGCCGGTCATCGGGTGGTGTTCGGCTCCACCGTCAAGCTCGAAGACGAGGCCACGGGTGACACCGTGACTTACCAGATCGTGGGTGAAGACGAAGCGGACATCAAGCTGGGACTGGTCAACATCGGCTCGCCGATTGCCCGCGCCCTGATTGGCAAGGAAGAGGGCGATACCGCCGAAGTGGTGGCCCCGGGCGGCATCAAGCGCTACGAAATCGTGGCCGTCCACTACATTTGATGCGCGCGTCACTGCGCCACCGAATTGCGCTGCTGGCTGCGGCCCTTTGGTGGGGCAGCCTGACTGCTTTGGGTTTTGTGGTGGTTCCGCTGCTGTTCATGCACCTGGGTAGCCCGTCCGTCGCTGGCGCCATGGCGGCCAAGCTTTTTACCGCACAGACCTGGCTCAGTACCGCGTGCGCACTGCTGATGCTGTTGCTGGTTTTAAATAAAAAAGACCCTTTAGCCCATGCGCAGTGGGTGCAAGTAGCTATTAAATTTGTAGTGGCTGGGTTGCTGCTGGCCTTGCTGGTCGAGTTTGGCGTGGCGCCGCGCATTGTCAGCGCACGGGCTGAGGGCGGCAACCTCAGGCTTTGGCATGGCTTGGGGAGCGCGATGCTGCTGGGCCAGTGGCTGTGCGCTGGGCTGACACTCTGGCGCCTCTCCCGCCAGCCTGCCGACGCCAGTTGAGCGGGCCTGGCGCCAGGTCTGTTCAGGTCAGGCTGCGTTCTGCCGCTTCCAGCGTGTTCACCAGCAGCATCGTGATGGTCATGGGGCCAACGCCGCCCGGTACGGGGGTGATGTAGCCGGCCACTTGCCGCACGCCCTCGAAATCCACGTCGCCGCAGAGTTTTCCGTCTTCATTGCGGTTCATGCCCACGTCAATCACGACGGCACCGGGTTTCACCATATCAGCGGTCAACACGTTTTGTTTGCCGACAGCCGCCACGACCACGTCCGCCAGCAGCGTCATGGCTTTGAGGTCAGGGGTCGCGCTGTGGCAAATCGTCACGGTGGCATTTTTTTGGAGCAGCATCAGCGCCATGGGCTTGCCCACGATGTTGCTGCGGCCAATCACCACGGCATGCTTGCCGCGCAGGTCGTAGCCAATGCTTTCCAGCATCTTCATGCAGCCGTAGGGCGTGCAAGGCCAGAAACCAGGCTGACCCACCATCAGGGCGCCGGCGCTGGCCACGTGAAAACCGTCCACGTCTTTGGCCGGAGAAATCGCTTCAATCACTTTTTGCGCGTCAATGTGGGCGGGAAGCGGCAGCTGAACCAAAATGCCGTGAATCGTCGGGTCATTGTTCAGTGCGTCAATGCGCGCCAGCAACTCTGCCTCCGTCAGGGTGGCGGGGTGGCGTTCCAGCAGCGAATGCACGCCGCTGTCTTCGCAGGCCTTGACCTTGTTGCGCACATAGACCTGGCTGGCAGGATTCTCGCCCACCAGCAGCACGGCCAGGCCCGGCGCGATGCCTTGCGCGCGCAGGGCGGCTGCGCGCTGGGCCACTTCGGTGCGCAGTTGTTTGGAGAGGGCGATTCCGTCGATCAGTTGTGCGGTCATTTTTCAGTTTTACAAGTAAAAACGCCCGTTAGCCAAATAACTACGGGCGCCGAAAGCTATTAAATAAATAGCAAAAAATTTTCTCTGGTTCAGGCCTTGGGGGCGCTCGAGCCCAGGGCGGTTTTGAGCAAATCGGCCACGGTATTGGCGTTGAGCTTTTCCATGATGTTGGCGCGATGCGCTTCCACGGTCTTGATGCTGATGCCCAGATCGTCGGCAATCTGCTTGTTCAGGCGGCCCGCGACGATGCGTTCCAGTACCTGCGCCTCGCGCGACGTGAGCTTGGCCAGCAGGGCGTCGCGGCTGGCGGACTGCTGGTGGTCGCTGAACACTTCCTTGGCCTGCTCCAGCATGCGTTCGACCAGATTGACGAGCGCTTCTTCCTGAAAGGGCTTCTGGATGAAGTCCATGGCACCCTTTTTCATGGTGTCCACGGCCATCGGCACATCGCCGTGGCCGGTGATGAAGACGATGGGCAGCGGCGACTTGCGTTCAACCAGTCGGTCCTGCAATTCCAGACCGGTCATGCCGCCCATGCGGATGTCCACGATCAGGCAAGCCACTTCGCGTGCGTCATAGCGGCTCAAAAAGCTTTCCGCCGAGTCGTAGCAGCGCACCCGGTAATCTTTGCCTTCGAGCAGCCACTGAAGAGAGTCGCGCACGCCCTCGTCGTCGTCAACGACGTAGACCGTACCTTTTTTGGGAATCAAGCTCATGCCATGCTTTCTTGGTAAACGTTGTCTCAATGATTTCAGGAATGGCTTTAGTCAACGTCGGCGTCTTTGTCCGCTCTGCTATCGCTGGTAGCGCCCGCGTGTGACTGCGGGGGTGTTACGGGAATCCAGAAAGTAAACCGGCACCCCACCATTTCGTCGCCATTGTAGAGGTTGACGGCTTCCATCCGGCCCTGGTGAGATTCAACAATACTGCGGCATAGTTTCAGACCGATTCCCATGCCTTCAGCCTTGGTGGAGTAAAACGCCTCAAACAGCCGGGCCTTGACTTCGGGAGACAGGCCCAGCCCCGAGTCGAGTACGGAAAACTCCACGACGCTCTGGTTTTCAATCTGTTTGGGCACCACGCGCAACTCCACGTTGCGGCGGGCGGTAGGCAAATTCGATTGCGCAATCGACTCGGCTGCATTTTTCATCAGATTAATCAGCACCTGCTCGATCAGGATGCGGTCGACCATGAGATTGGGCAAGCGCGCCGCGATGTAATGGGTCAAGCGCACGCGGTGGCGCTTGAGCTCAATCTCGGCCAGTTCCATGGCGTTGCTGACCAGCGTAGCCACATCGGCCGGCGCGCGGTTGGGCTCGCTGCGTTTCACAAATGCGCGAATGCGCTGGATGATCTGCCCGGCCCGGTGTGCCTGTTTGGCGGTTTTCTCGAGTGCCACCAGCAGGTCTTCGTTGCTGATTTGCTGGCCCCTGATGCGCGACACCATACCGTTGCAGTAGTTGTTGATGGCCGTCAGCGGCTGGTTGAGTTCGTGGGCCACACTGGACGCCATTTCACCCATGGTGATCAGGCGGCTGGCGGTCTGCGCCCGTTCGTTTTGCTGTGCGGCCTGCTCTTCGGCGTGGCGGCGCGGCGTGATGTCAGTGGCAATCACCATCTGTGCCAGACGGCCGTCCACCCAGGTCAGGTAGCGCGAGCGCACTTCCAGCCATTTCGAGAGTTCGGGCACAAAAATTTCGGCGTTTTCAGACTGGGCGGTGGTGAGCTCGTCGGTGGGCAGACCGGCAAGACCGTCGACCGCATCCAGTTCGTCACCGGTCGGCAATGCGGCTGGCACGCCAGCCTGCGCAATCATGTTCATGTGTCCAGATACATCCCCACCAAACCAGGAGCGGTACAACTTGTTGGCAAACAACAACTCCTCACTGCCCAGCGGCGCCACTGACACCGCCGCATCCAGGCCTTGCAGCACCGTGGTGAAGCGCTCGTAAGAGGCAATCAACTCCTCGCGAATCCGCTTGGGTTCGGTGATGTCGGTCATGGAGGTCATCCAGCCCGTTTGCTGGCCGCGCGGATCAATCAGTGGCGACACGTACATGCGGGCATCAAAAATCTGGCCGTTTTTGCGCTTGACCCGGACCTCAAAACCCCCGGGCGGCGTCCTGCCATGCAGCTCATCGTCGAGTCGCGCCATCATGGTGTCCAACTCTGCTTCGGGCCAGTGCGGAAACGGCGGCGTCCTGCCCACCAGGTCGGATTCTGAGAGGCCGGTCATCTGGCAGAACGCCGGGTTGACGTAGGTAATGCGGCCTTGCAGATCCAGGGCGCGCATCCCGGTGAGCATGGAGTTTTCCATCGCCCGGCGAAAGTTGGTTTCTGAAATCAGTGCTTGCTGGGCTTGCACGCGGCGACGGGTATGTCGCCAATTGCCAAGCAGCATCCAGACGGTCAGAGCGCTCAAGGCGCTGACCAGCCAGAAAAATCCGCTGCCCACGACACCGAGCGACGCGCGATAACCCTCGGCCCGAATCAGCAGTCCGTTGCCGACCGGTGAGACCGGTATCTCATAGGCGGCCGCACTGTCAGACCATGGAAGCAGGCGCGCGGCACGGCTGCGCGGCGGCGGCGGGCTTCCTGCCAGCACCAGGTTTTTATCGTCCACCAGGGTCACGGCATATTTCGCCGTGACTTCAGTGGGCACCCCAAAGCGCAGCAAACCGTCGATGGCGTAATCTCCGATGATGACGCCATCGAATTTGCCCTGGTTGTCCAGCGGCACTTGCAACTGCAGGCTGGTCGTACGGTATCCATTACTGGTTCGCGCCACCATCGGGCGGGAGTAAACGGGTTGCCGCAGGTCCCTGGCCAGGTCATAGGTGCTGGCGGTTTCACCCGGCTTGAGCTGGTCCCCGGTAGCGTGCAGCTGATTGGTGCTGGCGCTGGGCGATACATAGGCAAGCTTGATGCGCCGTTTACTGTCTACCCAGCTCACGGCCATCAGTTCCGGATACTGGTTCACCAGCGCTTCCGCCTGAAGAATAAAGCCCTCGGCGTCAATCTCTTTGTTCGAGACATCACGGCCAATGCGCATGAGCTGCTCTTGCCGCTCCAGCAGGCGCAGGCGCAGGCGCTGCTGGGCGTACTCCACGTCCCGTGAAACCGCTTGCTGCTCGCGGTCTATTTCCTCAATACGCAGGTAGCCGAAAGCTGCAATGACGGCGGCCAGAAAAAGCACCACCGCCAGCAGCGGACCCAGTGTGATGAAACGGTCTTGCTGCGAGGGCGACTGCATGCGCCACCAGCGGCGCCACATGCCCAGAGGCTCCGGGCTGGGCCTGGGGTCAAGAGGAGGCGGCGGTACTGGCTTGGACATAAGTAAACATTGAATTTTAAGTGAGTTGCGTTGGGGGGATCCGCATTGACGTGGATCCGCCCGAAGTCGCGCCGGTTTGCCGATCTCGCTTTTTTAGTGCCATTTGCAGCTTATTTGCCTCATATTATTTCACATAATGAAAAGGTAACTCGCAATTTGAAATTACACAAATATTGTGAGAAACTTGATGCTCGCATTTAATTTACGTTTAAATATGGGTTGAATGCATGAATTGCATCCGCCGCCCGCAGGGTGGAGATGCAGGTTTAAAAGCGTTATTCAGGAGACAAAAAATGGCTGCTAATTTCAACGAAGCGGGCGCGGAAAATTCACGCGCTGCCGCCAACGAGACCCAGGACAAAGACACGCAGGAAACCCGCGAGTGGATGGATGCGCTGTCCGCGGTGATTGAAAGTGAGGGTCCTGAGCGCGCCCACTTTTTGCTGGAGCAACTGCTTGAGCATGCCCGCCAGAAAAGCATAGACATGCCTTTTTCTGCCACCACGGGCTATGTCAACACCATAGAAACCGACCAGGAAGAGCGATCCCCCGGAAATCTTGAAATCGAGGCGCGGCTGCGCGCCTACATGCGCTGGAACGCCATGGCCATGGTGGTCAAGGCCAACCGCCTGCACCCTGCCGATGGCGGCGACCTGGGTGGTCATATCGGCTCGTTTGCGTCGCTGGCCAGCATGTTTGGCGCCGGGTTCAACCATTTTTGGCATGCTGAAAGCGAAGGCCACGGTGGCGACTGCCTCTATATTCAGGGCCATGTGTCGCCGGGCGTTTACGCGCGCGCCTACCTGGAAGGTCGCCTCACGGAAGAGCAGCTGCTCAACTTCCGCCAGGAAGTCGATGGCAAGGGCCTTTCCAGCTACCCGCACCCCAAGCTGATGCCCGAGTTCTGGCAATTCCCCACTGTGTCCATGGGACTGGGTCCATTGATGGCCATCTACCAGGCACGTTTTCTTAAATACCTGCACGCCCGCGGCATTGCCAACACTGAAAACCGCAAGGTATGGGTGTTCTGCGGCGACGGCGAAATGGACGAAGTCGAAAGCCTGGGCGCTATCGGCCTGGCTGCACGCGAAAAGCTCGACAACCTCGTGTTCGTCATCAACTGCAACCTTCAGCGACTCGATGGCCCGGTGCGCGGCAACGGCAAGATTGTTCAGGAGCTTGAAGGCGAGTTCCGTGGCTCCGGCTGGAACGTGATCAAGCTGCTGTGGGGCAGCAGCTGGGACCCGCTGCTGGCGCGCGACAAGGACGGCGCGCTGCGCAAGCTCATGATGGAAACGCTGGACGGCGACTACCAGGCCATGAAAGCCAACGACGGCGCCTATGTGCGCAAGCATTTCTTCGGCCGCGACCCGCGCACGCTCGAAATGGTCGCAAAGATGAGCGACGACGACATCTTCAACCTGCGCCGCGGTGGCCATGATTCGCAAAAAGTCTACGCCGCCTTCCATGCCGCCGTTCAGCACAAGGGCCAGCCTACGGTCCTGCTGATCAAGACCGTCAAGGGCTTTGGCATGGGCAAGATTGGCGAAGGCAAGAACAACGTTCACCAGACCAAAAAGCTCTCGGACGAGGACGTCAAGGCTTTCCGCGACCGGTTCAATATCCCGATTCCAGACAGCCAGCTGGCCGACATTCCGTTTTACAAGCCGGCCGACGATACGCCTGAAATGAAGTACCTGCACGAGCGCCGCAAGGCGCTGGGCGGCTATTTGCCGCACCGCCGGACCAAGGCCGACGAGAGCTTCACGGTGCCCGCGATAGAAACCTTCAAGTCCGTGATGGAGCCGACCGCCGAAGGACGCGAAATCTCGACCACCCAGGCCTATGTGCGTTTTCTCACCCAGTTGCTGCGTGACCAGGCGCTTGGTCCGCGCGTGGTGCCCATCCTGGTCGATGAAGCCCGGACCTTTGGCATGGAAGGCCTGTTCCGCCAGATCGGCATCTACAACCCCGAAGGTCAGAAATACACCCCGGTCGACAAGGACCAGGTGATGTACTACAAGGAAGACGTCAAGGGCCAGATCCTGCAGGAAGGCATCAACGAGGCCGGCGGCATGAGCAGCTGGATCGCAGCGGCCACCTCCTACAGCACCAACAACCGGATCATGATCCCGTTCTACGTGTACTACTCCATGTTCGGCTTTCAGCGCGTGGGCGACCTGGCCTGGGCCGCCGGTGACATGCAGGCGCGTGGATTCCTGCTGGGCGGCACCTCCGGTCGCACCACGCTGAACGGCGAAGGCCTCCAGCATGAAGACGGGCACAGCCACATCATGGCCGGCACCATTCCCAACTGCATCAGCTACGACCCCACCTTTGCGCATGAAGTGGGCGTGATCCTGCACCACGGCCTCAAGCGCATGGTGGAAAAGCAGGACAACGTGTATTTCTACATCACGCTGCTCAATGAGAACTACCCCATGCCTGGCCTGAAAGCCGGCACGGAAGAGCAGATCATCAAAGGCATGTACTTGTGCAACCCGGGTGCAACCGACGCTGCCGTGCCGCGCGTTCAGTTGCTGGGCTCAGGCACCATCCTGCGTGAATCGATTGCCGCGCAGGCCCTGCTTGAAAGTGACTGGGGCATTGCCGCCGATGTCTGGAGCTGCCCGAGCTTTAACGAACTCGCCAGGGACGGCCAGAACACCGAGCGCTGGAACCTGCTGCACCCGCTGGAGACACCGCGCGTGTCCTTTGTCGGCGAGCAACTTGAACACCACACCGGCCCGGTGGTGGCGTCCACCGACTACATGAAGGCCTACGCCGAGCAGATCCGTTCCTACATCCCCAAGGACCGTACCTTCAAGGTGCTGGGCACCGACGGCTTTGGCCGCAGCGACTTCCGCAGCAAGCTGCGCGAGCACTTCGAGATCAACCGCCACTACATCGTGGTGGCCGCCCTGAAGGCGCTGAGCGAAGAGGGCACCGTGCCGGTCGCCAAGGTGGCTGAAGCGATTCAGAAATACGCCATCAATGTCGACAAAATCAATCCGCTTTACGCTTGACGTAAACCTTTTAGCCCAAGAAGCCCAAGACGCAAGCAAACGGAGACCAACAACATGGCATTGATAGACATTCAAGTTCCCGACATTGGGGATTTCGACGAAGTAACGGTGATTGAACTGCTGGTCAAGCCCGGCGATACCGTCAAGGCCGAGCAGTCTCTGATCACGGTCGAGTCCGACAAGGCCTCGATGGAAATTCCGTCGAGCCACGCCGGCGTGGTCAAGGAAATCAAGGTCAAGCTCGACGACAAGGTCAAGCAAGGGTCGGTCGTGCTGACGCTGGAAGCGGCGGGTGCTGATGCTGCGGTCGCGCCAGCGCCTGCAGCCGTGCCGGCCCCGGCTGTGCAACAGGTGCCCGCGCCTGTGGCCGCTGTTGCTGCGGCCCCCGTTGCCGCCGCCAGCGGCCCGGTCGAAGTGCATGTGCCCGACATTGGCGACTTCAAGGATGTCTCGGTAATCGAGATTCTGGTCAAGCCCGGCGACAGCATCAAGGCCGAGCAGTCGCTGATCACGGTCGAGTCCGACAAGGCCTCCATGGAAATCCCGTCGTCCGCTGCCGGTGTGCTCAAGGAGCTCAAGGTCAAGCTCGGCGACATCGTCAATATTGGCGACCTGCTGGCCATTCTGGAAGGCACGGCAGCGCCTGTGGCCGCAGTTGCGGCACCTGCTGCTACGGCTCAACCCGCCGCCGCTGCAGCCTCGGCGCCAGTCGCGGTGGCGTCAGTACCTGCACCTGTATCTGCACCTGCCGCGCTGCCAGCCCATGCGCCCACCGTGGCGCCCACCGGCAATTTGCCGCATGCCTCGCCATCAGTGCGTAAATTTGCCCGCGAACTCGGCGTTCCGCTGGCCGAGGTCAAGGGCACAGGCTACAAGGGCCGCATCACGCCGGATGACGTCCAGGCCTTTACCAAGGCGGTGATGACAGGCGCCATCCGCACCGAAGCGCAGGTGGCCAAGGCCCCCGCGCCAGCAGCATCAGGCGGCGGCGCAGGCATGGACCTGCTGCCGTGGCCCAAGGTGGACTTCAGCAAGTTCGGCCCGGTCGAGCGTCAGCCGCTGTCGCGCATCAAGAAGATCAGCGGCGCCAATCTGCACCGCAACTGGGTGATGATTCCGCACGTGTTCAACCACGACGATGCCGACATCACCGAGCTGGAAGCCTTCCGCGTCCAGATGAACAAGGAAAACGAGAAGTCCGGCGTCAAGCTCACCATGCTCGCCTTCCTGATCAAGGCCTCGGTGGCCGCGCTCAAGAAGTTTCCCCAGTTCAACGCCTCGCTCGACGGCGACCAGCTGGTGCTCAAGCAGTACTGTCATGTGGCTTTCGCCGCCGACACGCCCAACGGCCTGGTGGTTCCGGTGATCCGGGATGCCGACAAGAAAGGCGTGCTGCAGATTTCGCAGGAAATGGGCGAACTCGCCAAGAAAGCGCGTGACGGCAAGCTCAGCCCGGCTGACATGCAGGGCGCCTGCTTCACCATTTCGTCGCTGGGCGGCATTGGCGGGCGTTACTTCACGCCCATCATCAACGCCCCTGAAGTGGCTATTTTGGGTGTCTGCAAGAGCCAGATTGAACCGGTCTGGGACGGCAAGGCCTTCCAGCCGCGCCTGATACTGCCGCTCAGCCTGAGCTGGGACCACCGCGTGATTGACGGCGCTGCCGCCGCGCGCTTCAACGCCTACCTGGGCCAGATATTGGCTGACTTCCGTCGCGTGCTGTTATGAGCCGCCCCGATTCGGATCAACCGATGGAAGTATTCACCCTCCAATTGAAAGCCTCCCAATGAGCGCAGCTACAAGCTTGATAGACATTAAAGTCCCGGACATCGGCGACTTTGACGAAGTGACCGTGATTGAAGTGCTGGTCAAGGCCGGTGACACCATCAAGGCCGAGCAAAGCCTGGTCACGGTTGAAAGCGACAAGGCGTCGATGGAGATTCCGTCCTCGCACGCTGGCGTGGTCAAGGAACTCAAGATCCAGCTTGGCGACAAGGTCAAGCAGGGTTCCGTGGTCCTGACGCTGGACGCCGCAGGCGCTGCCGCCCCGGTTTTGGAGCAAAAACAGGCTATAGCCCCCGTAGAACCTGCGCAAGAAGCTATCAATACAGTAGCAATATCAACGCCATCGGCTGCCGTCTTCAACGGCACGGCCGATCTGGACTGTGACCTGCTGGTGCTGGGCGCTGGCCCCGGCGGCTACTCGGCTGCCTTCCGCGCGGCCGACCTGGGCCTGAAGGTCGTACTGGTCGAGCGCTATGCCGCGCTGGGCGGCGTCTGCCTGAACGTGGGCTGCATCCCCTCCAAAGCGCTGCTGCATGTGGCCGCCGTGATGGACGAAGTCAGTCACCTCGGCGCGCTCGGCATCGAGTTCGGCGCGCCCACGGTCAACGTGGACATGCTGCGCGGCCACAAGGAAAAAGTGATCAACAAGCTCACCGGCGGGCTGGCTGCCATGGCCAAGATGCGCAAGGTGACGGTGGTGCGCGGTTACGGTGCGTTCGTGGGCGCCAACCATGTGCAGGTTGAAGAAACCAGCGGCAGCGCGCAAGAAAAAACCGGCAAGACGCAAACCATTGCGTTCAAAAAGGCCATCATCGCCGCAGGCAGCCAGGCCGTGCGCCTGCCCTTCATGCCCAACGACCCGCGCGTGGTGGACTCCACCGGCGCATTGGCGCTCAAAGAAGTCCCCAGGCGCATGTTGATTCTGGGCGGCGGCATCATCGGCCTGGAAATGGGCACCGTCTACAGCACGCTGGGCGCCCGCCTGGACGTGGTGGAAATGATGGACGGCCTGATGCAGGGCGCGGACCGCGACCTGGTCAAGATCTGGCAAAAGATGAACGCGCCACGGTTTGACAACATCATGCTCAAGACCAAGACGGTGGGCGCGCGCGCCTTGCCCGAAGGCATTGAGGTGACGTTTGCGCCAGCGGAAGAGGGCGGTACGGCCCCCGCGCCGCAGGTCTACGACCTGGTGCTGCAGGCCGTGGGCCGCACGCCCAATGGCAAGAAGATTGCAGCCGAGAAAGCCGGCGTGGCGGTCACAGACCGTGGCTTCATCAACGTCGACATCCAGATGCGCACCAACGTGCAGCACATCTTCGCCATTGGCGACATCGTGGGCCAGCCCATGCTGGCGCACAAGGCCGTGCACGAAGCGCATGTGGCCGCCGAAGTGATTGCCGGTGAACTGCAAGGCAACAAGGAACTGGCCAGCGCCGCCTTCAATGCTAGAGTGATTCCGAGCGTCGCCTACACCGACCCCGAAGTGGCGTGGGTGGGCCTGACGGAAGACCAGGCCAAGGCGCAAGGCATCAAGGTCAAGAAGGGCCTGTTCCCCTGGACGGCATCGGGCCGCGCGATTGCCAACGGCCGCGACGAAGGCGTCACCAAGCTCTTGTTTGATGACAGTCCTGAGGCGCACGGCCACGGCAAGATCCTGGGCGGCGGCATGGTCGGCACCCACGCGGGCGACATGATCGGCGAAATTGCGCTGGCCATCGAACTGGGCGCCGACGCGGTGGATATCGGCAAGACCATCCACCCCCACCCCACGCTGGGGGAGAGCATTGGCATGGCGGCGG
Organism: Polaromonas sp.; assembly: GCF_018780625.1. Taxonomy (GTDB): domain Bacteria; phylum Pseudomonadota; class Gammaproteobacteria; order Burkholderiales; family Burkholderiaceae_C; genus Polaromonas. The sequence continues at coordinate 2,226 of NZ_JADMJK010000254.1, read as the reverse complement.
AAGTGGCGCATGGCAGCTGCACGGATTTGCCGCCAGCGCGCAAGTAGACCAAGCATCCAAGCTACCCTGCAAAGCCCGAACCCTCACCGGTTCGGGCTTTTTGCTGTGTGGGTGACACACCGTTTTTCCACCATGTGGCCATGCTGGCCGAAGTGCAGAAGGCCGCCGGGAACGGAAAGCTCTACACCTATCACTTCAATATGCTGCGCAGCATTTTGGAGAAGACGGCCACCTTTTTCGGGCACGATGATTTTTCTGCCTGCATTCAGGGTTTTGATGACACGGAGCTGTATGCCCGTGCGCTCAATTTGTTAAGCCACGGTAAATACGACATCTATCAGCCTATGGCCATGGTGGACGACAACAAGCGACTTTTCAGGCAGATCCTTGATGCATTTTTGGGCCGCTATAAGTTTTCTCTGCCCGACATCCTTGAGCGACCTGCCACCAAAGCCGTCCCGGCTCCAACACCATGAACGACTTGATTCTTTACACCACCGAGGACGGGAAAAGCCAAATTCGGCTTCGGGCTGATCTGGGCACGGTGTGGCTGACACAGCTTGAAATGGCGGAGCTCTTCCAGACCACCAAGCAGAACATTGCCAAGCACCTCAAAGCCATTTTTGTTGAGCAGGAGTTGAGCCAGGAATCAGTTGTCAACCAACGGTTGACAACTGCCGCCGACGGCAAGAACTACCGGGTAGCGCACTACAACCTGGACGCCATTTTGGCCGTGGGCTACCGTGTGCGCTCGCCGCGTGGCGTGCAATTCCGGCGCTGGGCCTCCACCGTGCTGAAGGAGTTCTTGACCAAGGGCTTCGTGATGGACGACGACCCTCTGGGCGATTGCCGACCAACTGCGCGGGGCCATGGATGCGGACGATTTCCGCGACTACATGCTGTCCTTCCTGTTCCTGCGCTACCTGTCAGACAACTACGAGGCAGCGGCCAAAAAGGAGTTGGGCAGCGACTACCCCGATATCGCGGCTGATGTATTGCAAAAAACTGGCGCGAGCACTCCACTTCAGGTTTGGTATGAAGAAAACCTGAACGACGTGCCCGCCTTTGAGAAGCAGATGCGCCGCAAGGTGCATTACGTCATAGAGCCCTTACACCTTTGGAGCAGCATTGCCAGTATGGCCCGCATGCAGGACGGCGAGTTGTTGCACACGCTGCAGGCTGGCTTCAAATACATTGAAAACGAGTCGTTTCAAAGCACGTTTGCCGGCTTGTTTTCAGAAATTGACCTGGCCTCGCCCAAGCTGGGTAAGGGCTATCCAGAGCGCAACGCCAAAGGCAAGCGTCAGAACCAGTTGACGCAAGAGCACATCGCGAAAATCATCGAGACCTACCAGTTCCGCAAGGAAGCGCCCCGATACTCCCGCAGGGTGGAGATGGCCGAGATTGAGAAAAATGATTTCAACCTGAACATCTCCCGCTACATCAGCACGGCAGTCGGCGAGGCAGAGATTGACCTGGAAGCGACGCATGGCGAGTTGGCCGAGGTTGAAAAAGCCATTGCGGCGGCAAAGCACAAGCACAATGACTTCTTGAAAGAGTTGGGTTTAAGCCCGTTGCCATGAATTGGCCTGGCTATCAGCTATGGCCGCATGGGCAACGCTCTCAGTGCGCTTGGCTGCACCGGTAAGCCGCTAAACGCTGCTGATTCAGTAGCTGGCCGCACTGCGTTCGCGACGACGAACCGGTGAACCGTTCATGCTCCGTGTCCGGCATCGGACCGGATGCAAGGGCGCGCGCCTGCGACTCAGCCAAAGAACCAGTAGCAGACCCCGATGGAAGCCAGCACACCGGACAAATCCGCCAGCAGCGCGCAGCCCACGGCATGCCGCGCGCGCTGGATGCCCACCGAGCCGAAGTACACCGCCAGCACATAGAAGGTGGTTTCGGTGCTGCCTTGCATGGTGGCCGCCAGCAGCGCCGGGAAGCTGTCAACGCCATGGCTCTGCATGGTCTCGATCAGCATGGCCCGTGCAGCACTGCCGGAAAAGGGTTTGACCAGCGCCGTCGGCAGGGCATCGACGAAGCGCGCATCCCAGCCCGTCCATTCAACCAGGGTGCGAATGCCTTTCAGGCCTAAATCCAGGGCGCCTGAGGCGCGTAGCACGCCCACCGCGCACAGCATGGCCACCAGATAGGGCAGCAGATTTTTCGCCACCTCGAACCCTTCCTTGGCGCCCTCCACAAAAGCCTCGTACACCGGCACTT
>NZ_JADMJK010000220.1 GCF_018780625.1 Polaromonas sp. | reverse complement strand
TGCGCCAAGACCTTTGCTGCCGATGCGCCGGCCACCGTCAAGCGGGCGAGCGAGGTGGCCGACGACGACCTGATCCTGGACATTGGCCCCGAGACCACCGCCAAACTGGCGGCGCAGCTGATGGCGGCCGGCACCATTGTCTGGAACGGCCCGGTCGGCGTGTTTGAGTTTGACGCCTTTTCCAAAGGCACCGAAGGCATTGCACGCGCCATTGCCGCGAGCAGCGCGTTTTCGCTGGCCGGCGGCGGCGACACGCTGGCGGCGATTGCCAAATACGGTATCGAGCAGCAGGTGGACTACATCTCTACCGGCGGCGGCGCTTTCCTGGAAATCCTGGAAGGCAAGACGCTGCCCGCGTTTGAAGTGCTGGAGAAGCGGGCGGCGGGCTGAACACTGAACGCTGGAAGTCTGTTTGACCATGAAAAAGGGTGCCAAGGCACCCTTTTTTACGCCGGTTCGCTACGCTGCGGGCTGGCGGCGCGCCCGGCGTAGTCGGTCCAGCAGCGGCGGCTGTAGTCGTAGAGCTTGCACTGGCGGGCCGTGTCAAAGTACCAGCGCCACGAAAACGGCTGCACCACGATGCGCTCGGGCAGCATGTGTTCGAGCTTGCTCTGCGCCTGCTTGAGCCGGTACAGCGGAATGCTCATGTCCACATGGTGCGCCGTGTGTTCCATGATGTGGTGCAGCACCGCGCCTATGCCCAGCGGAAAGGTCAGGTGCACGGTGGTCGAGACAAAGGGTTGCGCCTGGGACCAGGCGGCTTTGTCGTCGTGCCAGGACACCTTGACGTGCGTGTGATGCACATACACCACGAAGCCGATCATCGCGTTCCAGAACAAAAAGGGCAGTACAAAGCCGCTCAGCAGCACCGCCGCGACCGGCTGCGCCGTGGCCAGCGCGGCCGCCACCATCACGCCGGCCCACAGCACGGCAAAGGCCGACACCAGCAGGCAGTCCTTGATGAAAATCGGGCGGCGCGTGGGCATGTGGGCCCGGTTCGGAAAAAACATGCGGTTCCACCAGATCTCGATCATGTAGTAGAGGCCCGGCGCCCAGCCGCTGCGGTAAATGCGGTCGCGCAGGCGCTGAAAGGGCGTGAGCGCCTGGTACTCGGCCTGCGTCAGTGGTGCCCAGACAAAATCCACACCCTTGAGGTTGGTGTAGCCATGGTGAATCACGTTGTGGCCGACGTCCCACAGGCTGAAGGGCGTGAGCGAGGGCAAAAAGGCGATGCGGCCCAGCCACTTGTTGAGCCGGCGGTGCGGCGTCAGGCTCTGGTGGCAGGCGTCATGGCCAATGATGAACAGCCGGCCCGTGACAAAGCCCGCGGCCAGCCCGCACAGCAGCTTGCCCCATACGGCGTCGATCAGCACCGTGCCGGCCAGCGCCGCCAGCAGCAGCGCGTAGTCAAACACCAGCAGCACCAGCGCCCACAGCGTGGTGCGGCTCGACAGGGGGATCAGCCACGCGCGCAGGGTCTTGCGGTGCGGCAGCGGCTGGTCGGCGGGAATGGGGGCGAGGGAAGCGGGCATGGCGTGTAAGTAAAGGGAAAGGGGCAACATGAAATTCTAGGGGGATCGGCCCGTGGGCGTTCTGACCAGGATCAAACTTTTGCCAGCCCGGCTCGCACCTTGTTTTGGTACCCGGGCGGTAACCGGTTCCATGTAAGAATCAGAAACCAAATTACAAGGAGACCCTTCATGTCGCTTCGCGCCACCAAAATCGTTGCCACCCTCGGCCCTGCGTCCAGCGACCCCGTTTTGCTTGAAAAAATGATCCGTGCCGGTGTCAACGTGGTGCGGCTCAATTTCAGCCACGGCCAGGCGCAAGACCATGTGGACCGGGCGCAACTGGTGCGCGAAGTGGCCCAGCGCGCCGGCCGCGAGGTCGCCATCATGGCCGACCTGCAGGGCCCCAAGATCCGCGTCGGCAAGTTTGCCGAAGGCAAGGTGATGCTGGAGCCCGGCGAGCGCTTTGTGCTGGACGCGTCCCGCACCGAGCCGGGCGACATCAAGGGCGTGGGGCTGGACTACAAGGAACTGCCGCGCGATGTGAAGGCCGGCGACCTGCTGCTGCTCAACGACGGCCTGATCGTGCTGACCGTCGATGCCGTGCGTGGCGAGGAAGTCCACACCACCGTCAAGCTCGGCGGCGAACTGTCCAACAACAAGGGCATCAACAAGCAGGGCGGCGGCCTGACCGCGCCCGCGCTGACGGCCAAGGACATGGAAGACATCAAGACCGCCATGAGTTTCCAGGCCGACTACGTCGCCGTGAGCTTCCCCAAAAACGCCACTGACATGGAAATGGCGCGCCAGCTCTGCAACGTGGCGGCTGCGCCCTACAAGCACAAGCCCGGCCTGATCGCCAAGATCGAGCGCGCCGAGGCGATTCCCAACCTGGAAGAAATCCTGCGCGTCAGCGACGGCATCATGGTGGCGCGTGGCGACCTGGCGGTCGAGGTCGGCAACGCCACGGTGCCCGGCCTGCAAAAACGCATGATCAAGATGGCCCGCGCCATGGACAAGGTCGTCATCACCGCGACCCAGATGATGGAAAGCATGATCCTGAACCCCGTGCCGACGCGCGCGGAAG